>NZ_BCSQ01000022.1 GCF_001570945.1 Janibacter anophelis NBRC 107843
GAGCCGGCGCTGCCTCGTCCCGGCCGCGGGCTGGTACGAGTGGCAGGTCTCGCCGGTGGCCAAGGACGCGAAGGGCAAGCCGCGCAAGCAGCCCTTCTTCATCCACCGCGAGGACGGGGCGCCGATCGCCTTCGCCGGGTTGTACGAGTTCTGGCGGGACAAGGCGATCGCCGACAACGACGACCCGGACGCGTGGCTGACGACCTTCACGATCATCACGACCGAGGCCGACCCGGGCATGGACCGCATCCACGACCGGCAGCCGCTCGTGCTCGAGCGCGAGGACTGGGCGCGCTGGCTCGACCCCGACCTCACCGACCTCGCGGAGGTGGGCGAGCTGCTCGCCTTCGCCCAGCCGGGGCGCTTCGCCGCGTACCCGATCTCGACCGCGGTCAACGCGACCCGCAACAACGGCCCGCACCTGCTCGACCCGCTGCCCGCGGAGGAGCTGGTCGGTGTGGTCGACCCGGAGACGGGGGAGGTGCACGGTGGTTGAGGAAGATCGGACGCTGGACGAAGAAGATCAGACGCTGGTTGAGGAGCGAGGCCGTCCACGGCCGAGCCTCGAAACCAGCGTCGAGACCGCGCAAGGTCCCGCCCGCCTCCACCTGACGGAGCCGAAGGGGGAGACCCACGGCACCCTGCTGCTCACCCACGGCGCCGGCGGTGGCGTCGGCGCGGTCGACCTGGCCGCCATCGCGAAGCGCCTCCCGGAGGCCGGCTGGCAGGTCGCGCTCGTCGAGATGCCGTGGCGGGTCGCGGGGAAGAAGGTGGCGCCCATGCCGCCGAAGCTCGACGCGGCCTGGCGCGAGATCGTCGCGGCCGTGCGGGACCAGCTGGCTGAGCGGGTGGTCTTCGGCGGGCGCAGCGCGGGGGCGCGGGTGGCCTGCCGGCTCGCCGCGGAGCTGGGCGCCGACGGCGTGCTCGCGCTGAGCTTCCCCCTCGTGCCGCCGGGCAAGGGCCCGGACAAGTCCCGCATCGGTGAGCTCGTCCTGCCGGTCGAGGCGGGACTGCCGGTGCACGTCGTCCAGGGCGCGCGGGACCCCTTCGGCACGCCGGACGACGTGCGTGAGGCGCTGCGAGCGGCGTTGGGGGACAAGGCCGCCGACGTGCGCGTCGACGAGGCCAAGGGCACGCACTCCTTCACCGGCGGCGGTGCCGTCGCCGACCTCGTCACGGACTTCTGGGCCCCCTGACCTGCATTTCCCCGGGCAAGTGCGCGTTCTCGACGTCAAGAGTTTGCATTTCCCCGGGCAAATGCGCGTTTTGGCGATGAGGGGGGAGGGTCAGCGGCCGAGGGCGAGCAGGATCGCGAGGACTTCGTCGGGGTCGTTGAGGCGGTCGCCGAAGAGGTCGCGCACCTGGTTCATCCGGTACCGCACGGTCTGCGGGTGGACGTGGAGCGATTCGGCGACGAGCTCCCTTCGTCCCTGCAGCAGGAGCCAGGCCCGCAGGGTCTCGGCGAGGCGCTCGGCGGCACCCTCACCCACCTCGGCGAAGGGGGCGAGAGCCGCGTCCCGCAGATCGGCCAGTGCCGCGGGGTCGCCGTGCAGGACGAGCTCGGGCAGCGCGGCGTCGGTGTCGACGAAGCCGGCCCGCAACGCCCGCCCGCGAACCGTCCGCGCGTAGGACTCGTGCGCGAGCAGCCACGGCCGCGCGGGCCCGAGGACGGCTTCGCGCTCGCCGAGCAGCTCGACGAGGCGCCGGCGTGACCGGCCGCCCGAGTCGGGGACGAGCAGGACGGCGTCGTCGGTGGGGCCGGGCTCGACGTCGGGTCCCGGGAGGTCCTCGGCGAGGGTGAGGGTGCGCGGGTCGAGCAGGCCGACGGTGCTGACGACGCGCTCGCGCGGCACGAGGACCGCGGTGAGCGAGCGCGGGGGAGTCCAGCCGGCGGCCGCCGCGGCGGCCTCGAGCTCGCTCGCGCCCTGCCCGGTGAGCAGGCCGCGGGTCAGCCGGTCGAGGTTGACGATCCGCTCGCGCTCGGCGCTGCTCGTCTGCTGGTTGTGGCCGGCGACGGAGGCCGCGGACAGCTCGTCGATGTAGGTGAAGACCAGCTCGGCGAAGCGCCCGAGCGTCGGTGCGTCGACGCCCGCGTGGATGGCTTCGACGGACAGCTCGCGCCACGCGGCTCCCGCCCCGACGCGGTAGGCGGACAGCAGTGCCTCGACCGGGCGGCCGTTGCGCGCCTCGGCCTGCCCGAGCTCGCTCGCCGCGGTGACGCCGACGCCGACGGGCGCCCCCTGCGGCGCAGAGCTGGAGGCCAGCGACACGAAGCTCTCGAGCGAGACCTGCACGGCCTTTTCGATGATCCGGCCCATCCGCCCCTGGAAGGGCACGTCGTACGCGGGGACCTGCTCCATGACCTCGGCGACGACGATCCGGGCGACCCGCGGCAGGTGGACGCGAAGGGCGTCGACCGTCGCCTCGTCGAGGGCGAGGTCGACCGCCCGCTCCGCGGTGCGGCCCGTGGGCTCGGTCATGACGGCTCCTAGTGCTCGGGTGGCTTCGAGGCTGACGCTGGCTGAGGTGCGACGGAGGAGCCTCGAAGCCATTGTCTCCAGCGAACAAAAACCTGAACCCAAGCCTACTCGCCATGGACAGCGGGGCGCATTGGTTGAGGCGGGAGGATGGAGTCATGACGACGACCGCATCACGCTTCGAGGCTCGCCCGCAGAGCGGACTCACACCTCAGCGAGCGGGGGGCAGCCCGTTCATCAAGGCCCGCGACGCAGCCGCCCGCATCGCCCGCGGCCTGGCCACGCCCGTCATCCCGGACGACTACCTGGACCTCTTCGCCCCCCTTCGCTCCGGCGCCGACCTGCGGGGCCGGATCGTCGCGATCACCCCCGAGACCCGCGATGCCGCGACGATCACCATCCGTCCCGGCCGCGACTGGCAGGGCCACGCGCCGGGACAGTACATCCGCGTCGGCGTCGACGTCGACGGCGTGCGCCACTGGCGCGCCTACTCCCTGACCTCCGACACCAGCGCCCGCGACGGCCTGATCTCGATCACCGTCAAGGCGATGCCCGACGGGCTCGTCTCGCGCTACCTCGTCCACGACGCCCGCCCGGGTGTCGTCATCCAGATCGACCAGGCGAGCGGTGACTTCGTGCTGCCGCAGTCGGTCCCGGCCAAGGTCCTCTTCCTCACCGGTGGCTCCGGCATCACGCCCGTCATGGGCATGCTGCGCAACCACGACTTCGACGGGCTCGACGTCGTCCACGCGCACTCCGCGCCGACGGCCGACGACGTGATCTTCGCCCGGGAGCTGGCGGACGCCCCGACCGGCGTGCGCGCGATCGTGCGGCACACCGACGACGAGGGCATGCTCACCCCCGAGCAGCTCGACGAGGTCGTGCCGGACTGGCGCGAGCGTGAGACCTGGATCTGCGGCCCCACCCCGATGCTCGACGCCTTCGAGGCGCACTACGCGGCCGCGGGCCGCACCGAGCTGCTCCACGTCGAGCGTTTCCGCCCGACGATCGTCGAGGCGGGCGAAGGGGGGACCGCCTCCCTTCGCGTCGGCGACGAGGAGAAGCACCTCGAGATCGACGGCGCCACAACGATCCTCGACGCCGCCGAGGACGCCGGCGTCCTCATGCCGAGCGGGTGCCGGATGGGCATCTGCTTCGGCTGCGTCCTGCCCATGACCGACGGTGCCGTGCGCGACCTGCGCACCGGCGACCTGACCACGACCACCCCCGACGACCCGCCGGTGAAGGTGCAGACCTGCATCTCGGCCGTCGCCGGCACGTGCACCATCGACACCCAGGAGAAGTGACCATGACCGCCACTCTCGAGCGCACCACGCCCCGCACGACCGACGCCCGCATCACGGGCGGGCGGTCCGAGACGATCCACACGGTCGTCAACATGCACGACTCGCCGATCTCCCACCTCAGCCCGGAGCAGATCGAGGAGCTCGGCCGCGAGCTCGACGAGATCCGCGCGTCCGTCATGGACGACCTCGGCGAGACCGACGCCCGCTACATCCGCCGGATGATCGCCACCCAGCGCTACCTCGAGATGGGCTCGCGCGCGGTGCTGCTCTTCAGCGGCAACCCGATCGCGTGGGTCGCGGGCACCGCCGGCCTGAGCGTCGCCAAGATCCTCGACAACATGGAGATCGGGCACAACATCATCCACGGCCAGTGGGACTGGATGCGTGACCCCAAGATCCACTCCTCGACGTGGGAGTGGGACAACGTCACCCCGGCGGACCACTGGAAGAACAGCCACAACAAGGTGCACCACACCTACACCAACGTCGTCGGCCACGACAACGACCTGGGCTACGGGATCATGCGGGTCGACGACGCGCAGAAGTGGTACCCCGGCTACCTCATCCAGCCGTTCACGCAGTTCCTCAACGCGACCTTCTTCGAGTACGGCATCGCCGCGTACGACCTGGAGCTCGGCAAGAACTGGCCGACCCGCCACGACAACCCGCAGTGGCGCGCCGAGGCCGGCAAGGTCGTCAACAAGATCAAGAAGCAGGCCGCGAAGGACTACCTGCTCTTCCCGCTGCTCTCGGGCCCGAACTTCGCCTCGACCCTGGCGGCGAACTTCGTCTCGAACATCGCGCGCAACTACTGGACGCACTCGGTCATCATGTGCGGGCACTTCCCGGCCGGGGTCAAGACCTTCACCAAGACCTCGATCGACGGGGAGACCCGCGGCGAGTGGTACCTGCGCCAGATGCTCGGCTCCGCCAACATCTCCGGGTCGAAGGCCATGCACATCATGACCGGCAACCTCAGCTACCAGATCGAGCACCACCTCTTCCCGGACATGCCGAGCCGCCGCTACCAGCAGATCGCCCCGCAGATCCGCGCGCTCTTCGACAAGTACGAGCTCGACTACGTGACGGGCCCGCTGCCCAAGCAGGTCGCCTCCGCGTGGAGCGAGATCATCCGCCTCTCCCTGCCCAACGACACCTCGCTGCTGCAGACGATCAACATCCTGCGGACGAAGGGGATGAAGGGCCTGAAGGCGCGCGCTCGCGCCACCCGCTTCCGCCTGGAGTCCTGACCGCAACGTTGGTCGAGGTGTGAGTTCGCGCAGCGAGCGAGCCTCGAGACCCGGTGACCCAGCGTTGGTCGAGGTGTGAGTTCGCGCAGCGAGCGAGCCTCGAGACCCGGCGGCCGAGGGCTTCGAGCCTCGGGCGCGGACGCCCTCGCACCTCAGCCAGCGTGTGTGGGGCAGGGACGCCCTCACGCCTCAGTCAGCGCGCGTCACGCCGGGTACCCCTGCGGGTTGGCGGACTGCCAGCGCCACGTGTCGGCGCACATCTGCTCGATCGTGCGCGTCGCGCGCCAGCCGAGTTCGGCCTCGGCGCGTGACGGGTCGGCGTAGACGGCGGCGAGGTCGCCGGCGCGGCGGCCCACGATGTCGTAGGGGACCGCTCGTCCGCTCCCGGCCTCGAAGGCGGCGACCATCTCGAGGACGGACGTGCCGTGGCCGGTCCCGAGGTTCCATTCCCGCACCGGGACGTCCGGGTGGTCCTGGAGGTACTGGAGGGCTGCCACATGGCCCGCTGCGAGGTCCTCGACGTGGATGTAGTCGCGCAGGGCCGTACCGTCGGGGGTCGGGTAGTCATCACCGAAGACCTGCAACCGCTCGCGCCGACCGACGGCAACCTGGGAGATGAACGGCATGAGGTTGTTGGGGACGCCCTGGGGGTCCTCGCCGATCCGCCCGGACGGATGGGCCCCGACGGGATTGAAGTACCTGAGCAGTGCCACCTGAGCCGCCCCCGTCGCGGCCACATCACGCAGGATCTGCTCCTGCATCACCTTGGTCCAGCCATAGGGGTTGGTCGAGCGGGTCTCGAGCTCTTCCGGCATGGGGACGGTGTCCGTCTCGCCGTAGACGGTGGCCGAGGAGGAGAACACGAGCCTGCACACCCCGTGCCGATCCATCGCTCGGAGCAGCGCGAAGGTCGTGCCCAAGTTGTTGTCGTAGTACTCCAACGGGATCTGGCTCGACTCGCCCACCGCCTTGAGGCCGGCGAAGTGGATGACGGCGTCGAAGCCCCCTTCGCCCAACAGCGCGGACGTCTTGTCGGCATCCCGCAGGTCGAAACTGTGGCTCTCGATGCGTGTGCCGGTCAACTCCTCCAGCCGCGGCAGGACCGATGCGCGGGAGTTGACGTGGCTGTCGGCGACGACCGGCTCATGACCCGCGGCCGCGAGCTGGACGACGGTGTGGGAGCCGATGTACCCGGCTCCGCCGGTGACGAGGACACGCATGGGATCAGCGTAGTCAGACGGAGTTCCGGCAGGTTTCCGGCCTGTCGAAGGGGGCTCCTCGCCTTCAATGCAGAGCCGTTCCTCAGGAGACGGAGCCCGGTGACGAAATCAAATGCTTGATTTCGCCGAGGTTGGTCGAGGTGTGAGTTCGCGCAGCGAGCGAACCTCGAGACCTGGCGTTCACCCCGCGAAGGGAGCGCGCCTCGTCAGCCCTCGGTCGAGATCTGCCGGACCTGGGTGACCTCGCTCCACGACCCGTCCTCGCAGATCGTGGTGATGCGCTCCATGATCGTCGCGCGCAGGCGCGGGGGAGCGGGCTCACAGGCGCAGGAACGCTGGACGAGATCCCGCAGGACCCGGTCGAGGTCGTGCTCGGCGAGGCAGGGTGCGCAGTTGGCCAAGTGTGCGGCCAGAGCCTTGGTGTCGTCGAAGGTCATCTCGCCGTCGACGTACTCCATCATCCGGTAGAGCGCCTGGGAGCAGTCCATGTGCGCGTCGTCGTGGCTCATGACCCGCTCCCCTTCGCAGCGGCGACGCCCCGGTCGGCGGCGTAGTCGGTGAGCATCTCGCGCAGCTGGCGCCGACCGCGGTGCAGCCGCGACATGACGGTGCCGATGGGCGTGCCC
This sequence comes from Janibacter anophelis NBRC 107843, assembly GCF_001570945.1. Classification (GTDB taxonomy): domain Bacteria; phylum Actinomycetota; class Actinomycetes; order Actinomycetales; family Dermatophilaceae; genus Janibacter; species Janibacter anophelis. The sequence goes on from NZ_BCSQ01000022.1 coordinate 6,881, forward strand.
ATGATCTCGGCGATCTCCTTGTAGGCGAAGCCCTCGACGTCGGCGAGGTAGACCGCCATCCGGAAGTCCTCCGGCAGCTCCTGCAGGGCCCGCTTGACCTGCGTGTCGGGCATGCGGTCCAACGCCTCGACCTCGGCCGAGCGCAGGCCCTTGGAGGTGTGCTGCTCCGCCTTGTGCAGTTGGTAGTCCTCGACCTCGGGGGAGTCGGACTGCTTCGGCTCGCGCTGCTTCTTGCGGTAGCTGTTGATGTAGGTGTTGGTGAGGATGCGGTACATCCACGCCTTGAGGTTGGTGCCCGGCTTGTACTGGTGGAACGCCGCGAACGCCTTGGCGAAGGTCTCCTGGACCAGGTCCTCGGCGTCGGTCGGGTTGCGCGTGGTGCGCAGCGCGGCGGAGTACAGCTGGTCGAGCAGCGGCATCGCCTCGCGCTCGAACCGTGCGCGTCGCTCCTCGGTGGTCTCCTGGGCGACGTCGACGGCAGCGTCGGCCGCAGCCTGCGCGGCACTCTCGTCGGTCGTGGGATCAGTCATCGCACTCCACCCTAGCGGGGTGGCCGTGCGCTCTCCGGCGTGCAGTACGAGCACGTGGACTCCTGTCCGTCGCAGTGGTTCTCCCGGAGTCCAACAGCCACCCCCGCCCCGCCATTCCCGGCGGGCCCGACGTCGGGACATGCGAAGGGGGCCGCGCCCGTCACGGGTGCGGCCCCCTCGTCATGGTGCTGGGTGCTCAGGCGTTGGGCTTCTTGCCGTGGTTCGCGGCCTTGCCCTTGCGCGAGCGACGCTTGCGGGCGCGCTTGCTCATGGTGACTCCTTGGGTACGTCGCCCCGCCGGGTGGCGGCGGGGAGGTGAACAACGAGGCATTCTGTCACGAACGAGCAGATTGCCTTGCCTCGGGACTTACCTCCCCTTGTGATTGGTGGCATCATAGGACCCGTGAAGAAGATCATCGCGATGCTCGCAGCCTCTGCCGCAGCCCTGTCGCTCTCCGGCCTCCTCGGCCTGCAGACCGTCGCAAGTTGGGACTGGGCCGGGACCACAGCGGACAGCTGGGACTGGGCCAACCTGACAGCCGACAGCTGGGACTGGGCCGGATCGTCCGACGACAGCTGGGACTGGGCGGCACCTGAAGCGTCCACGACACTCGCCGGCTGACGACCACCAAGAGGACGACACCCTCGGGAGCGACCGAACGACGGTCGACCCGGGGTTATGTCTTTGCCGTCGGCGCCCTGGCGCTCCTGTCGCTCCTGGCCGCACTCCTCTGGTCAGGGCCGCCCCAACGCTGGGGTTGGGTGGCCGCGCTGCTCGCGGTGGCCCTGATCGCTGCCCTCGGCCGACCCCAGGCCATCGGGCCTCTCCAGGTGTCGACATCTGGCATCGTGCAGATCGCGTCCATACCGCTGCTCGGGCCCGTGGGGGCCGCTCTCGTCGGGGCCCTGCCGGTGGTCGTCGATCGCAACGAGCCGCTCAAACGTCTGTACAACGCCAGCCAGCGCGTGATCTTCCTCCTCGCGGGCGCGACGGTCTACGTGGCCGTCGGGGGACGCACGCTCACTGCGGGGGCCGATGACATCGGCCCCCTGACGCTCGCCGTGGCCATGGGGTGCGCATCCATGTCCGTGGCCCTGGTCAATGTCGTCCTGCTCTCAGGGGTGCTGCAGCGCAGCAACGCCGGCTCGCTGCGGGCTATCGGCACCGATCTGTTGCGCCAGATCGTCCCGTCGTACGTGAGCTACGCCGTCGCCGCCTATCTCCTGGTCATCCTCTGGGCCCCGGGTGGCCTCGATTGGGCTTCGATCCTCTTCTTCCTCCCGTCGATCCTGTCGATCCAGTGGGGCCTGCACCAGCACGCGGACCTGTGGGCCACCCGCCACGAGCTGCTCACCCCCTTCGTCCGCGCGCTCGACCTGCGCCACCCGGGCGCCGCCGACGAAGCCCGCCTCGCAGCCGGTGCCGCCACCTCCGTGGCGACCGGCATCGGCCTCTCGCCGGACGAGATCGACCGGGTGACGACCGCCGCCCGCCTGCGCGACGTCGGCATGCTCGCCCTCGACGGGGCGCCCGCCGCGATCGTGCGCCGCGACCACTCGACGGCGGCGCGCGAGGTCATCGGGGCGGTGACCTTCCTCGAGTCGACCCTGGCCGTCATCGACGGTCACCACGAGCGGATCGACGGCGGCGGGCAGCCCGCCGGCCTGAGCGGGCCCCACATCCCGGTCGGGGCCAAGGTCGTGGCCGTCGCCGACACCTGGGCCCACCTCGTGGCCGAAGGGTGGTCCGCACCCGACGCGGTCGACCACTGCGAGTCGGTGGCCGGCCGGATGCTGGACGGCGAGTGCGTCGCCGCGCTGCGGCGCGCGCTGGAGCGCGAACAACTGCCCGGGGGAGCGTCATGATCGCCGGGCTGCGCGCCCGCCCGGGCCTCGTCCTCTTCGGCATCGCCGTGATCGTCGGCTCGATCGCCGCGGTCCAGGCCGAGGTGACGGGGGAGATGGTCACCCCCTTCGCCGTCGTGGCACTCGTCGCGATCGTCCTCGGCGAACAGGTGCCGCTGCGCATCTCCCGACGCAACATCGCGCCCCTCACCACGGCCCCCGCGCTCGGCATGATCCTCTCGCCGCTCGGCGACAGCAGTGGTCAGGTGCCGTCCGCGTGGACGGTGCTCGCCGTCGTCTGGCTGAGCATCCTCGTCGGCGGGCTGCTCGCCCGGCTGCGCGGCATCTCGGTCGTCGAGGGTTCGCTCGGCTCACGGTTCATCGCGATGGCAGTGACCACGTACTTCGCCCGGGGCATCGTCGTCGAGGGGCAGACCCTCGTGGACTGGGCCTTCGCCGCCGACGTCCACCCGGGCATCGGCGCGACGGGCCTCTTCATCGCGGCCCTCGGCGGTGGCCTCGTGGAGCGCGTCGTCGACAACCTCGTCCAGCTCGTCGGCGAGGGACGCCCCCTCGCCCACATCGTCGCGGCCGAAGCCGGCCCGATCGCCGGCATCTCTGCCGCGACCGTGGCCTCCGGGCCGCTCATCGCGCTCGCCAAACCGGTGCTCGAGTGGGCGGCGATCCCGCTGCTGCTCGTGCCGGTGCTCGTCGCCTACTTTTCCGTCCGGCGGCTCGTCACCATCCGCCAGGCGCTCGACGAGTCGCTGCTCGCGCTCTCGCGCCTGCCCGAGGTCGTCGGGCTCACACGCACCGGCCACGTGCGCCGGGTCACCGCCCTCGCCTGCGAGATCGGGCAGGAGATGGGCCTCGACGCCCATGGTCTGCACGACGTCGAGCGCACCGCGCTGCTCCACGACCTCGGCCAGCTCGCCCTCGACGAGCCCCTGCGCGGCGGCGCGACGATCCACTCCAGCGGCCACGAGGACGCGCAGATGGCCAGAGCCGCGCACCTGCTGCTCGACGACACCCCGCAGCTGGCGGACCTCGCGCCGCTCGTCGCGCACGTGGGCACACCCTTCCGCCGCAGCCGGGAGTTCGGCGAGCACATCCCGCTCGCCTCACGCATCGTGCGCGTGGCCAACGCGTGGGACGACATCACCGAAGGTGCCCGCTCGCCCCGCGCCCGCACCATCGCCCTCGAGCGGCTGCACCTCGGGCTCGGATACGACTACGACCCGGAGGTCGTCTCCGCGCTCGAGCGGGCGCTGGAGTTGTAGGTCGCGTCCCTTCGAGACGCTTGCTGCGCAAGCTCCTCAGGGAGCGCTATCGCCAGATCGTCGTCATCGCCGTGGTCCGCGACCCCGTCGTGTAGCCGGTGCGGCGGGCGGTGACCTTGGCGTGGATCTTGTTGCCCCTGTCGCTGCTCGTCAGCCGGTAGGTCTTGGCCGTGCGGCCGGAGAGGGCGACGCCGTTGCGGTACCACTGGTACGAGTAGCGCTCGGGCTTCGGCGTCCACGCGCCGACCATGACGGTGAGCGTGTGGCCGGTGGTGGCGGTGCCGTGCAGGTAGGGCCGCTTCGTCGCGTAGATCGGGATGCCGACGCTCGCGCTCGTGCGCGAGCGGGTCGTGTATCCGGTGCGGGTGACCTCGACCCGCACCGAGATCTGCCGGCCGGCGTCGGCGGTCGTCGGGGTGTAGGTGCGGCTCGTGGCGCCGGGGATGTTCACGCCGTTGCGCTTCCACCGGTACGTGTAGCGCGACGGCGTCGGCGACCACGTGCCGGTGGAGGCGGTGAGGCGCTGGCCGACCCCCTTCGTCCCCGTGATCCGCGGAGCCTGCGTGAGGGTGAAGCTGCCCAGCCGCGACGTGTTGTCGATCCGCACGACCGCCTGGCCGCTGCTCGTGGACTCGGTCGTGAACTTCACCCGGCCGTCGTAGCTGGTGAGGGTGGCGCCGGGCGCCAGCGCCACCCGTCGGTCGAGGGTGCCGGTGGGGGTGGGGTCGAGCACGACGGACCCGGACCACGAGCTCGTGCGCAGCACCCGCACCCCGGTGTCCTGGCCGGCCGGGTTGGAGGCGTCGCGCCCGGTGGGGGTGCGGTACTCGACCCAGTAGCGCGCGTTGGTGTTGACGTTGGTCACGACCGCGGCCCGGGTGCCCTCGCCACCGGAGAGCGGGCTGAGCGTCACCCGCGTCGTGCCGTGGCCCACCTGCACCGCGGACGAAGGGGGCAGCAGCCCGTGCCGCAGCGCCTGCGGGGTCGAGAGCATGGGCAGGTCGTCCTCGGAGGAGGGGCCCATGATGTCGAGCGAGTCGCCGTACTCGGCCTCGTCGCACGAGGTCCACCAGTCGGCGGAGGTGTCGTACGCCGAGTCGGAGCGGCCCGAGCAGACGAGCGCGCTGGCGTGCTCGAGCGACATGTTGTGGCCGAGCTCGTGGGCGAGCACGGGGGCGGCGATGTCGGCGACGTGCAGGACGCCGGCGGAGTTGGGGTTCTCACCGATGAGGCCGAGCCCGTAGCCGCACTCGGGGCCGGAGTCGAAGGGCAGCTTGAGCACGAGCGAGGCGTTGTCCCGCCACTCCCAGCCGGTGCGCAGGAGCGCTTCGTTCCACAGGTCGAAGGGGTCGTCCGAGCACCAGTACGCCGACGTGTAGCGCGGGGCGAACGTCGGCGCCCCGATGCGCAGCTCGCCGCGGGACTGGTCGCGCCAGTAGGAGTCGGTCGCCGCGACCTGCGCGGTCGCCTGGGCCGTCGAGACCGCCTCACGGGGGTAGCCCTGCGGCGTGACCTCGACATAGGTGATCCGCCGGGTCGCGGGCACGTAGGTGGCGCTGCTCGCCTGCTGCGCCTCGACGACGCGGGTCACCTGCAGCGGCGCGGTGCCGGGAGCGACGGCGTGGGCCGTGGTCGCCGCGGCGAGGTCGGTGCCCGGCCGCGCCTTCGCGACGACGGCGCTCGGGGCGCGCACGTCGAGCTCGACGGTGGAGCCCGCCGGGGTGTCCGCCAGACCGGCGCCGGTCACGGGGACGAAGCGGTCGCCGGTGACCACGGCGAAACGCGGGGTGTCCCCCCTTCGCTCGACGGAGGTGCGCACGAGCTCACCGGTGAGGCGGACGCTGGCGTCCGTGGCGGTCGGCTCGTCGGCTGTCGCGACGGCGGTGGAGCCGACGACGAGGCCGGCGGCGAGCAGGGTGGGGAGGAGGCGACGAGCGCGCATCACGGGGTCTCCGGGGGAGGCGAGGCGGCGGCACCGGCCGCAGTGACCGTCGTGACGAAGGGAGGTGGGCCAGTGCCCGAGATGCGGCGTAGGTGCATGGTGTCACCTCGGCGGGCGTGTGGGAAGATGCGTACCGGCTCACCAGCCGCCCGTCGTGACCACACCCGGTCTCCATAGGGCTGCCCGCTCCTGATCCACGATTCTTCCCGAGGTCTGACTGCCGTGTCCGCGTCCGAGCCCACCACCACCTACGACCTGACTGCCCCGCAGTTCGTCGCCCACGAGGGCGGCAAGGTCGAGGTACGGGCCACGAAGCCGCTGCGGGACCAGGACGACCTGTCCCTGCTCTACACCCCGGGCGTCGCCGACGTCTGCCTGGCGATCGAGCAGGACCCGTCGCTCTCCCGCAGCTACACCGCCCGCAACAACACCGTCGCCGTCGTCACCGACGGCACCGCCGTGCTCGGCCTCGGCGACATCGGCCCGCTCGCCGCGATGCCGGTCATGGAGGGCAAGGCGGTGCTCTTCAAGCACTTCGCTGGGGTCGACGCGATCCCCGTGTGCCTCGAGTCGGGGTCGGTCGACGAGCTCGTCGACGCGATCGCGCGGATGGCGCCGAGCTTCGGCGGGATCAACCTCGAGGACATCTCGGCGCCGCGCTGCTTCGACCTCGAGCGCAAGCTGCGCGAGCGGCTCGACATCCCCGTCTTCCACGACGACCAGCACGGCACCGCGATCGTCGTGCTCGCCGGCCTGATCAACGCCTGCCGCGTCGTCGACCGGCAGATCGGGTCGCTGAGCGTCGTCGTCGGCGGTGCCGGCGCGGCCGGTGTCGCCGTGACCCAGCTGCTGCAGCTGGCCGGTGTCACCGACGTCGTCGTCTGCGACTCGCGCGGCATCATCGGCAAGCACCGCCACGACCTCGTGGCGCACAAGGAGATGCTCGCCGCGACGACCAACGTCCAGGGCAGGACCGGCTCGCTCGGTGACGCGCTCAAGGGCGCCGACGTCTACATCGGCGTCTCGGGCGGCACGGTGCCCGAGGAGCAGGTCGCGGCCATGGCCGAGGGGCCGATGATCTTCGCCCTGGCCAACCCCACACCCGAGGTCCACCCCGACGTCGCGCACAAGTACGCGTCGATCGTCGCCACGGGCCGCAGCGACTTCCCCAACCAGATCAACAACGTGCTCGCCTTCCCCGGCATCTTCCGCGGGGCGCTCGACGCCGGGGGAGTGCAGATCAGCGAGGAGATGAAGCTCGCCGCCGCCCGCGCCATCGCCGACCTCGTCGAGGAGCCCACGGCCGACCGGATCGTGCCGCCCGTCTTCCAGGAGGGTGTCGCCGAGGCGGTGGCCGCTGCGGTGGCTGCGCACGCCGGCTGACCCACGCTGGTCGAGGTGCGAGACGGCTACGTTGGTCGAGGTGCGAGGCCGCCCGCGGCCGAGCCTCGAGACCTGTCGAGACCTCGAGACCCCGAGCCCAACGAAGGGAGCAGGATGACCCGCTGGCGCATCGCCGACGGCATCGCGTGGGTCGCGGCCGAGCCGCGTCGGGTCGCCCTCATCGACACGCGTGACCCGCTCGCTCAGCCGATGCTCGTGCCGTCACCCTTCGCCGAGCTGTGGGAGGCCCTCGCCGACGGGCCGCGCTCGGAGAGTGACCTGCTCGAGGTCGCGACCGGCCTCGTGCAGGACGAAGGGGAGGCCCTGCGTGACGAGTTCATCCGCAGCATCGGCGGGGTCGGGTTGATCGAGCGCGCCGCATGAGTGAGCCCCTGACCCTCGCCGAGGCCGTCCCGCTGGGGACGGCGCACCTGCAGCGGCTCCTCGCTGACGCCGGTGTCCGGTCGTTGGTCATCAAGGGGCCGGCCTTCGTCGAGCTGGGGGTGCGACAGCCGAAGCAGAGCAATGACATCGACCTGCTCGTGGCACGGCATGATCAGGAGGCCGCGGTCGATGCTCTGGCGTCTGGCGGGTGGACGAGCCAGTCCTCTTGGTACCCGCGAGCGCTGGACGACGTCACGTTCTCACGGACCTTCAGTCACACCCATTTCCCTGTGACGGTTGACCTGCATCATCACTTCTCTGGCCTGCTGGAGGCGGGTGCGTTCGAGGTGCTGTGGAAGGGGCAGACGACAGTTCAATTGGCGAACTGCCCTGTGGTGGCTCCCGCTCGGGTTGATGCACTCCTCATCGAAGCCCTCAACGCACTCAAGTCCCATCAGCCCGCCATGTGGAGGCACACGGCCGAGCGCGTGGTCAGCAATGCTGCGCCGGTGGAGCTCGATGCCGTCGTTCGTGCCGCGATCGACCTGGGGGCGCGAGAGACCGCGGCGCCGTTGATCGAGGCCATGGGCGGTGCAGCTCCAGACGGGCCGAGTTCGCGCCAGTACGCCCGCTGGGTGCGGGAGTCCGGCCGAGAACGTCCCCGCCTTCTCGTGAGGCACTTGATCCTCCGCGCGCCGTGGGCGCTGCCTCGCGTCGTCTGGGATCGATTGACCCCCAAGGGAGTCCGAGCGGCCAGTGGCATACGGTCGAACGCTGGAGGCGTGTCGACCTACGTACGGTTGTTGGTCCGGCGTATCTGGAGAGTGCTCGCGCGCTGAGCCGTCACCTTGGTCAGATGGAGTACTCGACTCCGTGCGTCCCAGATATCAGCCCGGCACCCACCGTGGCGCCGGAGGCCGGGTCGATGAGGATGAAGGACCCGGTCGTGCGGTGGTCGGTGTAGGCGTCGACGACGAGCGGCTGCGCGAGACGGAGCGAGACGGTGCCCACCTCGTTGAGCGAGAGCTCGCTGGCCTCACCATCGCGCTCCAGGGTGTTGACGTCGAGCTTCGCGCCGATGGCGTCCACGATGACCTTGGTGGTGCGAGTCGTGTGCTTGAGCAGCAGCTTTTGCCGACCATGCAGCGTGCCGGTGGTCATCCAGCAGACGGTCGCGGTGACCTCCTTGGTCACCGTGGGGGAGTGCTCGACGTCCGCGATCACGTCACCGCGGGAGACGTCGATGTCGTCGGTGAGCCGCACGACCACGGACTGGCCGCTCACGGCGTGCTTGTGGGTCGTCTCCAGGGTGTCGATGCCGGCCACGGTGCTGCGCACACCGCTGGGGAGGACGACGACCTCCTGACCGACGGTGAGGGAGCCGGACTCGACGCGGCCGGCGTAGCCGCGGTAGTCGCGGTGCTCGCCCTGCTGCGGCCGGATGACGTACTGGACGGGGAAGCGGTCACCCTTGGTCTCGAAGAGGTCGGCGTTCTGCGCGGACTCGAGGTGGTCCAGCAGGCTCCCGCCGTCGTACCACGGCATCGCGTCGCTGGTCTCGACGACGTTGTCACCGACGAGCGCGCTGATGGGGAAGGCGCTGATCTCGGGGACGTCGAGGCGCTCGGTGAAGGCGACAAACTCGTCCCGGATCGCGGTGAAGACGGTCTCGTCGTAGTCGACGAGGTCCATCTTGTTCACGACGAGGGTGATGTGTGGGACGCGCAGGAGTGAGAGCAGCACGGTGTGACGGCGCGACTGCTCGGTGATGCCGTGGCGGGCGTCGACGAGCACCAGACCCAGGTCGGCGGTCGAGGCGCCGGTGACCATGTTGCGCGTGTACTGCGCGTGGCCGGGGGTGTCGGCGAGGATGAACTTGCGCCGCGGGGTGGCGAAGTAGCGGTAGGCCACGTCGATGGTGATGCCCTGCTCGCGCTCGCTGCGCAGTCCATCGGTCAGCAACGCCAAGTCGGTGTGGTCGTGCCCCTTGGCCTTGCTCGTGGCCTCCACAGCCTCGAGCTGGTCCTCGAAGATCGCCTTGCTGTCGAGGAGCAGTCGGCCGATGAGAGTCGACTTCCCGTCGTCGACCGACCCCGCGGTCGCGACCCGCAGCAGTCCGAGGTCCAGGTCAGTCCCAGCGGTCGCTTGCTCGTGCTCGACAACACGTTCCCTGAGGTGCGAGGAGCTCTGCGACGAGCCTCGAAGGGACTGGTCGGACTCGGTGATCTCAACGTCGGTGCTCATCAGAAGTAGCCCTCCTTCTTGCGGTCCTCCATGGCAGCCTCGCTGAAGCGGTCATCGCCTCGGGTCGCGCCGCGCTCGGTGAGGCGGGCAATGGAGATTTCGTCGATGATCTCCTCGACGGTCCGGGCAGCCGACTCGACGCATCCGGTGAGCGTCAGGTCACCGACGGTCCGGAACCGGACGGTGCGCTCCTCGGCGTGCTCACCAGGACGGAGTGGGTTGTGCTCGCTCTCGGTCAGGAGCATGCCGTCGCGCTCGAAGACCCGGCGTTGGTGGGAGTAGTAGATCTCGGGGATGTCGAGCTGCTCGCGGCCGATGTACTGCCAGATGTCGAGCTCGGTCCAGTTGGAGAGGGGGAAGACCCGCATGTGCTCGCCCTCGTGGATGCGCCCGTTGTACAACGACCACAGCTCCGGGCGCTGGTTCTTGGGGTCCCACTGGCCGAAGTCGTCACGGTGCGAGTAGATGCGCTCCTTGGCACGCGCCTTCTCCTCGTCGCGTCGTCCGCCGCCGAAGGCAGCGGTGTAGCCGCGCTCCTCGATCGCGTGGAGCAGGGTGCCGATCTGCAACCGGTTGCGGGAGGTCTTGCCGTCGTCGATGACGATGCCGTCGGCGATGGCTTGCTCAACCGATGCCACGTGCAGCTCGATGCCGAGCCGGTCGACCCAACGGTCCCGGGTCGCAAGCACCTCGGGGAAGTCGAAGCCGGTGTCGACCTGTAGCAGGCCGAAGGGGATCTTGGCGGGGGCGAAGGCGCGCTCGGCCAGGCGGAGCATGACGATCGAGTCCTTGCCACCGGAGAACATCAGGACAGGCCGCTCGAACTCCGCGGCGACCTCACGGATGATGTGGATCGACTCGGACTCGAGGACGTCGAGGTGCGTCAGGGCAGCCGTTGGGGCAGCAGTGGGCACGAGGGAACCTCTCTTCGGACGGGACCCTCGGAGCATAACTGTCTGTTATGGATGTCCAAAGTGGTGTTCAGGTGTTGGATGGAACCTGGATCCATCACGGCTTCTAGAGTCATCCTGACGGCCCCAAGGCCATCGCTCTTGGCGGCACTGCCGCGAGCCTCTCCGCCTCCGAAACTGGCCGGCGAGGCGCAACCTGAGCATCTACACGAATCGCAACGCCTGTACGCGGACGTGCCTCACTCCTGATCCCACAGCACTTCTGCCGTCTCTGGTCTAAGCGCCTTCCGGAGCGGAGAAGTCAAGGTGCGTGAATACTCCGCCGTAATGTGATTTGAGTCACGAAAGGTGACCACACCATTCACGATTGCCGGGCATGTGCCCTCTTGGCAGATATAGCTTGTGAAGTCAAGTGCTGGAATTGATGGCAACTCTTCGAGAGCGCGCCTCTGAACGTCATTTCGTCTCAGAGAGGCCTTCTCTTGGCTAACAGAACACTCGCTCGCCGGACTCTTGCTCAGGCACGCTGTTTGGTCCCCCGAAACCGGTAGATCCAATATCTCCACAACAGGAGCCACTTCAGCCAAACGAGATCGAGCCTCCCGGTGACCCCGAACCGAGGCTTGGAAACCCTCAGCACCAGTCAACTTTCGGCCATTCTCTGAAAACGACGTGAAATATGTGGAGTTAGAAGTTAGAACTAGGTCGATACCGGCCGACTCGACAACGTCCGGTAGTTGCTGATTCCATTCAGAGCACGAGGTATAGGGCCCCTCTTGCCCGGGCTGCGGAACGGCAGACATCGACACCGCACACGCTGACTTTGTGAAGGACACCGCGTTCCAGCCTTGGTCCATGGCCAAAAGCCGGAGCGCGTCGCTCCATTGTGCTGCGTGCGAGTCGCCGATCAAAGCGACAGTTGGCGCGTCCTCATCGGAAACAAATACCTTACAAGACACGGGTGTGCTCGACTGTTGATCCAAGTGGCACCCGTCGTCATATGTGAAGGGAATATCGTTAGAGATCTCTTCCAGAGGGGGTCGGAATGAGGTGGACTTACCAGGGAAGACGCCTTGGTCGACTTGGGCAGCTCCGTCCCTTGGAATCCTTTTGGGCAGAACTTCCGTTGTGGCCGATGACGTAGACGAACGAGAATTCGGAGTCGATGGAGCCGCCGCGGACGGGTTGTAAGGAGGCGCGGAGGTGAAAACCTGATACGTCCAAAGGAGTGAGAGAGAAACGAAAATGGTGGCACCAGACAGTCCAATGACCCCAGAGCGCTGCGGACGTCCAGCGGAACCGCGGACTTCTCGAGACTTTCGTCGCACACGACGGCTTTTGATGCTGGGACCCGTCTTGACGTGGCTTGGCCGAACTGCCGCAGCAAGATGTCCTTGAGTCGCCAGAGCAGGAACAGCGGGAACTTCGAAAGACCGAGCAGCAGCGTCCCGCCGCGGCTCAATTGGCTGGTCGACCCTCCCGTCAGCGCCTGCGCGTGAGGCCAGCGACAGGAGGGTTATGATCACGAAACCCGTGGTCGTAAACCTGAGATCACGCAGATCTAGAATGAAAAAGTTTCCTAGCCCTCCGGCTACGATCAGTGCAATTGTAAAGAGGCCTGGCACGGAGCTAAAATCATTGCGGGCGCCACCGATACCAAATCGGATCAGCGTGAGCAGCAGTATCAGGACGATAGCGAAATAGGGGATCCCACCGACAATCAGGGGATCCAACAGAAGGTGGTGCGCGTGCAAGGCTGGGAACCCAATCTCCCGTCCACTGTCCGCAAACCACCCGCGCCCCGCACCGAACGGTAGAAAATCTGAAACGTGAGTTCTTGCGTGTAGCCAAATTGCGCCACGTCCCGTCAGCGCATCCCGATTTGAAACAATTAGGGGCAACAGACTCATTGCGACGAGCCCTATGGCGCTCGCAAATCCGAGTAGAGTCCCCTTAGAAGTAGGGGAAGGCACACACATGAGGATAAGGCCCACAGTGATGAGCACGCCAAGAGTTGCGATGCTGGTCTGCGACCCACCGAGGACAATAGGAAGAACTGTAAGAGTCGCACAGACGAGACGAAGAAGCTTGTTCCGTATTAGTGGAACGAACGGTAGTGCTAGAATAAGAACAGTGCCCAAATAGTTGCTGTTGTTGAACGGCCCAGCGAGCGCCTGACCCCCCTCCTCGATCGTGTAAGCGCTACTAGGTCGGTAAAGGGCCATCCCAAGACTAACGGCCCCTGTGGCTGCGCCAAGCGCTGCAATGATGCTGAGTTGGCGGATCCTCAGGCGATACGAGAATAGTGCCAAGGCCAACAGAAATGACACTGTTGCAGTAAAGAATTCATCGAGAGACCCGTCCCCGTTCAAGAGTCCGACGGTTGCGGGAAAGAAGATTGCGAAACCGAGAAGGATGAGCACCCCCAAGGGGCGCGAGGAAATGTCTGACGCTCTCTTCACAAGTATCAACAGAGACCATGCGAGGACGGACGCGATTAGGCCGTATCGAAGAACTTGCGTGCCGGGGGTGTAAGGCGTCACCTCCCCAAACACTCGCCCAGACTGCAGCATAAGAATGGTGCTGGGCAATGTGCACGCAGCCCAAAGCAAGACCGCCAAAATCCAAAAGGATCGTTCGTCCTCAACAAATCCGTCTCTCGAAGATGAAAACGACGAGGAACCGTTGTCGACAGGTTTGGCCTTAGAGTGTGGAGACCGAATGCCAGAGGAGGCGGCCATCGACGACTTCTGCACGGCGGTTGTCACTTCGCGAACCTTCTTAAGCCGAGAAGTAGGACGATCCCTACTCCAAACGTTCCGATGACCGACGCGCCAACAAGATCACCTTGGGGAAAAAGCATAGTTGCGGTGCAATGTATGACCAAACTGGCGACGCCAGGTAGCGCCACCAGCGGTGCATTTCGTCCGAAGACGGCGAAACAACGAATGGCGGCAATTACTACCTTCCAGCTCGAGACAGCCAACGATACCAAGACTATATCACCGCCTAGTATGAGGCAGGCAGCTAGTGACGTTCCCACGATATCGCCACCATTGATCCAGAAACTATCAGAGACTCGCCCGGACGCTAAGAGTTGTGCCTCCAATATTGGAGTTAAGAGGCGCCCTGTGAGCGATCCCAGCAAAATAACTAATGGAGCCCCAGCTTGATCCCATGCCCCTGGAAAGTGTGGAGATGCGGCTAAGACCATGGCCCCACCCAGTGAACTGAGGAGTGCGACGTACAACGTTGTGTGCGTCGCCAAGACTTTTGCTGTGTGAAGGTCTGCTCCCTTGGAGTGCCCAAGTTCCACCAACCCGGACTTCAGTAAGGGCCCCGAAATGAGCGCACTAACCCCGACGGTGGCCTGATAAGCCAAAAAGTAAATACCTACCACGTGAGGCGTTGCGAGCAATGATAGAACCAAGTAGTCACACTGCGCACCAAAAAATTGGACTAGCGATTGCGCAGCCCAACGGATTCGATCGAAACGATCACGAACTGCGACAACTGCATTATGGGAATACTCTTGATAGTCATCGCGCAACATCCATGCGGTAGCAGCAACATTTGCCGCGGCTCCTAGGCCGAGTGCCGTTGGCAATGCAATAGCAGATTCGGTAGTAGCGGCTACAGAAATGCCAACCACTAGCTTCGTGCCGGCACCAATGAACTGTCCAAGGACAGCGGCCCTAAGCTTCTGCGCTCGGATAGCGACGGCGTTCCAAGCCAGGGATAGTCCTGTGAGCGGGATCGTTGCAGCAACCGAAATCACCATGACCCCCAATTGCGGGCCATTGAGTCCGAAGATTGCAACACCAACCAAGGCACCAAGAAGGCCCAAGCAGCAGTTGACTCGCAGGCTGGTTTTAAGAAGATCGCTGGTTCGAGCCAATTTACCCGTCAAGTAGGCATTGATTTCCCCAAGGTTGGTGAGTGCGACGAAAACTATCAAAGTCGCACTCGCCGATGCGAAAAGGCCAAAATCGCCAGGAGACAGCCAAGCTACCAGCAAGAACTGGCTGATTGCGCTCGTGCCTTGCGCACCAACCGAGCCCAGCGTAAGAATTCTGGTGTTGCGACCGATGGTCGCGACTGAAGACTTCAAGAGCGTGCGATGAACCGAACGTTGTCAAGATCGCTAAGAGAATGTTCGAAAATTCCCTTCAATTTATGGTATCCCGAGTCCACTAGCACGGTCTCCTTCCCGAGTAGAGCAGAGGGAATGGCGACGTGGAGACGATTTGTAAGCACTAGATTGGCATCTCCGATCCTTCTGCAGAACTGTTCGAAGTTGACGAGGGATGTATCTGAAAGGTCCGTGCCCCAGATTCGGTCCAGGTGGGTGAACTTACTTCGAATGTCGCTCGGTGCTGCATCCAGGAGTTCTCGATTGGCGCGGTTGACACGCTGAAAGGTTGAGATTCGTCGGAGTGGCCTCAGTGCTCTAGGAGGTAGCGACCTAGCGCCCGTGACGATCATCCGCTTAAAATTGGAGCCAGCCCGATTCTCGTACGAATCGACGGTTGTCATCTCATTCCTAATATCGCGCGCCTCGACGCCTAACCGGCCTACCAAGAGTGACCTACCCCTGATGCCACCTGCTTGAGCGTTAGGGATATACCGCGGTACATGTTCTGCGCCAGAGATGACGACGTCGTGATCGAGAGCTAGTGTGACGCCTACATCACGTAAAGCATTACCCCAGTCGCGCTCCAAGTGTTCCATTGAATAGGGCTCACGCAGGATCCACAACGTCGGAGCTTGCCGGTTGTCAAACATTCTCGCCGGGTTCTGCTTGAGGAACTGGGCCGAAGAAGGGAATATCAGGAGTGGCTTGCGTGTGTAGCGCTTAAGCTCCTTTGTGATCAGATCGGGAGCTTTGAACCGGTCCAGAAGGGCGCCATTTGGAGGGATGGCAACAAAGTCGAAGTCATGTTCCGGATTTCCAGTCAGCTGAACATTCTGCTGCCTGCAAATGTCGTGTAGGACGCTGCGCATGAGAATGTCGCCATTATTCGCCATCGGCCGGCCGCGCTCGTCGGATAGCGGCATCAGCCAACCAGATTTGTTTACGTACGGCTCGAGATAATGTGCGAGGTTGGTTTGCACCATCAGCGTCTCCAATTAGTGGCGAAAGTGACCGAATCTAGATAGTCGAGTTGTACGGCGGGTAAGGAGTAGTTTTCCAGTGCATGGTTCCGCGCATTCACGGACAGCCGTCGCCAAGTCGTCGTTCTGGACGTCTCCAGAATTGCACTTGCGATCAAGTGAGGGTCGCGGGGGGTCACGCGCCCAGCGTCTGCCTCTCGGATGACGTCGCCCATTGCTCCCACGTCTGTAACGATCGCGGGAAGTCCGGTGGCGAGTGCCTCAACCAGCGATCCCGGCAGGCCCTCTTGCCTTGACGGAAGAACAAAGATTGTCATTCTATGCATCTGCTCTAGTACAGATTGTGTGAATCCTACTACTTCGATTTGATTCTCTAGGCCAAGTTGAACTGCCGACTCATAAAACTCGCGTTCATAGTGCCGGTCGTAGAAGGGCCCAACGAAGAGGCCGCGAACATTCTCCCACCCAGGAGTCGCTTTCAGTATGGCTAGCGCTTTCAGCACAACGTCGGGCCCTTTGTTGTTGCTTAGTGCTCCGACAAACCCGATGGTTCGAAGCTCTACTCTTGAGTCGTTGGGCGGCGGGCAGTAGTAACTTGTGTCCACAGGGTTTCCGACAGTCCTTACCCGTCTGTTGTCCAGCCCGGCAGCAATCAGTTCGCGCTCGGTCAACTTTGAAAGTGCCAATCCAATAGTGGCGCGTGCAATAATAGCCTTTCGGATGCGGACCAAGCGTTGACGACGGTTGGGATCGTTCGTGAAGCCGAGTTCCGCGTTGGACCCTAGGGGGACAAGTATTGTTGGAACTCTGCGTGCTTGGGCCGCGACAAGTGGGAGCAGATTAAATAGGTAGATCCCGTGAGCGTGGATGACATCGAAATTGGCGGAGTTCCGCCATAGCCATCGAGTGAGAGCGATCGTCCATTTGAGTTGCGCCACTCTTCCGGACCGATCGTATGTCGTCGGCGTTATCACCTTTGCCCAAGGGAATTCGGTTCGTGCCCCCACGTGTCCCGTTACGATGGAAACATCGAAGCTCTCATTGTTGGAGAACAGGCGTTCCATGAAGGTATTGGGTCCGCTGTACAACTGACCGGTCGCATTAGGATTCAATACGGCGAGGCGTAATTTTGAGGGAGCGCTTGACAGAATTGCTCTCTCGATGAGATTGGCCTGTTGATCGGCTACCCAGTGTTTTCCAAGGCTTTCCGCGCAGTGTCTGGTCACGGTGTCGGAATCATCTTTCATTCGATTACCCCACTCGTAGACGGCTTGCGCGAATGCCTGCAAGTCATCCTCGGGGACCAGCGATCCATTATATGCGGGGATTATGGCTTCAGTCTCTGGGCCTTGTTTCGACATCGTATTGTTGGTCACCACTGGTCGCCCGTGGGATAGGGCTTGCAGGATGCTGAGTCCCGCGGCCCCAGGGATCACGCAAACGTCGATTTCCGAATAGAAGCGGGCCAATTCGTGGGGCTTGTGAATCTCGCCGTACATCCGTAAAGGCACCTTTACGGCCTCACTGGCTTCAAGTAGGTGGGGGACCTCAGATCCATCGCCTGCGAGGTGCACTTCGGTGGTGATGCCCCGCTTGTTTAGGAGCTGAGCGATCTCAATGAGTTGCCCAGCCTTCTTGCTCGGAGTAAGGCGCATGACGGCGCCAAGTCGTAGGGTTGGTGAGGGGATCTTGTCCACTCTCAACAAGCCCAAGTTTGCTGCGGCAACGTTACTGTTGCCGATGGCTGTGATGAAGTCAGGTGGAAAGCCTGCAGCGATGCCGTGATTGCGAGCATGGTTGCCATACACGAATAGATGGTCAGCTAGTCTGTAAAAGGTTCGTCGAAAGCCCGCGCGCAAACCTGCTTCTTGATGTCTCCATCCTTGGGTCCAGAAGAATATGCGGGTTCCTCGTCTGCGCTCGGTGTACGCGGAGTACCAAGTGGTCAAGTAGCGGTAGTCGCCAAGAAAGATGATGACATCAGGTCGAATTTCTCGGATTTTGGATTGCAGCCCACGCTGAATTAGGAAGGGGCCAACCCATATGTTCCTTAGTGCATGGGTGTTTCTTAAGTTGCCAAAGGAAATTGTTCTAATTCCGTTCTCGCCGACAGGTGAAGCCAAGAAGTGGTAGTTGATTCTTGTAGAATCGGCCATTAGCTGGAATACCGCATCCCGGTAGTGAGGTAGGTGCTGGTAAACAACGAGCACGGTAGGGCGGGCCGTGGGGTTCATTTGGCGTATCTGCTTCGGAGTGGTCGGGCTGGGCGCCCAGCGTAAACGGTATCAGCCTCTAAGTCGCCCGTGACGAGCGAGCCGGCGGCAACGATCGCACCGCGACCTATGTTGCTGGAGCCAATAACTATTGTTCCATAGCCAATCAGAGTGTCACCTTCAATGTGAACATACCCAGGTGGATTGGGGGGGATTTCCATCAAGGTCCTGGTGGGGTCGTCGAAAGGGTGGTCGTCACCGATGAATGCCACTTGGGTTGAGATCATTACATCTGGTCCAATATGCGCATTGCTCATACAGTGAAAATTGCTCCCGATGAAGGTTCGTTCGGCCACCCTCAGTGTTCGTCCTCGTCCCACGCGTATATGGGTGCCGAAAACGACGTTAGATTGGGCTGTTATTCTCCCGGGTGATGTCATGAGTGCGGCGAAGCGTCGACTGTGACGACTCGCCTGTCGGAATAGGTTCGTGGGGTGGGTCATAGCGAAATCGCATCCTCGAGCGCATGGTTTAGCAGGTTGGCCATTGCGCTTCTCGATTGGTTTCTGGAGATCCATGCTCGGCCGTTTATGCCCATCGCGATCAGGTCTTCGTTTGTCTGTGAACCTAGTTTGTCGAGGCCATGGCCGATCTCATTGGGTGAAACTGCAAGGCCTGCGTGCGAATCCATGACCAGGTCTGAGACGATACCGGGGCAGTTCGTTAGGGTCGCTCGGCCGGCAGCCATGTAGTCGAACACCTTATTTGGGCTTACCGCGCTGCGGAAGAGCTCGACATCTGCGAGCACGTGCACCCCTATGTCGGCGGCCGCCAACAGGTCAGGAATTTCGGACTTCGGTACGGGGTCCATGAACCGGACGTTCGTTAGTCCTCGCGCTTGCGCACTTTCCTGGAGGCCGTGTTTCAGCACGCCTCCACCGACTAGAACTACATCCACGTTGGGGGCCTGCTCAGCACCGTCCAGGAGCAGGTCAAGGCCGTTCGCCGGGCCGTGGGCCCCCGCATAGACGGCGGTCACCCGGTCGAACCCGTAGCGCAGTCGCAGGTCCTCGCGAGGTGCGCTGGCGACAAAGTCCTCCGGGTCAGCGCCATTGGGGATGTACACGATTTTGTGCGGTGCCACCCCGCGTGCCACAAGTTCTGTGCGGGACCCCTCGGCCATGATCACGATGGTTCGAGCCCGTGCGTACAGGAACTCTTCGAGCGCGGTCAGAACCCTGTAGATCGGTGAATTCGTGCTGAGGTGGTTCATGTCGACGAGTACCTTGGGCCAGAGGTCA
Source organism: Janibacter anophelis NBRC 107843 (assembly GCF_001570945.1). Lineage (GTDB taxonomy): Bacteria > Actinomycetota > Actinomycetes > Actinomycetales > Dermatophilaceae > Janibacter > Janibacter anophelis. The sequence continues at coordinate 26,029 of NZ_BCSQ01000022.1, forward strand.
CGGACCTCGAGGACGAATGGAACCCTCTTGATGATCGACAGCAACCACGCGGCCAATGCAGCTAGCAGGTGGGGTGACGACCCGTAGACCACGTCGACGCGGCCAACGCGCATTCCTCGGAGCATGGCGGCTGCGGCGTAACTGATCCAGTTCAGGATCCGCGAGATGCCGTTGCTCGAATACCCCATGACCGGCACGGTGACGAATCCCTCGGAGTCGCCGACCCGTCGACCGGTCTGCGGATTGAGATTGCTCGCGATGATGAGGTGCTCCCAGCCGTCGAGCCGTGAGAAGAGCTCGACGTGCCGTGTGCCACCGGCTTCACCGCGTGGAGCGGCGAAGTGGTTGAGGACGAGAACCCTGCGCCTACGCACGGGCCACCTCCACGGTGTGGAGAGTGCCATCAATCTCAAGGTCGATGGTCACAAGGTCGTCGTCCTCGCGGACCGTCAGGTGCTCGTCGTTGATGGTTCTCGTGTCGCCTGCGCCCCAGACAAACCACCCGGCGTCGGCGCGAGACTGTCGCCACGGTGATGGGGCCCATCGGCCGTAAGTCTCACTTATCCACCCGGCGAAGGGGGCCTCTTCAGCGATTGTCGATGTGCTCCCTTCGAGCACCAGGCGCTCACCGGCGTCGCCCTCAGGGGCCGTCATGACCCATCCGCGAGCGCCCTCTGGGAGCCGATCGATGACGGTGACGCCCGAGTCCTCAACGAGGACGAGGCGCAGACACCGGCCTTCGTCGAAGCCGTCATGCCAGACGGCCAGGATCGTCCCCAACGGCAGCTCTACCGCCGCACTGCCGGCCGGGACCGTCGAGCGCTGCCAGCGGAAGGCCCTGTGGGGTCCGAGCAGGTCGCCGCCGTCGGGTCGCCACACGGGGTGTGCGGCACTGGTGCGGAAACCATCGCGCACGTGGAGGGGGCCGTTGTACGTGCCCGTCCCCGGGTCGCGGGTGACCCAACTGCCATCGTGCTGGATCCAGACCGAGGTCAGGTCCGCGTGCTGGTGTGAGGGTGTGAGGGACCGCTTGAGCCAGACGGCCCAGAGGCCGCGTCGGACACCGCTGAAGTGGCCACTGGTCCAAGGTCCTTCGGGACGAGGGGGAGCAGGCTCCGCGGTGCCGGAGGCGGCTGCGTACCAAGCGAGTTCGTCGTAGATGTCCCAAGCGGATGCTGGCGTCGAGCCACCAACCAGGTGTCGAGCCAGCAGGGCCGCACCAGCGACGTCGCCCGCAGGAGCTGAGTCGGCGAGGACCCTCCCTTCGTCCCAGTCGCCGTACTGCGGGACATCGCCGTCGAGGACACCCAAGGTGATGAGGTGCTCCGCCGCGGTCGACATCGCCCGTGCGACAGCATCGGGGGCGTCGCCGATGAGCACCCGGACGATGAACATCTCGAGGACGAACCGGTGGTAGGACAACGAGTCCTCGATCATCGAGCCGTCGGGCAGCATGTGCCGGCCCAGCTGCTTGAGCATCAGGCGGTCACCCATCGACCGCCATCGCCCTGCTGCGGGATGGTCGGGGAACATCTTGCCGAGCACCATGAGCCCGAGGCCGTCGCCGAGGAGGTGGTTGTTCTTCATGCTGGTCATCGTGTAGGGCAGCTCGACCATGATGTGCCGCGCACTGGCGACGAGCTGGTCGTCGAGCTCGGCCCGCAGGCCGCCGTGCAGACGGTCGCCCACGAGGCGTAGCACCTGGCTCCACGCGATGGCCCGCAGGGCCAGCTCGAGGCTGGAGTACCAGTTGACCCCTTCCTCGGGGCGGCACTCGCGGCACCATCTCACGAGCATGGACTCAAGGTGGGGGAACCACGGACCGTCGGGCTCCAGCACGCTTGCCCGGGCCAGGACCACGAGGTCACGGTGCCGTGCCGACTCCCAGGTGAATTTCACATCCGAGAGCCGCTGGTCGGTCCGGATGTCGATCTGCCACCACGGGGTGTCCTCCGGCCAGCACCGCCCGGTGAGCGGGTCCATGGCCCAGCTGGCGGAACTGCCAGTTGGCACCCGCTCCCCGAAGACCCGTGTGCCCTCCTCGACGATGAGCCGGGCGTCCTCGAGGCAGCGTCCACGTGCTCGCTCAGAGCTCGGGACGTGATGCCCGATGTCCAGCGGGGTGGAGGTGTACCCGCCGGGCACGGGGCGGAAGAGTCGGGCGTGGCCGTTGGTGCGTTTCGACGCCTCGTAGACCGCGCGAAGCGGTGCCGAGGCGCCGAGCGCCCGCACGTCCTTGACGACGCTGGAGATCGAGGGCATTGGGGTCCTCAGTTGTTGAAGGGCTGGCTGCCGACGCGGGGGTCGACGGGGATCACGGTGCGCTGCTCGAGGGACTGGACCGCGGCGAGCGCCGCGGCGGTGCTGGCGATCGTGGCCCGGGTGTCGGCGTCGCCGGCCTTGCCGGCGATCGCGTCGGCGAAGAGGCGCAGGTTCTCCACGTGGCCCTTGCCTGGGGCCGAGAGCTTGACCTCCTTGCCGTCGATCGTCAGCTTGTGGAAGTCGTCGATCGTCACGGTGTGACCACGTCCGAGGATGTCGAGGTACTCCTTGGACGAGCTCGCGTGACCGTGCTCGGCATAGGTGATGGTGGCGATCGATCCGTCGGCGAACTTGGCGCTGATGACAAGGTCCTCCTGGAGGACGAGCTCGGCGCCGCCGGAGCCAAAGGCGACGATCTCGGCCACCGGCATGCCGACCACCCAAGAGGCGAGGTCGATGAAGTGGCACACCTCGCCGAGGAGCCGACCGCCCTGACGGCGGTCCTTGTACCAGTGCGTCTCGGGCAGACGGCCGGCGCTCACGCGGTAGGTGATGACCAGCGGCTCCCCGGTCCCGCCGAGCGTCTTCCGTGCCTGCTGGATCGCCTCGGAGTGGCGACGGTTGAACCCTCCCCACAGGACACGCTCGGAGGCCTGCACGGCCTCGAGCACGGACTCCAGCTCGTCTTCGCTGAGCGCGAGGGGCTTTTCCACGAAGACGTGCTTGTCCGCGGCGAGTGCGTCGCGGGTGATCTGCGCGTGCGAGTCGTGGCGGCTGAGGACGAAGACAGTGTCGACGCTGTCCATGGCCAGCAGGGAGGGGACGTCCGCGACCACCTGCGCGACATCGTGCCTCTCAGCGAGATGACGCGCCGTCAGCCCGCTGTTGGACGTGACCGCCACCGCCGACGCCAGGCCGGCCTTCTTCATCGCCGGCAGGAAGGTCATCTTGGCGTAGTTGCCCGCCCCGACGATGCCGGAGCCGCGGTGACCGGCCTTGATCGGGCGAAGGGAGATGGGATCCCGACCGACACCTTGACGGCTGTAGGAGAACTGCACGGCGAGGGCCTTGGGGTCCTGCCCGATCGTCTCGTACGCCCGCTCGGACTCGTCGATGTCGAAGACGTGGGTGACCAGGTCGTCGACCTGGAGGCGACCGCCGGCAACCATGTCGAGGTAGGCCTCGATGTTTCGTCCCTCGGTCCACCGGACGTGGCCGATGGGGTAGTCGATGCCGTACTCCTCGTACGTGCGGTCGTACCGTCCCGGGCCGTAGCTGCGGGCGAAGCGGACATCCACCTCCTTCATGTAGAAGGGGGTCCGGGCCAGCTCGACGCCCACATCACCCACGACGACGACGGCGCCACGGTCACGTACCCGCTCGACGGCGGCCATGACCGGGTCGGAGGACTTGGTGGACGCGGTGACGAGGACGGCGTCCACGCCGCGGCCACGGGTGTGGGCCAAGATCGCATCGGTCGTGCCCTGGCCCTCCTCGATCAGGCCGATGGCACCGGCCTCGGCCGCGAGGTCGACAGTCCAGTCGCGGAGGTCGACGCCGATGACCCTCAACCCGGAGGCGAGGGCCAGGCGGGCCGTGAGCTGCCCCACGAGCCCCAGTCCCACGACGGCGACGGTGCCTCCGAACTGCACATCTGCCTGGCGCAGGCCCTGCATGGCGATGGCAGCGACCGCTCCGAAGGCCGCGGCCTCGTCCGTGACCCCGTCAGGGATCGGTACGGCGAGCAGGGAGGGGACGACCTGTGCCTCGGCGTGCCCCGCCGAGGCTGTGGCCACCCGGGTGCCGGGAGTCAGGTCGTGAACCGAGGACCCCACCTCGAGGACGATGCCAGCGGCGCTGTACCCCAGAGGCATGTCCTCGTCGAGGCGGGTGCGCACCGCCTGGACCGTGTTGCGCAGACCCTCGGTGCGGGCCTTCTTCAGCACTTGGCGCACCAGGTCGGGTCGAGCCTTGGCTTTGTCGATGAGGCTGGCAGATGCCAGCTCTCGCACGGCCTTCTCGGTCCCGGTCGAGAGCAGAGATCGCGTCGTGCTGACGAGGACCTCGGCGGGGCCACAGGTGGGGGTGGGGACCTCGACGACGCGGAGGCTTCCGTCACCGACGGACTGGACGACCTGCTTCATTGGGACTTGTCCCTCTCGAGTGGGTGTGCGGGTACACCGACCAGCGTGGCGCGGTCGGGGGCATCTTTGGTGAGGCAGGCGGCCGCACCGAGGGTGACCTCGGAGCCGACCGCCAGACCTTGGAGGACGGTGCTCGCAGCACCGAGCAGGGTCAACGACCCCACGGAGCATTCGCCGGAGACTGTGGCGTTGGGGTTGACGCTGACGAAGTCCTGGAGCCGGACGTCGTGGCCGACGACCGCATGCGCATTGAGGTGGACGTGGTCGCCCAACGAGACGTTGGTTCCCAAGGAGACCCCACCGAGGACGATGAGCCCCACCCCATGACGCAGCTCGCTGCCGCGGACGGTCGTGGGGTGCACCAACGCCGGGAACGGGTGTCGTCCGCCCAGAGCGCCGACGACAGCTTGGCGGATCGAAGGGTCTCCGATGGCGACGGCAACCGCCGCGCCCTCGGGCGCTGCGGCCAAGCCTCCGAGGTGCGGGGTGCCGAGGGCTGAGAGGCGATCCGCATTGGCGGGGGAGAGGTTGTCATCGATGAACCCCAGGAACCGCCAAGTCGGCTCCTTGTCGTTGATGGCTCGAACGACGTCCAGGGTCTCGCGTCCGAATCCGCCGGCGCCGACGATGACGAGGTCCTCCATCACGCGGCGGGGCTACCCATGAACTCGGACATCGTGGCCTCCCCTTCGGCGGAGATGCCGTCCCGGCGCAGGACCTGAACGACGGTCCGCGCGATGATGCGCAGATCGACAGTGAGTGAGTTGTGGTCCACGTACTCGACGTCCCGCGCGAACTTTTGCTCCCAGGACAGGGCATTGCGTCCAGAGACCTGAGCGAGGCCGGTCAGACCCGGCCGGACCGCGTGGCGCCGGGATTGCTCAGGTGTGTAGCGCTCGAGGTACTGCATGAGCAACGGCCGCGGCCCCACGATCGACATGTCACCGCGGATGATGTTCCACAGCGTCGGCAACTCGTCGAGACTGGTGCTGCGCAGGAAGGCCCCTGTGCGGGTCATCCGCTGCGCATCCGTCACCAGGCCGCGCTCGGGGTCCGGCAGGCGCATGGTCCGGAACTTGAGCATCTCGAAGGGGGCACCGTCCAGCCCGGGTCGCTGCTGGCGGAAGAGGACCGGGCTGCCCATGGTGAACCGGACGGCTACCGCCGCAACGGCTTGTACGGGCAATGAGGCGACGAGTGCCGGGACGGTGAGAGCGAGGTCCAGCAGTCGCTTGCCGCGGTAGCTCATGACGAGGTCACCTCGCGGGTGAGTGCGGAGATCACCTGATCGATCTGGTCGTCGGTCAGCGCGGGGCCACTCGGGAGGGTGACCCCGCGCTGGAACAAGTCTTCGCTGACGCCGGTGGTGAAGGCCGGGGACGACGCGAAGACGGGCTGGAGGTGCATCGGCTTCCAGAGGTGTCGGACCTCGATGTCCTGGGCGGACATGGCGGCGACGAGCTTGTCGGCGGGGGTGGTTTCGAGGCTCGTTCCTCGCTCCTCAACCACCGCGGAGTGCCCTCGTCGCTCCTGCACCACCGCGGGGTGCCCTCGTCGTTCCTCAACCCACGACGGGTCCAGGACGACGGTGGTAAGCCAGCAGTTGTCCTCCGCGTCGTCCCTGCTCGAGCTTTCCCGGCCCAGGAAGCGCAGTGGTAGGTCGGCGAACGCGGCGGCGTAGCGGTCACGGATCTCGCGACGACGGGCGATCATGTCATCCAGGCGCTCAAGCTGCCCACGGCCCAGAGCAGCCAAGACGTTGGACAGCCGATAGTTGTAGCCGACCTCGGTGTGCTCATACCAAGGAAAGGGTTCCCGGGACTGCGTCGACAGCTTGCGAGCATGCGCGACGAGGTCAGCGTCATCGCTCAACAGCATTCCTCCACCCGAGGTGGTCATGATCTTGTTGCCGTTGAAGGACAACGCGGCAGCCGTACCGAACGAGCCGGCGGCACGGCCGTCGAGGTGGGCGCCGAGCGACTCCGCAGCATCCTCGAGCAGCGGCACACCGAGCTCCGCCAGGCCCGCCTCTAGAGTCGGGTACTCGCAGGCCCGGCCGAAGAGGTCGACCGGGATCGCGCCAACGACGTCTTCCCCTTCGTCCTTCAGCGTTCGGACAGCGTGCAGCATGAGCTCGACGTCCACGTTGCCGTCATCAGGTCGCGCATCGACGAAGACGGGCTCGGCGCCGGTGTACACGACCGCGTTGGCGGTTGCGGCGAAGGTCATGCTCGACAGCACCACCTTGGTTCCCGGTCGCGCTCCGAGGTGGACCAGGGCCAAGTGGAGAGCGGCGGTCCCAGAGCTGAGGGCCAGGGCGTGGTCGACACCGACGCGTTCGGCGATTTCTCGCTCGAAGGCGTCGACGTGGGGACCGAGAGGGGCCACCCACCCTGAGCGCAGGGCATCGAGGACGTACCTCTCTTCGGCCTCGCCCACGAGAGCTTGGGACATGAGGATGCGACCCGTCACGCGTCGACCCCGAGGCTCTCCGGCGTGGCGACGTCCCGCATCCAACTTGCGGACTCGGCCGGGGAACTGTGCTGCGTGTGCTCCACTGCCGCGCTGTCGATGGTGGGGACATCCACACTGTTGACGAGTGGGTGGTCGGTACGCCGGATGTCCTCGCCTGGTGTGAAGAGTTCCTCCGACATCTTTTCTCCTGGACGCAGGCCGGTGTAGATGATCTCGACGTCCTTGCGGCCGGATAGCTCGATGAGCGTCGTGGCGACGTCCTGGATCTTGGCTGGTTGCCCCATGTCAAGGACCATGACCTCGCCGTCTCGCCCAATGGCAGCAGCTTGCAGGACCAACTGGCAGGCCTCGGGGATGAGCATGAAGTATCGCTCGACGTCCGGGTGCGTGACCGTCACCGGCCCACCTTGCTCGACCTGGGCCGTGAAAGCCGTGATGACCGAACCCCGCGAGCCGAGGACATTGCCGAAGCGGACGCTGACGTACGTGTGCTCGTCCTTCTGCGCGAAGTCTGCAGTCAGCCGCTCGGTCACCCGCTTGCTGTAGCCGAGGACGCACGATGGGTTGGCTGCCTTGTCCGTCGAGACATTGACGAAGGTCGACACGCCGACGTGTTGGGCAGCGCGCAAGACGTTGAGCGTGCCGAGCACGTTGGTCTTCCATGCCTCCTCCGGATACATCTCCAACAGTGGCAGGTGCTTGAGCGCTGCCGCGTGGAAGACGACCTCGGGACGGTGGTGCTTGAAGACCTCGATCATGCGACCGGCATCTCGGATGTCGGCGAGGACAACGTCGTCCGACTCGAACAGCCCTTGGCCGGTCACGGACAGTTGCGTCCCGTGCAGCGCCGACTCGTCTCGGTCGAGCATCACGAGGTGCTTGGGACCGAACTTGCTGATCTGACGGCACAGTTCCGACCCGATGGACCCGCCAGCACCAGTCACGAGGACCGTCCGACCGGAGATCGTGTCGGCGATCGCCGTGGCATCGAGCTCGATGGGACGGCGGCCGAGGAAGTCGGCGAGGTCAAGGCTGCGCAGGTCGCTGCCCCCGATGCGTCCGAGCATCTCGTGGGCCTGCGGCAGAATCAACGTCTCGAGGCCCGCGCCCTGTGCGGCATCCCGCAACTTCTTCACCAGCTCTGGCTGGGCGCTGGGGACGGCGATGGCCAGTGTTGTGGCCTCGGTCTGCTCCGCCACGGCGACCACGTCGTCGCCGGTCCCGAGCACCTTGACGCCGTCGATGCGCATGCGACGCTTCGCCCGGTCGTCGTCCAGCAGGCCGACGGGAGTCATGGAAGACAACTGGTCGCGAACCAGTGCGCGAACCAACTGTCGCCCACCCTCCCCTGCACCAAAGACCAAAACCCTGGACGCCGCAGTTCCCCGTGGGTCCAAGCGGGTGCGGGTTGCCCGCAGCACATACCGGGCGCCGAACATGCCGAGCAGGGCGGTAGCACCGGACGCGAGTGGTAGGGATCGTGGCCCCAAGTCCCAGGGTCCCAAGGTCACGGCCTGCAGGGAGATCGACCAAATGAGAACTGTCTTCATGAGGTCGACGATTTCCTCGTAGGAACCTCGGTGGTGCCCCACCGCGTAGGGCCCAACGAATGCCCCGATAAGCACATGTGCCGCTGCCGCCAGCACCGCCAATCGAACGACTGGGAGGGTCAAAATCTCTTCGATGCGGAAGTCATAGCGGAGGAGTCCGGCAAAAAACACTGCAACCGTCAAAGTGACGACATCCACCATCGCCCAGAGCCAACGGTTCGTCTGCGGATCGAAGGTCACGGCGGAACGCGTAGCCATCAGAGTGCGACTCGAGCCTGCACGGGTGAACTCCCCTTGAGGTGCTGGTGTGACTTTCCGAACTATGGCACATGTCCGCTACCCGGCAACCCGGGGTCCATGCGGTGCTCGAGACAGCACACGTCAGTGTGGCCGCAGTCCAGCAAGGCTCCCGCCTATACTGGCGCGCGGCGTCCGCGACGGCGCCGGCCCGTGCACTTGCCTGGGCTTCGTCTGCGAGGAGCGTACGTGACCCTGGAAGACCTGTGGAAGCTGACCCGCCGCCACGCCATCGCGATTGTGGCGTGCACCCTGGCTGGGCTCGCCATCGCGAATGCGTGGATGTTGCTGCAGCCCAAGGAGTACACCGCGAGGGCCGCCGGCTATGTCACCGCCGGTGGCGGGCAGACGATCGGGGAGTCGTTCTCATCACAAACCCTTGCCCAGCAGAAGGCGAAGGCCTATGTCACCCTCTTCAGTAACCGCAACGTTGCTGAGTCGGTCATCAAGGACCTTGGGCTGAAGACGACGCCTCAAGAACTCGCGGGCAGGATCACGGCGACAGTGCCTGAAGACGGCGTGACGATCGACGTGACCGCGAAGGGACCGACGCCTCAGGAAGCACGCAACGTTGCGGATGCGGTTGTCTCCGCTGCTGCTGCGGAAGCGAAGCGGATGGAAGAAGCAGGACCGGACCGACGGACTGTCGGGGCTGACGGCCAGACCCGCACGATCGAGTCGACCGCGCAGGTGGTCATCGAGCCCAGCGAGTCCGCGCTGCTGCCGACCTCGCCGTCCTCACCCGATCCCACGCGGATCCTTCCATTGGGCCTCCTCCTCGGGCTGCTCGTGGGGTATGCGGTGGCATACGTGCGCCACCGCAACGACACCAAGCTGCGGCACGTCGAGGACGTCGAGGAGATCACCGGGTCCGGGGTGCTCGGGATCCTGCCCCAGAGCCAGGACCTCGGCTCCGAGCGGGGCGACGCCCGCCGGGTCAAGTCGTTCCACGAGCGCGAGTCGCTGCGCAAACTGCGCACCAACCTCCGTTTCGTCGACGTCGACCACCAGCCTCGCTCGATCGTCGTGACGAGTGCCAACCAGGGCGAAGGGAAGTCGACCGTCGCCTCGAACCTGGCGACCGTCCTCGCGGAGTCCGGCGAGCAGGTCGTGCTCATCGACGCGGATCTGCGCCGATCGGCCGTGGCCAGGGCACTGGACGTCGACGGCAGCGTCGGGCTGACCCAAGTGCTCGCCGGCACCATCCCGCTGACCGAGGCACTGCAGCCCACGCAGGTGCCGGGTCTGGAGGTGCTCGTCGCTGGTGAGGTGCCACCCAATCCTTCGGAGCTCCTCGGCTCGCACCGGATGGAGTCCCTCATCAGCCAGCTGTCGTCGAGTCACTTCGTCGTCCTTGACGCGCCGCCATTGCTACCCGTGACCGACGCGGCCTTGCTGTCCCGCAGCGCGGATGGCGCTGTCCTCGTCGTCGCCGCCGGCAAGACGCACAAGGAGGAACTCGAGCGTGCGGCAGGAGCCCTCCGGGCGGTCGACGGCAAGGTGCTGGGCGCCATCCTCAACCAGGTCTCGACACGTAAGGTCGATCGGATCAGGTACGGCGACGTCGAGTACGGCTACAGCAAGTCGTACTCAGCCGACGCCTACGAGGCTGATGAAGCAGGTACTCTCAGCCGCCGCGATCTCAAGGCGCGGCGCGCCAAGCGCTGATACCCGCTGCGCCGTCTCGCCTACTTGGACCGGACGAGGCGACGCTCACTCCGCCCACGACGGGTGGGTGCGTCCTGTCGGTTCTCCGGGTCGTAGTAGCCGTAGTAGCCGGCGCCGTAACCACCAGCCGACTTGTGGCCGACCCGGTTGAGCACGAGTCCGAGGAGCTTGTTGTCCACGGCACCGAGCGCCTCGAGGGTCGCGGAGAGCTGTTCCTTGCGGACGATCGTCGTGCCGACGAGCACGATGACCCCATCGACCTTCGTGCTGAGGACGACGGCGTCGGTGACGGGCAGGACCGGCGGCGTGTCGATCAGGACGTAATCGAACCGGACGGACAGCCGCGCGAGGACCAGGCTCATCGCCTCCGACGCGAGGAGCTCGCTCGGGTTGGGTGGGATCGAGCCTGCTCCGATGACCTCGAGCTTGTCCCGACCGTACGGCTGGAGGACGTCGTCCAGGTCGGCCCGCTCGATGAGCACATCCGTCAGCCCGGCGCTGCCCTCGAGACCGAGGTAGTCGAGGAGGCGCGGCCGGCGGAGGTCCCCCTCGATGAGGCAGACGCTGGAGCCGGACTGGGCCAGGGTTAGCGCGAGATTGGCGATGGTCGTCGACTTGCCCTCGCCCGGGATGGAGGACGTGAGCAGGATCGTGCGGGGGTGGTTGGCTGCGTCGACGAACATGAGGTTGGTGCGCACGGCGCGGAAGGCCTCGGCGCGAGGCGAGGATGGGTCGCTCTCCACGATGAGTGGTTCCTTGCCCGCCCTGGGGTCGTAATGGACCGCTCCGATCACGGGCTCGTCGGTGATCTCCTCCACGTCGTCGTCCGTGCGCACGGTGGTGTCGAGGAGGTGACGGACGAGGGCCAGGCCGAATCCAAGCGAGAGTCCGAGGATGAGTCCGAGTGCGAGATTGCGGATCGGCACGGGGCTCGTGGGGACGTCACTGGTCGAAGCCGGCTCCACGAGAGAAACCTTGATAGGAGACGCCTTGCTTGACCCCTCGGGTCGCTCAACCTCGGACACGACCTCGGGGAAGGCCTCGCCGATGGCTGTGGCGATCCGCTGCGCATGCTCTGGTGAGGCATCGGTTACCGATACCTCGAGGATCACCGTTTCCGGAGGCGTCGTGACCGTGATCTTCTCAGAGAGTTCTTTGACCTTGGTCTCGTCTCCGAGCTGGTCGACGACGGGGTTGAGCGCACGCGGAGTCTTGAGCAGCTGCGCGTATGACTTCACGCGCTCCTGTGTGAACGTGCTGCCTTGCTGCAGGGAGGCAGTGTTGGACCCCGACACGGAGACGAAGAACTGCGTGGTCGACGTGTACTGCTTCGTCTGCAACCCAGTGAAGAGGGCAGCCAGCCCCACGACCACGAGGGTGGTGATGACGATGGTCAACCACCGCTTCTTGAGGATCCTCAAGTAGTCCTGCAGCTCCACCCGGGCCTTGCCTTTCACCGATTCGTCAAGAGCACATGTGAGTGCAACTTCTCTCGTGCGCGAGTGTTTCACAGGCCCCGCCATCAGGCAGGATGTGGGCCATGAGCGTCCGTCTGCTGACCGTGTGCACCGGCAACATCTGCCGCTCCCCTTATGCCCAGCTGGCCCTGCAGCACGCGCTGGACACCGTTCGCCCGGGAGGGTTCGAGGTGACCAGCGCGGGAACCCAGGCCCTGATCGGCAATGTGGTCGATGGCGGCAGCGCCGGCATCCTCACCTCGAGGGGCATCGCATCGGACACCTTCGCCGCGCGCCAGATATCCGAGCAGATCATGGGTGACGTCGACATCGCCCTGCCGCTCGAAGTGTCGCACCGCAAGATCGTCCTCAGCTATTCGCCGCGGCACTTGAAGCGCGCGTACACGCTCAAGGAGTTTGCCCGACTGCTCGACGCTGCGGGTGAGCGTGAGCCGTGGACAACTCGTCTCGCTGGACTGTCGACGGTGGAGGAGCGGTGGGCGGCGCTACCGGCGCACCTAGCGCGCGAGCGAGGGCTCAACCGGGTGCCCGATGGGGTCGACGACATCGCCGACCCGTATCGACAGCCGCAGGAGGTCTTCGACCGGATGGCTGCGGAGGTGGACGCCGCGATCGAGCGGATCGTGGCGTTCGAGCGGCAGTTCGACTGAGTGACTTGGCTTCGAGGCTCGTCGCAGCCCTTCGAGGCTCCTTCGTCGCACCTCAGGAACCGCTCCTCACACCTCAGCGAGCGTGTGGGGATCACCTCGTGGCTTCGAGGCTCGTCGCAGGGCTCCTCGCGCCTCAGCCAGCGTTGGGTACCTGTCGCCGCGACATCCCTGTTGTGTGCGGTCCCATCGGCGACGAATGTCAGTCCGGGGCCGTGGGGGTATGGGCTCATCCTCGTCGTGCTGGCGGTGCTCACCCTGTGGCCGTGGGCACGACCGGCCGTGGTGGTTGCGCTGACGAAGCTCGAGTTGACCGCCGGCGTGGCACTCTTCGGCTGGATGACGCTTGGCGTCCTGCGTGCGGACCGGTTCTGGGATGTCGCACTCGTTGCCGCCCTGTTGGCCGCGAGCGCGGCCTTGGCCGCCCACGCTTTGGCCAACCGGCTCACCAGACGTCAACTCACAGACACTGTCGTTCGCATGGCTGGTGCGGCGGTGGCCGGCTCGCTCATCTCCGGCTGGTTGGTACCCCTTCTTGCCGGGGAGATGATGCTGCGACCCGGCCTACCCATCGGCGGATCCTCGAACAACGCGGTGGGGCTGGTCCTGGCGGTTGCTGCGTGCCTCGCCGGAGCCAGAAGCTGGCCCGGGCAGCGCCACGTCTGGTTCGTGCTCGCAGCCTGCGGAGTCCTGCTCATCGCCCAGAGCCTCTCTCGCGCCGGGTGGCTGTTGCTCGTCCTGCTGCTGCTCGCGGTGGCCCAGCAGCGTCTTGGGTGGTCCTGGCGTCGGATCCTCACTGTCGGGACGCCAGTGACGCTCGCCGCCGTGACGCTGCTGGCCCTGCTACGTGGACGTGGCGCGCGCATCGCCGCCGCCCGGTGGGACAACGCCGCAGTTGGTCTCGACGCCTGGTGGACCTCACCGGCCAGTGTCCTCTTCGGCGTCGGGCCGATGTCGCTGTGGCCATGGCTGCCGCTGGAGCGGTATTGGGCCCGGCTGGGCTCCGCTGGCACGACGTTGTACGACAGTCCCTGGGGCGCCGTTCTATAACACGCGCACTCGACCTTCGTCTCTGCTCTCGTCTAGTACGGGATCGTCGGCCTCGGCCTGTTGCTCCTGGTGCTCGGGCTGGCTGCCCGGCGCTGCGTCCGGGAGATCCGAGCGCAGGGTGAGCTCTCGCTCGTGGCCGTCGCCCTGCTGCTCGCGCTACCGGCGATGCTCGTCGAGCTCTACCTCTTCCGCAGCTTCGTCTCCGCGTGGGCGTGGTGGGTGGCCGTCATGGCCGTCGGTCGCGGCCCGCACGACGAAGCGGAGCGCGAAGGCCGCGACGAGGGTCCCGGCCGCGGCGAGCAGGGGGACGGAGCGCGGGACCCACAGGTTCGGGGAGAGGACTTCGATGCTGAACCCGAGCACGGCCACAGCGACCAGGGTGCGCGTCAGGTCCAGGACCTCGCCCACTGAGGAGCTGGGCCGTCCCGGTGCGTAGGGGCCCGAGGTAGCGCCGATGAGCAGGTGCAGGGCTGCGAGGACGAGGGCGAAGAGCCACGTCTTGGCCGTCAACGCTGATGGGTCGAGGTAGCGGGCGGCGGTGACGGTCGGGACGGCGAGGAAGAGGATTGCTGTGTCGGGGAGGGCCCAGAGCTTGGTCATTGGGTTACTCGGTCACCCCGTGGCGTGGTCTCGAGGCTCGTCGCAGAGCTCCTCGCACCTCGACCAGCGTTGGGAGCGTGGGGTCAGTCATTGAGCAGGTCGAGGAGGTAGGAGCCGTAGCTGCTCTTGACCAGCGGCTCGGCGCGGTCGCGGAGGGCGGCGTCGTCGATGTAGCCCATCCGCCAGGCGACCTCCTCGGGGCAGCCGATCTTCAGGCCCTGCCGGGCCTCGAGGGTGCGCACGTAGTTGCTCGCGTCGTTGAGCGAGGCGAAGGTGCCGGTGTCGAGCCACGCGGTGCCGCGGGGGAGGACCTCGACCTGCAGCCTCCCTTCGTCGAGGTAGGTGCGGTTGAGGTCGGTGATCTCCAGCTCGCCGCGCGCCGACGGGTGCAGCCCGCGGGCCCGCTCGACCACGGTGTCGTCGTAGAAGTACAGGCCGGGGACGGCAAACCGGCTCCGGGGAGAGGCGGGCTTCTCCTCGAGGTGCAGGGCCCTCCCTTCGTCGTCGAAGTCGACCACGCCGTAGTCCTGCGGGTTGACCACCTGGTACCCGAAGACCGCCGCCCCGTCGACCGACGCGAAGCGGCGCAGCTGCGTGCCCAGACCCGGCCCGTAGAAGATGTTGTCGCCGAGCACGAGCGCCGCCGGCCCACCCGCGAGGTGCTGCTCACCGATGAGGAAGGCCTGCGCCAGCCCGTCCGGGCTCGGCTGCTGCGCATAGGTGATCGAGACCCCCAGGCGCGACCCGTCACCGAGGAGCCGCTCGAACTGCGGCGCCTCGTGCGGCGTCGTGATGACGAGGACCTCACGGATCCCCGCGAGCATCAACGTGCTCAGCGGGTAGTAGACCATCGGCTTGTCGTAGACCGGCAGCAGCTGCTTGGAGACACCGAGGGTGATGGGGTGCAGTCGCGACCCCGTCCCCCCGGCGAGGATGATCCCGCGCATGTCGCGAGCATAGGTCGTGTGGCTAGGGTTCGACCATGGCCCTGAGCGTGGAGACCACCCCGATCCCCGGGCTACTCGTCGCCCGCGGCCCGGTCCACCGAGACGCGCGTGGCTGGTTCACCGAAGGGTGGCAGCGCGCCAAGATGGTCGCGGCGGGGCTGCCGGACTTCGGCCCGGTGCAGCACAACGTCTCGTCCAATGCCTCGCGCGGCGCGACCCGCGGCATCCACGCCGAACCCTGGGACAAGCTCGTCACCGTCGTGCATGGCCGGGTCTTCGGCGCGTGGGTCGACCTGCGGGCGGGGGCGGGCTTCGGCGCGACCTTCACCCTCGAGGTCGAGCCGGGCACCGCGGTCTTCGTCCCGCGCGGCGTCGGCAACTCCTACCAGGCGCTCGCCGACGACACCGTCTACAGCTACCTCGTCAACGAGCACTGGCGCCCGGACCTGACCTATCCCGCGCTCGCCCTCGACGACCCGACCGCCGCCATCGACTGGCCGATCCCGTTGTCGCAGAGCGAGATCTCCGACAAGGACCGGGCGAATCCGCAGCTGGCGGAGGTCACCCCCTTCGTCCCGAAGCAGGTGCTCCTCCTCGGCGGCAGCGGTCAGGTTGGGCGGGCCCTGCGCCGCCTCCTGCCGGACGCCGTCGCGCCGACCCGCGACGAGCTCGACCTCACCGACCCCGCGGCCGTCGAAGCCCTCGACCTCAGCGGCCACGACCTGGTCATCAATGCCGCCGCGATGACCGCCGTCGACGCCGCCGAGACCCTCGACGGCAGCCGGCTGGCCTGGCGGCTCAATGCCGAGCTGCCCGCCCAGCTCGCCCGCTGCGCCGCGGCCGCCGGCGCCACCCTCGTGCACTACTCCTCGGACTACGTCTTCGACGGGCAGCGCGAGGTCCACGACGAAGGGGAGGCCCTCACCCCGGTGAGCGAGTACGGCCGCACCAAGGCCGCCGGTGACCTCGCCGTCGGCGTCGCGCCGCGCCACTACCTGCTGCGCACGTCGTGGGTGGTGGGCGACGGGGGCAACTTCGTCGCGACGATGGCCCGCCTGGCGGACGAAGGGAGGTCCCCTCGCGTCGTCGACGACCAGTGGGGCCGGCTGAGTTTCGCCGACGAGATCGCGGCGGCGACGCTCCACCTCGTGGCGAGCGGGGCTCCCTTCGGCACGTACAACGTCTCGCAGTCCGGCGAACCGCTCACCTGGGCCGGGATCGCCCGCGAGGTGTTTGCGCTGCGCGGCCGGGCCCGCGAGGACGTGACGCCGGTGACGACGGCCGAGTACGGCGCCGGACGGGCGATGGCGCCGCGGCCCGAGCACTCGACGCTGGTGCTCGACAAGCTGCGGGCGACGGGGTACGAGCCGGCCGACATGGTGGAGGCGCTGGCTGGGTACGTCTCGAGGCTTGACGCTGGTCGAGGTGCGAGGAGCGCCAGCGACGAGCCTCGAGACCCCTCGACGAACGAAGGGAACTGACATGCGCGTGCTCGTGACCGGGGGAGCCGGGTTCATCGGGAGCAACTTCGTCCACCAGACGCTCGCGACGCGACCGGACGCGGAGGTGACCGTGCTCGACGCGCTGACCTACGCGGGGTCGCGGTCGTCGCTGGAGGGCGCGGACGTGCGCTTCGTCGAGGGGCTCGTGCAGGACGGCGCGCTCGTCGACCGGCTCGTGGGGGAGTCCGACGTCGTCGTGCACTTCGCCGCGGAGTCGCACAACGACAACTCGCTCGCCTCGCCGGGGCCCTTCGTCCAGACCAATGTCGTCGGCACCTACGAGCTGCTCGAGGCCGTGCGCCGCCACGACGTGCGCTACCACCACATCTCGACCGACGAGGTCTACGGCGACCTCGAGCTCGACGTCCCGGACCGGTTCACCGAGGCCACGCCGTACAACCCCTCCAGCCCGTACTCGTCGACGAAGGGAGCCTCCGACCTCCTCGTGCGGGCGTGGGTGAGGTCCTTCGGCGTGCGGGCGACGATCTCCAACTGCTCCAACAACTACGGCCCGCGCCAGCACGTGGAGAAGTTCATCCCGCGACAGGTCACGAACCTCATCGACGGCGTCCGGCCGCGGCTGTACGGCGACGGGCTCAACGTGCGCGACTGGATCCACGTCGACGACCACAACTCGGCGGTGTGGGCGATCATCGACCGCGGGCGGATGGGCGAGACCTACCTCATCGGCGCCGACGGCGAGGTCGACAACAAGACCGTCGTTGCCGAGATCCTGACCCTGATGGGACGGGAGCCGGGCGACTTCGACCACGTGACCGACCGGCCGGGGCACGACCGCCGCTACGCGATCGACTGGACCAGGCTGCGCGACGAGCTGGGCTGGCAGCCGCAGTACCGCGACTTCCGCTCGGGCCTGGCCGCGACGATCGACTGGTACCGCGCCAATGAGGACTGGTGGCGTCCGCAGAAGTCGGCCACAGAGGCGCGGTACGCGACCGCGGAGCAGGTGCTGTAGCCTCTCGCGCAGCTCATGGGCCGCGGTGGAAGCCAATCGTCCGCGCGGGTCGTCCGCCGCGGACTCAGCTCTCAGTGCCGTCGTCGCAGCTCGCGGATCACCCGGTGCTGCTCGATGAGCAGATCAGCCACGGACTGCCCCTGCGCCCCCTCCTGCAACCTCGCCAGGTTGAGCTGGTCCTCGGTGCGGGCCAGGCGGGCGATGAGCTCGCGCACGGTCAGGGCCTCGAGCGACGGTGCTTCGGCGCCGAACTGCGGCGGGTCCTGACCGTCCTCGTGAGGGACGGGCGAGGAGGGGAGTGCTCGAGTGTCCACATCCGTGTCCTTCCGTGATGGTGTCAGGGCCGCTTTGCCCGGGTGAGCTCCTCGCGCAGGTCGTCGACCTCGTCCTGCAGGTCGATGACCATGGCGATGCCGGCGGTGTTGAGCCCGGCATCGAGGAGGGCGTCGATGCGGCGCAGCCGCACCAGGTCGTCGTCGCTGTATCGCCGGGTGCCACCGGGCGTGCGGTCGGGCGTCAGCAGTCCCTGCGTCTCGTACCACCGCAGCTGCTGCGATCCCATGCCCACGAGGTCCGCTGCCACGGAGATCCCGTAGACGCCGCGTGCCGGGTCGGTCGCCGTCATGTCTCTCCCGAGGGGTCTTGATCGTTGCGTGCGCTGTTGCTATAAAAAATCTATCACCACCACAACAGATGTGGATGGGACATCACGAGGGAAGGAGTTGGACACGATGGCACAGATGCTGATGCGCACCGATCCGTTCCGAGAGCTCGACCGGGTCACGCAGCAGCTGTTCCGAGGTGACGGCAGCCCGGCGCCCACGGCGATGCCCATGGACGCCTGGCGCGAGGGCGAGACCTTTTTCGTCGAGTTCGACCTGCCCGGGCTGGTCTCGGAGGACATCGACCTGGACGTCGAGCGCAACGTCGTCACCGTGACGGCCGAGCGCCCGGTCAAGGAGGGCTCGGTGGAGATGCTCGCCGCCGAGCGCCGCCGCGGGACCTTCAGCCGCCAGCTGGTCCTCGGGGACAATCTCGACACCGCGCACATCGAGGCCTCCTACGACGCCGGTGTGCTCACCCTGCGGATCCCCGTCGCCGAGCAGGCCAAGCCCCGCAAGATCGAGATCGCCGGCGGTCGCAGCGATGACCGCAAGGCGATCGACGCCTGACCGAGGTGCGTCATGCCCGCCCACATCGTCCAGCACGACGACCTCACCGAGGCCACGATCGAGCGCTTCCTCGAGATCGTCCTGGAGGACGACGAGCTGTTCCTCCTGGAGCTCGCGGCCGTCGCCGACTCCGACCTGCCTGTCATGACGACGGGCACCGAGGAGCGACGCGAGCGTCCGTGGCCGGACGTCGGCAGCGCCGAGCCTGGCGACCCCGAGGCGAGCGTGCACCCGCCGCCGATCGAACCCTGGGCCCGGGAACGCTCCCCTCCGGACGCACCGGTCGCTGTGCTGGAGGCCGCCGCCCCGCCCCCGTCCTTCACCCACCGGCGCTGGGACACCACGGCGCCAGGGTCACGATGAGACCACCGACCGCGGGGGCCGGGCCCGGCCTTCGGCGGAGCTGAGCTGGCAGCCGGTGTACCGCGACTTCCGCTCGGGCTGGCCGCGACGATCGACTGGTACCGCGACAAAGAGGAAGGGTGGCGTCCGCAGACGGCGGCCACTGAGGCGCGGTACGCGACCGCGGAGCAGGGTGCTGTAGGCCTGCTTGCACATCCCCACGCGCTCTCCCGGCGCGCGGCGCGTCTCGCGGGGCTAGCCTGCGACCATGACTCGGTCACTGCGGCAAGCGGTCCTTCCCTTCGTCGGGCTGGCCGTGCTGTTCCTGCTGGTTGCCGGGCTGTGGGCCTTCGTCCTGACCGACTTCCGGCAGGCGAGCGCCACCGACACCGGCACCGCCTCCCTTCCGCCCACGACGACGCAGGAGTCGACGCAGGCGCCCCGCTGGACCATGGACCAGGCGCGCGAAGCCGTCGCGGCCGACGACTCCCGGGTGCTCGTGCTCGGGGACTCGACGGGCAACGGCAACGACGAATGGGTGCACCTGTGGGCCGGCAGTCGGGAGATGCCGGTGGCGTCGTGGGACACCGACGGCGAAGCGGGTTATCGCGGCGAGGGCGAGGACACCCGGGTGTGGTCGGGCGCGATGTTCAGCGCCACCGCCGATTACCCGCTGGAGCACGAGGAGATCTGGCCGGGGCAGGCCCCCGATGTCGTTCTGCTGAGCTACGGGCACTTCGAGGGGTCGGGGCAGGAGGCCACGCAGGGCCTCGAGGCACTCACGGCCGAGGTCGCCGACCGCTTCCCCGACGCACCAGTCGTCGTCATCCTGCAGAACCCGGCGCAGGATGACGCCGGCGCCTCCGTGCGCGAGGCGATCGCGGAGTGGGCGAAGGGCGAGGGCCTCCCGACGATCGACGTCGCCGCCGCGTGGGAGGAGTCCGGGCAGGCGCAGGCCGAGCTGCTCGCTGATGACGTGAACCCCTCGCCCGCCGGGTCGCAGGTGTGGGCGGAGGCTGTGGTCGAGGCGCTGGGGTGACGGTGGCCAGCGAGGCCGAGGGGGAGGAGCCCTCAGCCCATCCACTCGCCCCACCCGTGGTGCAGCACGAGCCAGGCGATCAGGCCGTAACCCGCTTGGCCGGGGTGCACACCATCGACCGAAGCAGCGATGTCGGACTCCCACTGGTCGTGACCGGCCAGGGGGGTGAAGGTGTCGACGAAGGTCACCCCGCGGCGGTCGCACACGTCGCGCTGGGCCTCGACGACCTGGTACAGAGCGTCGTTGGTCTGGGGGTCGGCCGCCGGGGGAGGCCCGACGACGAAGGCCGCGACGCCCTGGCTGGAGGCCTCGTCGAGGATGTTGGCCAGGTTGAGCCGCAGGCGGGCGATCGAGGTGCCGGCCTCGACGTCGGCGTGACCGATCTGCACGACGAGCCGGCGCTCGCTGGCCCCGGCGAACCGGCGGGCGCCCTCGGTCTGCCAGCGCTCGGCCACGCCACCGGAGGTCTCGCCGCGCACGCCGAGGTTGTAGTGGGCGACGACGGCGCCGGGGACCTCGGTGCGGGCCATGACCCGACCGGTCCAGCCCAGCGCCTTGTCGTCACCCACACCCGCGACGAAGCTGTCGCCGATGAAGACGAGCGCGATCTCCCTTCGCCCGTCCTCCGTGCCGAAGGTCGCGCTGGGGGTGAACTCGTTGCCGGCCGCGTCCGTCATCGGGTGGGCGCTCACGTCGGGGTACTCCTGAGGGTGGGTCTGTCCTGCTGGTCCTGACCGACGTTACTCGTCGTCGAGCTCGTCGTCGTCGAGGCGTGCCAGCCACGACGCGAGTCGCTCGATCGGAGTCTCGAACTCGGGGTTGAGGTCGACGAAGGTGCGGAGCTGGTCACTCACCCACTCGAGAGTGACCTGCTCCTCACCACGCCGATCCGCGAGCTCCTCGATACCGCGATCGGTGAAGTACATCAGCGATCGAAGGCGCGGGCGATCAGGTCCGCCTGCTCCACCGCGTGCTTCTTGGCCGTGCCGGCCGCCGGGGAGGCGCTCGGCGGGCGGGTCACCGCACGCAGCGCGCGGGTCTCGCCGTGCTCGGCCATGTCGGCCGGCAGGTTCATGGCGAGGAAGGGCCATGCGCCCTGGTTCTCCGGCTCCTCCTGCACGAGGACCAGCTCCGCGTTGGGGTACTGGCGCAGCTCACGGGCCAGCTCCTCACCCGGCAGCGGGTAGAAGCGCTCGAGGTGCAGGATCGCGGTCTGCTCGTCGCCGCGCTTCTTGCGCTCGGCCTCGAGGTCCCACGTGACCTTGCCCGCGGCGAGGAGGACCCGGGTGACCTGCTCGCCCTTCACACCGGTCAGGTCCGGCAGGACCGGGCGGAAGGTGCCGGCCGTGAAGTCCTCCGGCTGGCTGCTCGCGGCCTTCAGGCGCAGCATCGACTTCGGGGTGAAGACGACGAGCGGACGGCGCGGACGGTGGTAGGCCTGACGACGCAGCAGGTGGAAGTAGCTGGCCGGCGTCGACGGGAAGGCGACCGTCATGTTGTTCTGCGCGCACAGCGCGAGGAAGCGCTCGATGCGCGCGGACGAGTGGTCCGGCCCCTGGCCCTCGTAGCCGTGCGGCAGGAGGAGGACGACCGAGGAGTTCTGGCCCCACTTCTGCTCGGAGGAGGAGATGAACTCGTCGATGATCGTCGCGGCACCGTTGGCGAAGTCACCGAACTGCGCCTCCCACAGCACGAGCGCGTCGGGGCGCTCGACGGAGTAGCCGTACTCGAAGCCCATCGCCGCGTACTCGGACAGCAGGGAGTCGTAGACCCAGAAGCGGGCCTGGCCGCCACCGAGGTAGTTCAGCGGCGTCCACTCCTCACCGTTGTTCTTGTCGATGAGCACCGCGTGGCGCTGCACGAAGGTGCCGCGACGCGAGTCCTGACCGGTGAGGCGCACCGGGGTGCCGTCCATGAGGAGCGAGCCGACCGCGATCATCTCGGCGGTGCCCCAGTCGATGCCGCCCTCGTGCACCGAGGCGGCGCGCTTCTGCATCGCCTGCTGCAGCTTCGGGTGGATGGTGAAGTCGGCCGGCGGCGAGTCGAAGATGTCGCCGATGTGCTTCAGGTCGGTCTCGGAGATCGCCGTCTCGGTCGCCGAGCGCGTCGTCTGGTCGCTCGTCTGGGCGGCGGGCCGCTCCAGGCCGGCGTTGTCCGGCGCGTCGGTCGTGCCCGGCTTGTCCGAAGGGGAGTCCGCGCTGTCCTTGAGCGCCTCCTTGGTCTCGACGAAGACCCGCTCGAGCTGCGCCTGGTAGTCACGCAGCGCCGCGTCGGCCTCCTCCGTCGTGATGTCCTTGCGGCCGATGAGGTTCTCCGTGTACAGCTTGCGGACCGAGCGCTTGGACTCGATGAGCTTGTACATCAGCGGCTGGGTCATCGACGGGTCGTCGCCCTCGTTGTGACCGCGGCGGCGGTAGCACACGACGTCGATGACGACGTCCTTGTGGAACTTCTGCCGGAACTCGAAGGCGAGCTCGGCGACCCGCACGCAGGCCTCCGGGTCGTCACCGTTGACGTGGAAGATCGGCGCCTGGATCATCCGCGCGACGTCCGTGGAGTACACGGACGAGCGGCTGAAGTTCGGCGAGGTGGTGAAGCCGATCTGGTTGTTGACGACGACGTGGATCGTGCCGCCGGTGCGGTAGCCGCGCAGCTGGCTCTGCTGCAGGGTCTCCGCGACGACGCCCTGGCCGGCGAAGGCCGCGTCACCGTGCATGAGGATCGGCAGGACGGGGAAGTCCTCGCCGCCGTGGTTGAGCCGGTCCTGCTTGGCGCGCACGATGCCCTCGAGCACCGGGTTGACCGCCTCGAGGTGGCTCGGGTTGGCCGCGAGGTAGACCTTGGTCTTGTCGCCGCTCTCGGCGGTGAACTCGCCCTCGGTGCCGAGGTGGTACTTGACGTCACCGGAGCCCTGGACGGACTTCGGGTCGAGCTGACCCTCGAACTCGCGGAAGATCTGCCCGTAGGACTTGCCGGCGATGTTGGCCAGCACGTTGAGACGGCCACGGTGCGGCATGCCGATGCAGACCTCGTCGAGGCCCTCCTCGGCGGAGCGGGAGAGGATCCGGTCGAGCACGGCGATGACCGACTCGCCACCCTCGAGGGAGAAGCGCTTCTGCCCGACGAACTTCGTCTGCAGGAAGGTCTCGAAGGCCTCGGCGGCGTTGAGGCGACGCAGGATGCGCAGCTGCTCGTCGCTCGTGGTCTTGGCGTAGCCGATCTCGACCCGCTCCTGCATCCAGCGCCGCTGCTCGGGGTCCTGGATGTGCATGTACTCGATGCCGGTGGTGCGGCAGTACGAGTCACGCAGGATGCCGAGGATCTTGCGCAGCTTGAGGAAGGGCTCGCCGCCGAAGCCGCCGGTGGCGAAGTGGCGCTCGAGGTCCCACAGCGTCAGGCCGTGCGACGTGATGTCGAGGTCCTCGTGGTGGCGCTGCTTGTACTCCAGCGGGTTGATGTCGGCCATGAGGTGGCCGCGCACCCGGTAGGAGTGGATGAGCTCCTGCACGCGCGCGACCTTGTTGATGTCGTCGTCGTGCGTCGTCGAGATGTCCTGGACCCAGCGCACCGGCTCGTAGGGGATGCGCAGGCTGGAGAAGATCTCGTCGTAGAAGCCCTCGGCGCCCAGCAGGAACTGGTGGACGACCCGCAGGAACTCGCCGGACTGCGCACCCTGGATGATGCGGTGGTCGTAGGTCGAGGTGAGGGTGAGGATCTTGGAGACCGCGTTGCGGTTGAGGGTCTCGTTGCTCGCGCCCTGCCACTCGGCCGGGTAGTCGAGGGCGCCGACGCCGATGATCGCGCCGAGGCCCTTCATCAGGCGCGGGATCGAGTGGACGGTGCCGATGCCGCCGGGGTTGGTCAGCGACATCGTCGCGCCCTGGAAGTCCTCGACGGTCAGCTTGCCGTCGCGCGCCTTCTTGACGACGTCCTCGTAGGCCCGCCAGAACTGCATGAAGTCCATGTCGTCGGCCGGCTTGACCACGGGCACCAGCAGCTGGCGGGTACCGTCGTCCTTTTGCAGGTCGATGGCGATGCTCAGCCCGATGTGCGCGGGCTGGATGACGACGGGCTTGCCCTTGTCGTTCGTCGTGTAGCCGACGTTCATCTCCGGCATCGCGCGCAACGCCTTGATGAGCGCGTAGCCGATGAGGTGGGTGAACGAGATCTTGCCACCGCGGCTGCGCTTGAGGTGGTTGTTGATGACGATGCGGTTGTCGATGAGCAGCTTCGCCGGGACGGCGCGCACGGAGGTCGCGACCGGGACCTCGAGCGAGGCCTCCATGTTGGTCACGACGCGGGCAGCAGCACCGCGAAGGGGGGTGTGCACGTCCTCGGGCTCGTCGGCCTCCTCGGCGGCCGGCTTGGCCTCCGCCTTCTTGGGCTCCGCCTTCTTCGGCTCGGCCTTGGCGGGCTCCGCCTTCTTCGCCTCTGCCGTCTTCGGCTCGGCCTTCTTGGCCTCGGCCGGCTCGGCCTTCTTGGGCTCAGCCTTCGGCTCGGCCTTCTTGGGCTCTGCCTGCGCCGGCTCGCTCTTCGCGGCGGGGGCATCCCCCTTCGCACTCACCCCGTTGCTGTCGCCCCCCTGGCCGGGCGTGTAGTCCTCGAAGAAGTCCCACCACGCCTTGTCGACGAGGTTTCGGTCCTTCTTGTACTGCTGGTACAGCTCGTCGACGAGCCACTCGTTCGGGCCGAAGTCGTTCAGGGACACGGAGCCATCCTGGGGGTCAGGCACGGCGCATACGCCTCTTTCGTCACAGTCGCGATACGGGGCCCGAAGTCAGCGCGGACCCCTCTGGGCAAGCCTAACGTGACGAAGGCCATGCACGGCCACCCGTCCCACGCCGGTCGAGGTGCGAGGGCGCCCTGGCTTCCCAACGCTGGTCGAGGTGTGAGGGCGTCCGCGCCCGAACCTCGAGACCTGGCTTCGAGGCTCGTTCCTCGCACCTCAGCCATCGTGGGCTCGTCGCACCTCAGCCAGCGTGTCACGACGACGGGACCGCCCCCCCCCCCCCCCCCCCCCCCCCCC
>NZ_BCSQ01000023.1 GCF_001570945.1 Janibacter anophelis NBRC 107843
CTTCAACATGGACACGCCGTGGCGGGCGCTGCCGAGCCGTGCCCGGCAGGCACTCCTCGAGGGCCGCAACCACAAGGTCCACGTCAAGTACCGCAACCGTTTCGGCCGCGAGCGCTCGTACAGCACGGGCTTCGAGGGGGTCATCCCCTTCATCAAGCGTCGCCACACCGAGACCGAGTCGGACTGGAGCCGCGAGAAGTACGAGGGGTACATGCGGGAGATCCCGTGCCCGACGTGCGCGGGGACGCGACTGAAGCCCGAGTCCCTCGCGGTGCTCGTCGGGGGCCACAGCATCGCCGACGTCTCCGCGCTCTCCATCAGGGAGGCGGCCGGGTTCCTCGACACGGTCGACTTCAGCGAGCGGGAGCGGCAGATCGCCGAGCAGGTCATCAAGGAGATCAACGCGCGGCTGGGCTTCCTGCTCGACGTCGGTCTGGAGTATCTGTCCCTCTCCCGGGCGGCGGGGACGCTCTCCGGTGGTGAGGCGCAGCGCATCCGGCTCGCGACGCAGATCGGCTCCGGTCTGGTGGGCGTGCTCTACGTCCTCGACGAGCCGAGCATCGGCCTGCACCAGCGTGACAACCACCGGCTGATCGAGACCCTGACCCGGCTGCGCGACCTGGGCAACACCCTCATCGTCGTCGAGCACGACGAGGACACGATCGCGGCCTCCGACTGGGTCGTCGACATCGGTCCCGGGGCGGGGGAGCACGGCGGCCACGTCGTGCACTCCGGTCCGCTCGCCGAACTGCTCGAGAGCGAGCGGTCGGTCACCGGGCGCTACCTGTCCGGGGAGCTGGAGATCCCGGTGCCGCAGGTGCGCCGCCCGCAGGAGCCGGGGCGCGAGCTGACCGTCAAGGGGGCTCGCGAGCACAACCTCTCCGGTGTCGATGTCACCTTCCCGTTGGGCAACTTCGTCGCGGTGACCGGGGTGTCGGGTTCGGGCAAGTCCACGCTCGTCAACGACATCCTCTACAACGTCCTCGCCAACAAGCTCAACGGCGCCCGGCGGGTCCCCGGTCGGCACAAGACGGTCACCGGCCTCGAGCACCTCGACAAGGTCGTGCACGTCGACCAGAGCCCGATCGGGCGCACGCCACGGTCCAACCCCGCGACGTACACCGGTGTCTTCGACCACGTGCGCAAGCTCTTCGCCCAGACGAGCGAGGCCAAGGTGCGCGGCTACCAGCCGGGCCGGTTCTCCTTCAACGTCAAGGGCGGGCGGTGCGATGCCTGCTCGGGTGACGGCACGCTGAAGATCGAGATGAACTTCCTGCCGGACGTCTACGTCCCGTGCGAGGTCTGCCACGGAGCCCGGTACAACCGCGAGACGCTCGAGGTCCACTTCAAGGGCAAGAACATCGCCGAGGTCCTCGACATGCCGATCGAGGAGGCGGAGGACTTCTTCGCCGCGGTGCCGGCCATCGCGCGCCACATGAAGACCCTCAACGCCGTGGGTCTGGGCTACGTCCGTCTGGGCCAGCCGGCGACGACGCTCTCCGGCGGAGAGGCGCAGCGGGTCAAGCTCGCGGCCGAGCTGCAGAAGCGCTCCAACGGCCGCACGATCTACGTCCTCGACGAGCCGACGACCGGTCTGCACTTCGAGGACATCCGCAAGCTCCTCCTCGTGCTGCAGGGCCTGGTCGACAAGGGCAACACCGTGCTCGTCATCGAGCACAACCTCGACGTCATCAAGTGCGCCGACTGGATCGTCGACATGGGGCCCGAAGGGGGGGCCGGCGGCGGCCAGGTCGTGGCCAGCGGCACCCCCGAGCAGGTCGCTGCCGTGCCGCGCTCGTTCACCGGCCAGTTCCTCGCGCCGGTCCTGCAGGCCTCGGGCGTCCGCCCGACCATCGGAGCCCGAGCCACCCTGGACGCGCCGGCCCAGCCGAAGCAACCTGCGGCCAAGAAGACCGCGGCGAAGAAGTCTGCGGCCAAGAAGACGGCCGCCCGGAAGGCGCCGGCGAAGAAGGCCGTCTCCAGCCGCGCCACCGCCGCCGCACGCCGCGCGAAGAAGGCCGGCTGACGCCGAGGACCGCGCATCTCCCCGGGGAAATGCGCGGTCCTCGACCTCGAGAGCTCAGTCCTCGCCCAGGTACGCCTTGCGGACCTCGTCGCTGTGCAGGAGCTCGTGCCCGGTGCCCTCGGTGACGATCTTGCCGACCTCGAGCACGTAGCCCTTGGTCGCCAGACGAAGGGCGGCGCGCGCGTTCTGCTCGACGAGCAGGATCGTCGTGCCCTGGGACTGCAGGGTCTTCACCGTGGCCATGATCCGCTTCATCATGATCGGCGACAGTCCCATCGAGGGCTCGTCGAGCATGAGCAGCCTGGGCCGGGAGAGCATCGCCCTGCCCATGGCGAGCATCTGCTGCTCGCCACCGGAAAAGGTGCCGGCCGGTTGGTTGCTGCGCTCCCCGAGGATCGGGAAGAGCTCGTAGGCGGCCTGGATGTCCTTGGAGATCTCCTTGTCCCGGCGGCCGAAGGCGCCCAGACGCAGGTTCTCCTCCACGGTCATCTGCGGGAAGATCCGGCGACCCTCGGGGGAGTGGGCCAACCCCAGACCGACGATCTCGTGCGCGGCCGTGCTGTCGATCCGCTTGCTTTGGAAGAGGATCTCGCCACCGCTGGGTCGCAGCAGTCCGGAGATCGTGCGCAGGGTCGTCGTCTTGCCCGCACCGTTGGTGCCGATGAGGGTGACGACCTCCCCTTCGTCGACCGTGAAGGAGATGCCCTTGACCGCGACGATCTTGCCGTACGAGACCTCCAGGTCCTTGACCTCGAGCATCGCGCTCATCGGTTGTCCTCCCCGTCCTCTACAGCGCTGAAGGCCGTGTCGACCTCGAGCGGCGCCACCTCTTCGTCCTCGTCGTCCGCGCCGCCGATGTAGGCCTCGATGACCCGCGGGTCGGACTGGACCTCGCCCGGGGTGCCCTGGACGAGCACCTCACCCCGCACGAGGCACAGGACGCGGTCACACAGGTTGAAGATGAACCGCATGTCGTGCTCGATGACGACGACAGCGAGGCCGGAGTCGCGGATCTTGAAGATCAGCTCCATGGCCTGCTCGGTCTCCTTCGGGTTCATGCCTGCCGTTGGCTCGTCGAGCAGGAGCACCTTGGGGTCGGTCGCGAGCGCCCGGGCGACCTCCAGACGGCGCTGGTCGCCGTAGGGCATGTTGCGCGCGAGCAGGTGGGCGCTGGCGCCCAGACCGACGTACTTGAGCAGCTCCTGCGCCCGTTCGGTGGTCTCCCGCTCCTCCCGGCGGAACTTCGGGCCCCGGATGATCGAGGTGAAGGCACCGGAGGAGGTGCGGCAGAAGCGGCCCACCATGACGTTCTCCAGCGCCGTCATGTTGCCGAACAGACGGATGTTCTGGAAGGTGCGTGCCATGCCCGCCTTGACGACGGCGCGCGGCTTCGGGGGGATCTGGGTCCCGAAGAGCGACACCTCGCCTTCCGTCGGCTTGTACATGCCGGTCAGGCAGTTGAAGAAGGTCGTCTTGCCGGCACCGTTGGGGCCGATGAGTCCGACGATCTCGCCTTCACGGACCTCCATGGACACGTCGTTCACGGCGACGAGACCACCGAAGCGCATGGTGACGTTGCGGGCGTCGAGGATGACTCCGGATCCCCCCTTCGCCTCGGCATCGGACGGCGTGACGGTTGCGGTGCTCACTTGGCTGCCTCCAGCTCGTCGATGACCACTGTCTCGGCCAGGTCCTCGTCGTCGTCGTGGAACTCCAGCTGGCGTCGCTTGCTGGCGATGAGTCCCTCAGGACGGAACCGCATCATGATGACCAGGACGAGGCCGAACATCAGCAGGCGGTAGTCATCGAGGAAGCGCAGCTTCTCCGGGAGGAACTTCAGGATCGCGGCGCCTACCAGGACACCACCGACCGTACCCATGCCGCCGAGGACGACGGCCGCGAGCAGGAAGGCCGACTCGAGGAAGATGTAGCTGTCCGGCGAGACCGCCTGGTCCATGTGGGCCTTGACCGTGCCGGCCATACCGGCCAGCGAGGCGCCGCCGGCGAAGGCCAGCAGCTTGAGGCCGAAGACGTTGACGCCCATGGCCTCGGCGGCCCGCTCGTCCTCGCGGATGGCCACCCAGCCGCGACCGATGCGCGAGTTGTTCAGGTGGGTGAAGACGACGATGACGAAGACGATGAGCGCGATGAGGACGAAGTAGTAGTTGCCCGCGCGCGGGATCTCGACGCCGAGGATCGTGTGCGTCTGCCCGAAGTCGAACCCGAAGAAGTTCAGGTCCGGGATGGCATTGATGCCGTTGGACCCGCGCGTGATCATCGGCCCCGACTCGCCGTCGAGGTTGAACATCGCCAGTCGGAAGATCTCGCCGAAGGCGAGCGTCACGATGGCCAGGTAGTCACCGGAGACCCGCAGCGTGGGGGAGCCGATGATCAGGCCGAGGATGCTCGAGACGAGTCCACCGATGAGCATGACGACGAGGAAGGGGGGCTTCCACCCGATCGTCGCGAAGGCCGAGTAGGACATCGAGGCGCCGACGTAGGCTCCCGCGCCGAGGAAGGCGATGTAGCCGAGGTCGAGCAGGCCGGCGAGGCCGACGACGATGTTCAGGCCGAGGGCGGTGGCCGCGAAGATCAGCACGTTGCCCGCGATCGTCAGGTTGGCCTCGGAGCCACCCTGGGTGAAGGGGAAGGCCAGCACCACGACGAAGGTCGCCAGGGTGAAGACCCGTCGGTGGCGCATCGTCACCCCACCGAGCCAGGCGGCCATGTTGGAGCGCGTCAGCGTCAGGGTGATGCCGACGAGCGTGCCGACGAGCAGGACGAGCACCCACGGCTCGGGCCGCTTGAGCGCGTACTGCGCGACGTAGAGGCCCACGCCGAGCACCAACGCGATGATGATGATCTCCAGCCACGCGGGCAGGACCACGGTGACCGGGTCGAGGACCTTGGTCTCGGGGCGCATGTAGCCGGCGACGGTGACCAGGACGGACCCGACGAGGGCGATCCAGACCCCTTCGTTGGCATTGATCAGGCCACCGGTCTGGGTCGCGATCGCGATGAGCGAGGCGATGCAGAAGACGACGGCGGTGATGCCGATCGTCCGCAGTCCGCGGGCGGCGTCGATGTACTCCTCCCACCGGCGCAGCGGGCCGACGAGGATGAGCGCGAGCACGAGTGCGAGCACGCCCATGACCATGGCGTAGACCTGCAGCGTGACCGGCCAGAAGCGGATCGAGATGTCACCGAAGATCGGCTCGAAGCACCAGGACAGCAGGCCGGAGACGATGAGCAGGACGGAGCCGGCGGCCGCCAGCGGCCCTGCGAGACGGGGGTTCTGGGACAGCTTGTTCACGCGCGGTCCACCACCTTTGCGCCGAGGATGCCCTGGGGTCGGAAGACGAGCACCAGGATGAGGATCGAGAAGGCCCAGATGTCCTTCCACGGTGAACCGCCGGGGAAGTACTGGATGGCGATCGCTTCGAGGATGCCGAGCACGACGCCGCCGACGACGGCGCCCTGGATGTTGCCGATGCCTCCGAGGACTGCGGCCGTGAAGGCCTTGAGGCCGTAGATGAAGCCCATCTTGAAGTTGATGTTCGTCGTCTGCAGGCCGTACGCGACGCCGGCGACGGCGGCGAGCGCGGCGCCGATCACGAAGGCCGTGACGATGATCCGGTCGACGTTGATGCCCATGAGGCGTGCGGTGTCGGGGTCCTGCGAGACGGCCTGCATCGCCCGACCGCTGCGGGTGCGGTTGATGTAGTACCAGAGTCCGACAGCGCTGATGACCAGGCAGACGATCGTGAAGATCGCGGGGCGCTGGAGGATCACGCCGCCGAGGTCGAAGGACTCACCGGAGATGCCGTCGACCCGCGGGAAGACGACCTTCTGCTTCGCCGACGGGAAGCCGAAGGGGTTGACGTCGGAGAGCCCGAGTGTCGGGTCGTTGTAGCCGACCCGGACGAGCTCCTGGAGGAAGACCGAGATGCCGATGGCGGTGATGAGCGGGGCCAGTCGGGGTGCGGTGCGCAGCGGGCGGTACGCGACGCGCTCCATGACCACCGCGACGACGACCGCCGCGGCGATGGCGCCGATGAGGATGATCGGCAGCGTCCACAGGGCCGTCTGACCGGGGAAGAGGATCAGCGACGTGGAGAGCGCACCGAAGGCGCCGATCATGTAGATCTCGCCGTGCGCGAAGTTGATGAGTTGGATGATGCCGT
Source organism: Janibacter anophelis NBRC 107843 (assembly GCF_001570945.1). Lineage (GTDB taxonomy): Bacteria > Actinomycetota > Actinomycetes > Actinomycetales > Dermatophilaceae > Janibacter > Janibacter anophelis. The sequence goes on from NZ_BCSQ01000023.1 coordinate 6,211, forward strand.
AGACGACGGTGTAGCCCACGGCGATGAGGGCGTACAGCGACCCGATGGTCACGCCGTTCACGATCTGTTGGAGAAAGAGTTCCACGTGTCCTCCTGGGTGTGTCCGCAGATCGTGCGGACACCACGTGCGTTCGAGGAGTCGAAGGGGGAGAGAGCGGGCGGGCGCGCCGCTCACGGGTGGGGCGAGGCGCCGTGGCACCCCGCCCCACCTGACCGTTCACGGTCGGGACCTACCAGCTGTGGTCCCGACCGGTCACTTGAACTCCTCGGTGTTGACGTCCGCCCACTCGTCACCCTTGACCTCGTAGACGGTGAGGACGCGCGTGGTGTTGTCGCCGTACTCGTCGAAGGAGACCTTGCCGGTGACGCCGTCGAAGGAGACGTCCTTCATGGCGTCGATCGTCGCCTGGCGGGCGTCCTCGACGGTGTCGGCGTCCTTGAGCGAGACCTTCATCGCCTCGATGAGGGCCTGGCCGGCGTCGTAGGCGTACGCACCGTAGGCCTCGGCCGGGTCGCTGTAGCCGGCGGCCTCGTACTCCTCGAGGAACGTCTTGCCGGCGTCCAGGCTCTCCGTCGGCGCGCCGACGGAGGTGGCCAGGTCACCCGCGGAGCCCTTGCCGGCGAGCTTGATGAACTCGGGGGAGAAGATGCCGTCGCCACCCATGAGGGGGACATCCAGCCCACCGGCCTTCATCTGCTGGCTGAGCGGAGCAGCCTGCGGGTACTCGCCGCCGTAGTAGACCGCCTCGGGGCTCTTGGCCTTGAGCGAGGAGACGACCGCGGAGAACTTGTCCTCGTCCGGGTTGATGGTCTCGGCGGCGACGATCTTGCCGCCGAGCTTCTTGTACTCCTTGGAGAAGGCATCGACGAGGCCCTGCCCGTAGGTCTTCTTGTCGTGGACCGTGGCGAGCTCCTTGATGCCGGCCTTCTCGTAGAGGTAGCGCGCGGCGAAGGGGCCCTGGATGCTGTCCGTGGTGCAGACCCGGAAGTAGCTGGCGTAGGTACGCTCCGGGGCCTCCTCGGGCTTGGCACCACGCGTCAGCGTGGGGTTGGTGTTGGCGGGCGAGACCATGGTGATCTTCGCCTTGTCGAGGATCGGCTGCACCGGTCCCGCGACGGAGCTGTTGAGGGTGCCGACGACGCCGATGACGTCCTTGTCGGAGGCCAGCTTCGAGGCGGCGTTCTTGCCGACCTCGGGCTTGCCCTCGTCGTCCTCGGGGACGACCTCGATGGTCCAGTCACCGAGGTCACCGGACTCGTTGGCCTGCTTCGCCGCGAGCTCGACGGAGTGCTGGATGCCGAGGCCGAGCGCCGACAGGTCACCGGAGAGCGGCGAGATGACGCCGATCTTCACGACCTTCTTGTCGCCGTCGCCCCCGCCACCGGAGCCTCCGTCGTCGCCGCCGCGGGTTCCGCATGCGGTCAGGGCCATCGATGCGACGAGGAGCGTCGCACCGGTCGAGATGACGGAACGCCTGTTCACGTGTCCTCCTGTGTGGGGAAGTGGCCGTGGGGCCGCGGCCGCGACGTCGGTGTCGCTGACTGGGAGGAATCTAGATCGGTGGAGCCGGAATGCGCTCTCACATGCCGAGACTGAGACCGCCTCGTTACCAATTGGAGAGAAACGGCAGAGTCTCGCCGAGTGGGACGATGTCCTCGACGGCTCAACCACCGACGGCGGAGGCTCACATGACGACGACACGACGGAACGCGATCTGCCTGGTGGCCTGCGCGGGCGGAGCGGCCACGATCGCCGGGTGCTCGTCCGAGGAGGAGCCGGCCGCGGAGTTCCGGATCCCCACGAGCGAGGTGCCCGAGGGCGGCGGACTCGTCCGGGACGGCGTCGTCATCACCCAGCCGACGAAGGGGGACTTCCACGCCTTCGACGCGCGCTGCCCCCACCAGGGGTGCACCGTGGACGAGGTGACGGCCGAGGCGATCAGCTGCCCGTGCCACGGCAGCCGGTTCGCTCCCGGTGACGGCTCGGTCGTGCAGGGGCCGGCGACCACCGGGCTGACCGCTCGCACCGCGACCGTCGACGGGGCTGACGTGGTCGTCTCGTAGGCTCGAGGGGTGGCAGACCCGGCGACCTACCGACCCGCCCCGGGGTCGATCCCGACCGACCCGGGGGTCTACCGGTTCCGGGACGAGCACGGGCGGGTCATCTACGTCGGCAAGGCCAAGTCGCTGCGCTCGCGCCTGTCCTCGTACTTCCAGGACATCGCGGCGTTGCACCCGCGCACGGCCCGGATGGTGCGCACCGGCGCGAGCGTCGAGTGGACCGTCGTCGCCACCGAGGTCGAGGCGCTGCAGCTCGAGTACGCGTGGATCAAGGAGTTCGACCCGCGCTTCAACGTCAAGTACCGCGATGACAAGTCCTACCCCTATCTCGCGGTGACGATGGGCGAGGAGATCCCCCGGGCCCAGGTGCTGCGGGGCGCCAAGCGCAAGGGCACCCGCTACTTCGGTCCCTACACGCACGCGTGGGCCATCCGCGAGACGCTCGACCTCCTCCTGCGCGTCTTCCCCGTGCGCACCTGCAGCAAGGGCGTCTACCGCCGCGCCGAGCAGTCCGGCCGGCCCTGTCTCCTCGGCTACATCGACAAGTGCTCCGCCCCATGCGTCGGCCGGGTCAGCCCGCAGGAACACCGGGCGATCGCCCAGGAGCTGTGCGACTTCCTCGCCGGCGACACGGCGCGCTTCGTGCGGCGGCTCGAGCGACGGATGAAGGAGGCGGCCGCCGACCTCGACTTCGAGCAGGCGGCGCGTTTGCGCGACGACGTCGCCGCCCTGACCAAGGCCCTCGAGAAGTCCGCCGTCGTCCTGCCGGACGGGACCGACGCCGACGTCTTCGCCCTGGCCGACGACGAGCTCGAGGTCGCGATCCAGGTCTTCCACGTCCGTGGCGGTCGCATCCGCGGCCAGCGGGGCTGGGTCGCGGAAAAGGACGCGGAGGACCTGCCCGAGCTCGTCCAGCACCTGCTCCAGCAGGTCTACGGCGGCGAAGGGGGCGAGGCCGTCCCCCGGGAGGTCCTCGTGCCGGTCCTGCCCCCGGACCCGACCGGGGTGGCCGCCTGGCTCACCGAGCGAAGGGGGAGTGGTGTCTCCCTTCGTGTCCCGCAGCGGGGAGACAAGCGCGCCCTGATGGAGACCGTCGCCCGCAATGCCGAGCAGTCCCTGGCGCGTCACAAGGTGGCGCGGGCCGGTGACCTCACCGCCCGCAGCCAGGCCCTGCAGGAACTGCAGGAGGCGCTCGCCCTCGACGATGCGCCCCTGCGCATCGAGGGCTACGACATCAGCCACGTGCAGGGCAGCGACGTCGTCGGGTCCATGGTCGTCCTCGAGGACGGGCTCGTGCGCAAGTCGGAGTACCGCCGCTTCATCGTGCGCGGCGACGTCGACGGGCGGACCGACGACACGGCCGCGATGCACGAGGTGCTCACCCGGCGCTTCCAGCGGCACCTCAAGGACCGCGACCGCGAGGCCACCGACCCGGAGACGGGCGAGGCGCGCCGGTTCGCCTATCCGCCCAACCTCGTCGTCGTCGACGGGGGAGCCCCGCAGGTCGCCGCCGCGCAGCAGGTGCTCGACGAGCTCGGGGTCGACGACGTGGCCGTCGTCGGTCTCGCCAAGCGTCTCGAGGAGGTCTGGGTCCCCGGCGACGACCACCCGGTGATCCTGCCCCGCACGAGTGAGGCGCTCTACCTCCTGCAGCGCCTGCGCGACGAGGCGCACCGGTTCGCCAACACCTTCCACCGCGAGCGGCGCAGTCGGTCGATGACCCGCAGCGCCCTCGACGGGATCCCGGGGCTGGGGGAGGCGCGCAGGTCCGCCCTGCTCGCCCGCTTCGGCTCGGTCAAACGCATCCGGGCCGCCTCCGCAGAGGAGCTGGCGACGACGACGGGCATCGGACCTGCCCTCGCGGAGCGGATTGCGGCAGAGTTGGCCGCAGAGACCACCGTGCCGGCCGTGAACCTCACCACCGGTGAGGTCCTCGACGAAGGAGACCCGACGTGAGTGAAGTCGACCCCGTCCGAGCACCGGACGGCGATGCCGCGCCCGAGATCGTCGTCGTGACCGGCATGAGTGGCGCCGGGCGTTCGACGGTCGGCAAGGTCATGGAGGACCAGGGCTGGTACGTCATCGACAACCTCCCGGTCAGCCTGCTGCCCGACCTGCTGCAGATCTCCGCCGAGCGCGAGGGCCGTCTCGTGGGCGACACAGCGGGCGAGCGGATCGGCCTGGTCCTCAACGTGCGCGCGCAGGGCTTCGACACGCTCACCGAGTCGATCCGGCTGCTCAAGGACCAGGGGTGGCGCACCCATCTGGTCTTCCTCGACGCCACCAACGAGTCGCTCGTGCGTCGCTTCGAGAGCGTGCGTCGGCCCCACCCGCTGCAGGGGGACGGCCGACTCCTCGACGCCATCGTCCGCGAGCGGGAGGCCCTGGCCGAGGTGCGCGCGACGGCGGAGAGCATCGTCGACACCTCAGGCCTCAACGTCCACCAGCTCAGCCGCAAGGTCAGCCCCCTCTTCCGAGGTGAGGCCTCCGAGCGACTGCGGCTGGCCGTCCTGTCCTTCGGCTTCAAGTACGGCGTGCCGCTCGACGCTGACTTCGTCTTCGACATGCGCTTCCTGCCCAATCCGTACTGGGTGCCGGAGCTGCGTCCGTACACCGGCCGGGAGACGCAGGTGGCCGAGTACGTCCTCTCGCAACCGGGTGCGCTCGAGTTCATCGACGGCGTCGACTCCCTGCTCGACCCGGTGATCGCCGGCTACCTGCGCGAGCACCGCAGCTACGTCACCCTCGCGGTGGGCTGCACCGGCGGTAAGCACCGCTCGGTCGCCATCGCCGAGGCGTTGGCCTCTCGTCTGGCCAGCGATGAGGTCGCGACCTTCGTCGTCCACCGCGACCTCGGGCAGGAGTAGGCGTGCTCGACCATCTCCGGTCGGCCCGGGTCGTGGCCCTGGGTGGCGGCCACGGACTCGCGGCGAGCCTGTCCGCCCTTCGTCTCGTGTGCGACCAGGTGACCGCCATCGTCACGGTCGCGGACAACGGCGGCTCGTCCGGGCGCCTGCGCGGTGACTACGACGTCCTGCCACCCGGCGACCTGCGGATGGCCCTCACGGCGCTGTGCGACGACAGCGAGTGGGGGCAGACGTGGAGCGACGTCCTGCAGCACCGGTTCACCGGCGACGGCGACCTGTCCGGCCACGCCCTGGGCAACCTGCTCATCGTCGCCCTGTGGCAGCTGCACGAGGACCCGGTGACCGGGCTCGACCTCGTGGGGAGCCTGCTGAGCGCCCGCGGTCGGGTGCTGCCCATGGCGGCCGTCCCGCTCGACCTCGTCGCCGAGGTGAGCGGCCTGGACTCGCAGGACCCCACCGCCACGTCGCTCGTGCGCGGGCAGGTCGCGGTCGCCCGCACCCAGGGGCTCGTCGAGTCGATCTCGCTCGTGCCGGACAACCCGCCCGCCCGGCCCGAGTCGATCGCTGCCGTCGAGGCGGCCGACCACATCGTCCTCGGCCCCGGGTCCTGGTACACCTCCGTGCTCACCCACCTGCTGGTCCCGGAGCTGCGCGACGCGCTCACCCGCGCGACCGCGCGCAAGGTGCTCACCCTCAACCTCGAGATGCACACCGCCGAGACGCGTGGGTTCTCCGCGGCCCGTCACATCGAGACGCTGCACGCGCTGGCGCCCGACCTGCGCTTCGACTTCGTCCTGGCCGACCCGTCGACGATCGAGGACCGCGAGCGGCTCGAGAGGGCGTGCGGCAGACTGGGCGCCGAGCTCGCGGTGGCGCCGCTCGCGCGGCTGGACCGCGCGGGCGAGCACGACGCACTGCGACTGGCCGCGGCCTATCGTGACATCCTCTCGTGATCCGAACAGCGCACCAGCGATGACCGGTACAGCAGACGACGTGGAAGGAACCCACAGATGGCGATGACCGACAAGGTCAAGGACGAGCTCAGCCGGGTCGAGGTGACCAAGACCTGCTGCCGCAAGGCGGAGGTCGCGAGCCTGCTGCGCTTCGCCAACGGTCTGCACCTGGTCAACCGCCGGATCGTCATCGAGGTCGAGCTCGACACCGCCCAGATCGCGCGTCGTCTGCGCAAGAACATCAAGGAGCTCTACGGGTACGACTGCGACCCGATCGAGCAGCTCGCGGCGGGCGGCCTGCGCAAGGGCAGCCGCTACATGGTCCGGGTGAGCAAGGACGGTCAGGCGCTGGCGCGGCAGACGGGCATCATCGACGCCGACGGCCGGCCCGTGCGCGGGCTGCCGCCACGGGTCGTCGGTGGCTCTCCGTGCGACGCCGAGGCCGCCTGGCGCGGTGCCTTCCTCGCCCACGGGTCGCTCACCGAGCCGGGGCGCAGCTCCTCCCTCGAGATCACCTGCCCAGGGCAGGAGGCCGCGCTCGCCCTCGTGGGCGCCGCGCGCCGTCTGCAGATCCCGTCCAAGGCGCGCGAGGTCCGGGGCATCGACCGGGTCGTCATCCGCGACGGTGACGCGATCAGCGCCATGCTCACCCGACTGGGTGCCCACGAGGCCGTGCTCGCGTGGGAGGAGCGCCGGATGCGCCGGGAGGTGCGGGCGACCGCCAACCGCTTGGCCAACTTCGACGACGCCAACCTCCGCCGCTCGGCGAGGGCGGCCGTCGCCGCGGGCGCGCGCGTGCAGCGCGCCATGGAGATCCTCGGGGACGACATCCCCGACCACCTGCGCGAGGCGGGGCAACTGCGGCTGGAGCACAAGGAGGCCTCGCTCGAGGAGCTCGGCCAGCGCGCCGACCCGCCGATGACCAAGGACGCGGTCGCCGGTCGGATCCGCCGCCTGCTCGCGATGGCCGACAAGCGCGCGGAGGACGAGGGCATCCCCGGGACGGAGTCCAGCCTGACCTCGGACATGCTCGACGGCTGAGTCCACCGGGCTCCCACGGGCGTGACGCAGGCCATAGGGTGAGAGCGACCAGGAGCCGCGCTCCGCGGCGTCCGTGAACTCTCCCGAGGAGGCAGCCACTATGACTGTTCGTGTGGGCATCAACGGGTTCGGCCGGATCGGCCGCAACTTCTTCCGTGCCGTCCAGGCATCCGGCGCCGATGTCGAGGTGGTGGCCTTCAACGACCTGGGGGACGACGCCACCCAGGCGCATCTCCTGAGGTACGACTCCATCCTCGGACGCTACGGCGGCGAGGTCGAGGTGGCCGAGGGCGGCATCCGGGTCGACGGTCGGCTCATCACGTCGCTCGCCGAGCGTGACCCGGCCCAGCTGCCGTGGGGCGACCTGGGGGTGGACGTCGTCGTGGAGTCGACCGGGCTGTTCACCGACGCGCACAAGGCGCGCGCCCACGTCGAGGCCGGCGCCCGCAAGGTCGTCATCTCGGCGCCGGCCAAGCACGAGGACATCACGATCGTCATGGGGGTCAACGACCACCTGTACGACGGCGAGCAGCACACGATCATCTCCAATGCCTCGTGCACGACCAACTGCCTGGCGCCGATGGCCAAGGTGCTCAACGACTCGCTGGGCATCACCCGCGGCCTGATGACGACGATCCACGCCTACACCGCGGACCAGAACCTGCAGGACGGGCCGCACAAGGACCTGCGCCGGGCCCGGGCCGCCGCGCTCAACATCGTGCCGACGTCGACCGGTGCCGCCAGGGCGGTCGCGCTCGTGCTGCCCGAGCTCGAGGGCAAGCTGGACGGGTACGCCCTGCGTGTCCCGGTGCCGACCGGGTCGGCCACGGACCTGACCTTCGAGGCGGGGCGTGAGACGAGCGTCGAGGAGGTCAACGAGATCATGCGGGCGGCGGCGACCGAGGGCCCGCTGGCCGGTCGGCTCACCTACACGGAGGACCCGATCGTCTCGTCCGACATCGTCACCGATCCCTCGAGCTGTATCTTCGACTCCGGCCTGACCAAGGTCATCGGCGACCAGGTCAAGGTCGTCGGCTGGTACGACAACGAGTGGGGCTACTCCAACCGCCTCATCGACCTCGTGGTCCACGTCGGCGCCTCGCTGTGAACCACCGCCCGCTCCACCCTCCGAAAGGTGACCCCACCCCGTGAAGACCCTCGCTGAGCTCGGCGACCTGCGCGGCAAGCGCGTCCTCGTCCGATCCGACCTCAACGTCCCGCTCGACGGGCAGACCATCACCGACGACGGCCGCATCCGCGCGTCGCTGCCGACCATCCAGCAGCTGAGCGAGGCCGGCGCCCGGGTCGTCGTGTGCGCCCACCTGGGACGGCCGAAGGGGGCGCCGGACCCGCAGTACTCGCTCGCCCCGGTCGCGGCGCGGCTGGGTGAGCTGCTCGGCGCCGAGGTCGCCTTCGCGAGCGACACGGTGGGGGAGTCGGCCCGGTTGACGGTCGAGGGCCTGCAGGACGGTGGCGTCGCGCTGCTGGAGAACCTGCGCTTCAACCCGGGTGAGACGAGCAAGGACGAGGGCGAGCGCGGTGCCTTCGCCGACGAGCTCGCCGGCCTGGCGGACGCCTACGTCTCCGACGGCTTCGGTGTCGTGCACCGCGCCCAGGCCTCCGTCTACGACATCGCGACGCGCCTGCCGGCCGCCATGGGCGGGCTGGTCCAGGCCGAGGTCGACGTCCTGCAGCGCCTGACGAGCGACCCCGAGCGTCCCTACGCGGTCGTCCTCGGCGGCGCCAAGGTCAGCGACAAGCTCGGTGTCATCGACAACCTCCTCGGCACCGCGGACCGGCTGCTCATCGGCGGCGGCATGGTCTTCACCTTCCTCAAGGCCCAGGGCCACGAGGTGGGCAAGAGCCTGCTCGAGGAGGACCAGCTCGACACCGTGACCGAGTACCTCGAGCGGGCGCAGCGCGACGGCGTGGAGATCGTCCTGCCGACCGACGTCGTGGCCGCCACCGCGTTCTCCGCCGACGCCGACCACGAGGTCGTCGCGGCCGACGCCATCCCGGCCGACCGGATGGGCCTGGACATCGGCCCCGAGTCCTCCCGCCTCTTCGCCGACAAGCTCGCCGACTGCCGCACCGTCTTCTGGAACGGCCCCATGGGCGCCTTCGAGATGGCGCCGTACGCGGCCGGCACCGAGGCCGTCGGCCGGGCGCTCGTCGAGGCGACGAAGGGGGGAGCCCTCACCGTCGTCGGCGGCGGCGACTCCGCGGCCGCCGTGCGCCAGCTCGGCTTCGCCGACAGCGACTTCGGCCACATCAGCACCGGCGGTGGCGCCAGCCTCGAGTACCTCGAGGGCAAGGAGCTGCCCGGTCTGTCCGTCTTCGACGAGCAGGAGGGCTGACATGGCCACCGCCCGGACCCCGCTCATGGCGGGCAACTGGAAGATGAACCTCGACCACCTCCAGGGCACCCACCTGGTGCAGAAGCTCGACTGGACCCTGCGTGATGCCAAGCACGACGTGGCGAGCGTCGAGGTCGCGGTGCTGCCCCCCTTCACCGATCTGCGCTCCGTGCAGACCCTCGTCGAGGGCGACCGGCTCGCGCTGCGCTACGGGGCCCAGGACCTCAGTCCGCACGACTCCGGCGCGTACACCGGTGACATCTCGGGGGCCTTTCTGGCCCGCCTCGGATGCACCTACGTCGTCGTCGGCCACAGCGAGCGGCGCGAGGGCCACGGCGAGGGTGACGAGCTCGTCGCCGCCAAGGCTGTCGCGGCCTACCGCCACGGGCTCGTCCCGATCGTGTGCGTCGGTGAGGGCCTGGAGGTGCGGCAGGCCGGCGAGCACGTCGCGCACGTGGTGGCGCAGGTCGAGGGCAGCCTGGCGGGCATCAGCCCCGAGCAGGCGCAGACCCTCGTCGTCGCCTACGAGCCCGTCTGGGCCATCGGCACCGGCGAGGTGGCCACCCCGGAGGACGCCCAGGAGGTGTGCGCCGCCGTGCGGGCCAAGCTCGCGGAGCTGTACTCGCCGGAGACGGCCGACCGGGTGCGCATCCTCTACGGCGGCTCGGTCAAGTCCGGCAACGTCGCCTCGATCATGGCCGGGGCGGACGTCGACGGCGCCCTCGTCGGGGGAGCCTCGCTCGACCCCGAGGAGTTCGCCTCGATCTGCCGCTACCAGCAGCACCTCACGGCCTGACCGACGACGGCGCCCGGGTCGGGCGTGGCCGAGGGCCACGTGCACGGATGTGCGAGGTATCCTGACCCGGGTGCCGCCTCGGTGGTGGTGCCGCACCTCGATGCCCCGACCGACAAGGACCTGATCGCGTGAATGCCGTCCGCATCGGACTCCAGGTGATCCTCGTGGTCACCGGCCTGATCCTCACCCTCCTCATCCTCATGCACAAGGGCAAGGGTGGTGGCATGTCCGACATGTTCGGTGGTGGCATGTCGGCGTCGCTGGGCAGTTCCTCCGTCGCCGAGCGCAACCTCTCGAGGTTCACGGTCGTCGTGGGGCTGATCTGGTTCACGGCCATCGTCGGCATCGGCCTCATCGACCGCTTCGACGCCTGAGGCGTCACAGAGACACCAGGAGCTCGGCATGGCAGGTGGCAACGCGATCCGCGGCAGCCGGATCGGCGCCGGTCCCATGGGTGAGGCGGAGCGCGGCGACGCGGCTCCCCGCACCTTCGTCACCTACTGGTGCGCCAACGGCCACGAGGTGACGCCCTCCTTCTCCGTCGACGACGGCGTGGAGATCCCGGCCGAGTGGGAGTGCAAACGCTGCGGCCTGCCCGCCGGTCAGGACAAGGACAACCCGCCGGCCCCGCCGACCGCGGAGGTCTACAAGACCCACCTCGCCTACGTCAAGGAGCGTCGCTCCGACACCGAGGGCGAGGCGATCCTCGAGGAGCGTCTGGGCGAGCTGCGCGACCGCGGCCTCATCCAGTGACCTGACCTCCTCCCCGTTGCATTTCCCCGGGGAAATGCGACCTCTTGACGTCGAGAAGGCGCATTGCCGTCGGGCAATGCGGGCTCAGGAGGACGTAGGGAGGGCCGCGGCGGCCGCCCCGTCGACGAGCCAGCCGACCCGACCGTCCCCGCGCAGCTGCGCGGCGGTGCTCTCCGCCGCCGGGGCGCCGGCGACCCCCTTCGCCACGGCCTGCGCCTTGTCCGCGCCCGCCACGACGAACCAGACCTCGCGGGCATTGCCCAGACAGGTGAGGGTCAGCGACACGCGCGTCGGCGGAGGCTTGGGGGAGTCGTGCACGGCCACGGCGAGGACGTCGTCGACGAGCTGCGCCGGATGGCCGGGGAAGAGCGAGGCGACGTGTCCGTCGGGCCCCACACCGAGGACCACGACGTCCCATCGCCCCGATCCGTGCTCGCGCAGGGCCGTCTCGTAGAGCGAGGCCGACTCCTCGGGGGATGCCGATGCGTCCGGTCCGGCCACGCGGTGGACGTGCTCGCGGGCCAGTCCGAGCGTGCTGAGCCCGGCCTCGTCGTTCTGGGTGTCATTGCGGTCGGGGTCACCGGTGGGCAGGTACCGCTCGTCGCCCCACCAGACGTGCACCCGCGACCAGTCGACGACGCCGCGCTGCGGGTGCTCGGCCAGGGCCGCGACGAGCGCAGAGCCCATGGATCCACCGGTCAACGCGACGTGGGCGGTACCCCGCAGGGCGAGCGCCTCCTGGACGGAGGCCAGCACCCGCCCGGCGGCCATCGCCGCCACGCTCGCGGCGTCCGGGTGCACGAGGACGAAGGGGGTGGCCCCCGTCATGACTCGGAGTCCTCGGTGTCGAGCCGGTCCCGCACGGCCGTCTTGACGTCCGTCTCGCGGGAGCTGGCCTCCTCGGGTGCCGCCTCGACCATGGCGCTGCGCAGGGCCTTCTTCGACTGCTCGGCGAGGCGCTCGCCCTCACGGCGCGCCTCGCTCGGCGAGGGCACCAGCCCGTCCTCGACCGCGTCGCTCATCGTCATCCGTCGCCGGGTGACCTCGGGCAGGCCGCGGGTCAGCGCGTCCTCGTACACCTCGTCGGGGTCGAGGCGGCGCAGCTCGTCGGCGAGGCACTCGGCATCCGAGCGTGGTGCGAGCGCGATGGCGCGGCGCGGTTGCCCGGCCTGGTCGAGGGTCGCGGTGTCGTCCTCGAGCGGACGCACGAGGTCGATCGGTCCGGACCTGCGCTCCAGCCGGACGCTGACCAGGCCCGAGCCGGTGCGCGAGCGCACGAGCGAGACCGGGCAGCGCAGCCGGTGACGCAGCCAGCCGGCCAGCAGGTCGGCGGACGGTGAGTCCTCGGCGCCGACGACGGTCGCCGACGTGACGGGCTCGAAGGGGGCCCGGTCCAATGTGGTCGCGAGCAGCCCTCGCCACAGCGTGATCCGGCTCCACGCGAGGTCGGTGTCCCCGGGGGCGTAGGTGCGAGCGAGGCGACGCAGGGTCGCCGAGATGTTCTCCGCGGCGGCGCAGTCGGTGATCCGCCGCTGGGCCATCAGGCCGACGGGGTCCTGCGAGGGGTCCTTGGGGGCCTCCGTGGGCCACCAGGCGACGACGGGGGAGTCGGGCAGCACGAGCGGGGTGACGACGCTGCGCGCGTGCCGGGTCAGCTCGCCGTAGAGGCGCAGCACGACGACCTCCGAGGCGCCGGCGTCGCCGCCCACCCGGATCTGGGCGTCGAGGCGCGCCTTGCCGCGGGCATTGGCGAGGATGACGCAGATGATCCGCGCCGGGTGCTGGTGGCTCGCCGAGTTGGCCACGGCCAGCGCGTCCTCGGCATCGTCCTCGGGGACGACCACGACGAGGGTGAGGACCCGGCTGAGGGCCATGGCCCCGACGTCCTCGCGGATCTCGATGAGTCGCTGGCTGACGAGCGAGGTGCTGGCGCTGGGCAGGTCGACGATCACGGCATCCTCCAGGTGCGTCCATCACGCTGCATCATCGCGTCGGCTGCCGCCGGGCCCCAGGTGCCGGCGGGGTACTGCTCGACCGCCCCCTTCTGCTTGCTCCAGAAGCGCTCGATGGGGTCGAGGATCCGCCAGGACAGCTCGACCTCCTCGTGGCGCGGGAACAACGGCGGGTCGCCGAGCAGGACGTCGAGGATGAGCCGCTCGTACGCCTCCGGGCTGGACTCGGTGAAGGCGCGCCCGTAGCCGAAGTCCATCGTCACGTCGCGCACCTCCATCTGGTTGCCCGGGACCTTCGCGCCGAAGCGCATGGTCACCCCTTCGTCCGGCTGGACGCGGATGACGACCGCGTTCTGCCCGAGCTCCTCGGTCTCTGTGTCGGTGAAGGGCAGGTGCGGGGCGCGCTTGAAGACGACCGCGATCTCGGTCACCCGTCGCCCGAGCCGCTTGCCCGTACGCAGGTAGAAGGGGACGCCGGCCCAACGACGCGTGTCGATGTCCAGGCGCATCGCGGCGTACGTCTCCGTCGTCGAGCCGTCGGCGACCCCGTCCTCGTCGAGGTACCCGATGACCTTGTCGCCGCCCTGCCATCCGGCCGCGTACTGCCCGCGCACCGTGCTGCGACCCAGGTCCGCGGGCAGGCGCACCGATTCGAGGACCTTCTCCTTCTCCGTGCGCAGCGCCGCGGCGGCGAAGCTCGTCGGCTCCTCCATGGCGGTGAGGGCGAGCAGCTGTAGCAGGTGGTTCTGGATGACGTCGCGGGCAGCCCCGATGCCGTCGTAGTACCCGGCCCGGCCTCCGATGCCGATGTCCTCGGCCATGGTGATCTGCACGTGGTCGACGTAGTGGCTGTTCCACACCGGCTCGAACATCTGGTTGGCGAAGCGCAGTGCGAGCAGGTTCTGCACCGTCTCCTTGCCGAGGTAGTGGTCGATGCGGAAGATCGCGTCCGGCGGGAAGACCTCCTCGACGATCGCGTTGAGCTCCTGGGCGCTCTCGAGGTCGTGGCCGAAGGGCTTCTCGATGACGACCCGGCGCCACGAGTCGTCATCGCTCGTGGCCAGGCCCGAGCGCTGCAGCTGCTGGCAGACCGTGGAGAAGAAGCCGGGCGGGATCGACAGGTAGAACGCGTGGTTGCCGCCGGTGCCCCGCTGCTCGTCCAGCTCGCGCACCGTCTGCGCGAGCAGGTCGAAGGCGGCGTCGTCGTCGAAGGTGCCGGGGACGAACCGGAAGCCCTCGGACAGGCTGCGCCACACCTCCTCGCGGAAGGGGGTGCGCGCGTGCTCGCGGACCGCGTCGTAGACGACCTTGCCGAAGTCCTGGTCGGCCCAGTCCCGTCGGGCGAAGCCCACGAGCGAGAAGCCCGGTGGCAGCAGCCCCCGGTTGGCCAGGTCGTAGACCGCCGGCATGAGCTTCTTGCGGGCGAGGTCACCCGTCACGCCGAAGAGCACGAGGCTGCACGGGCCGGCAATACGCGGCAGCCGTTTGTCCCGCGGGTCGCGCAGCGGGTTGGAGTCGGCGGTGACGCGCGCCGGGCTCATGCGTGGCCACCTCGCAGCGCCTCGGTGACCCGGGCCAGACCGGCCTCGTGGTCGGTGAGGTGCAGCACGAGCACCGGTCGACCGTGGTCGGCGAGCACCTGCGCGTCGCCGCCGGCCTGGGCCGCGATGAACTCGCCGAGGGTGAAGTCCCGCCCCGGGACCGCGAGGTCCTGCTGCGGCTCCTCGGTCACCTGAACGTAGACACCGGTGGCCGGTCCACCCTTGTGGTACTGGCCGGTCGAGTGCAGGAAGCGCGGACCCCAGCCGAAGGTCACCGGCCGGTGCACGCGCTCCGCGAGGGCGTCGGCGACCTCGGCGAAGGGGGCATCGCCCTCCCGGTCGAGGTAGGCCATGACCGCGACGTAGCCGTGCTCGGGGTCGAGCTGCCCGAGGAGAGCGGCCACGGCGTCGGCGACGGTGGTCGCCCCACCGATCCAGTCACCACCGAGGTGGCTGATCGTCACCGGGCCGTCGGTGACACCGGCGTCCGACTGCGTGCCCGCGTCACCGGACATCAGGTCACGGGCGGCCTGCTTGGCACTCTCGACGTCGGGCTGGTCGAAGGGGTTGATCCCGAGGAGCCGACCGGCCACGGCCGTCGCGGTCTCCCAGAGCAGGAACTGCGCCCCGAGGGAGCCGCCGACATCGACCGTGGACGGTGCCGCCGGCTCGGACTCGTCCCCGTCGGTGGGGACGAGACGGGCGATCGTCGCGTCCCGGGGCACGTCGCTGCCACCGGGGGAGTCGAGGACGACGGGCAGCAGGCCGGTGCCCCCCTTGCCGGTGGACTCGGCGATGAGCTGCTCGGCCCAGTCGCCGAGGCCCTTGGCCTCGGTGCCGTGGTCGACGAGGTAGAGCTTGTCGCGCAGGGGCTCGGTGCCCGCCATGGCCGCCCCCAGGCGCAGGGCGGGGTTGGCGTCGTCGTCCTCGGCGAGCAGGTCGGCGACCGACTCGGCGTCGTCGAGCAGGGCCTCGATGTCCGCGCCGGCCAGGCCCGAGGGGACCAGGCCGAAGGCGGTCAGGGCCGAGTAGCGTCCACCCACCTGCGGGTCGGCTGTGACGACCCGCTGGCCCTTGGCCCGGGCATCCTCCTCGAGCGGGCTGCCCGGGTCGGTGACGACGACGATGCGCGTCGCCGGGTCGATGCCCGCGTCCGTGAACGCCTGCTCGAAGACGCGTCGCTGGCTGTCGGTCTCGACCGTGGAGCCGGACTTGCTGGAGACGACCACGACGGTGCGCTCGAGGTCGGCGGTGGCACCGCGCACGACGTCGGGGTGGCTCGAGTCGAGGACGACGAGCGGCACACCCTCGGTCGCGCAGATGACCTCGGGGGCGAGTGACGATCCGCCCATGCCGCAGAGCACGACGCGGTCGACGCCCTGCTCGCGCAGCTGGTCACGCAGCGCCGAGACCTCGCCGACGAGGTGGCGGGAGGTGCGTGCGAGACCCACCCACGACAGCCTCTTCGCGGCCTCCTCCTCGGCAGCCGTCCCCCAGAGGGTGGGGTCCTGGGCGAAGATCCGACTGGCCACCCGGTCGGTGACCAGGGCAGGGACGTGGGCGGCGACGGCATCGGCGGCCGCGCCCGCGGCAGCGACGGACAGGCTCATCATCAGGAGACCTTGGACAGCTCGGCGCTGACGCCCTCGAGCAGCTCGCCCCACGCCTTCTCGAACTTGTCGACGCCCTCGCGCTCGAGCTTGGCGGTCACGTCGGTGTAGCTGATCCCGAGGCGGTCGAGGTCGTCGAGCACCTGCTGCGCCTCGTCGTAGCCGCCGGTGATCGTGTCGCCGGTGATCTCGCCGTGGTCGATCGTCGCGTCGAGCGTCTTCTCCGGCATGGTGTTGACGGTGTTGTCCGCGACGAGCTCGGTGACGTACAGCGTGTCGGGGTAGGCCGGGTCCTTGACGCCCGTGGAGGCCCACAGCGGACGCTGGCGGCGCCCCCCTTCGCCCTCGAGACGCTGCCACCTCGGCGTGGCGAAGACCTCCTCGTAGGCCTGGTAGGCGAGTCGGGCATTGGCCAGGCCGGCCTTGCCGCGCAGGGCGGCGGCCTCGTCGGTGCCGATCTCGTCGAGCCGGCCGTCGATCTCGGTGTCGACGCGGGAGACGAAGAAGGAGGCCACCGAGTGGATCTTCGAGATGTCCTTGCCGGCCGCCAGCGCCTGCTCGATGCCCTCGACGAAGGCATTCATCACCGCGCGGTAGCGCTCGAGGCTGAAGATCAGCGTGACGTTGACGCTGATGCCCTCGGCGAGGGTGCGGGTGATCGCGGGCAGGCCGGCCTCGGTCGCGGGGATCTTGATGTAGACCTGCGGCCGGTCGACCGCCTCGGCCAGCTCCTTGGCCACGACCGCGGTGCGCTCGGCGTCGTGGGCCAGGCGCGGGTCGACCTCGATCGAGACCCGGCCGTCGACCCCGTCGGTCGCCTCGTACACGGGCGCGAAGAGGTCGCACGCCTCCCGCACGTCGTCGGTCGTCAGGGTGAAGACGACCTCGTCGACGTCCTTGCCCTCACCGGCGAGCTGGGTCAGCTGCTCGGTGTAGGCGTCGCCGTCGGCCAGGGCGGCCTGGAAGATCGAGGGGTTGGTCGTCACGCCGACGATGCCGGTCGTGTCGATGAGCTCCTGCAGGTTGCCCGAGCGCAGGCGCTCACGGCTGAGGTCGTCGAGCCAGACCGAGACGCCGGCCTCGCGCAGCGCGGCGATCGGGGGAGGGGCGGTGGGCAGTTGGGCCATGTCGATCATCCCTTCGCGTTCTTGATGGACGCCTTGGCCGCCTTGACGACGGCAGCGGGCGTGATGCCGAACTTGTCGTACAGGGTCCCCGCGTCCGCGGAGGCGCCGAAGTGGTCGATCCCGACGCTCTCGCCGGCGTCGCCGACGATCTCCCGCCAGCCGAAGGGGGTCGCGGCCTCGACGGACACGCGCGCCTTGACGGCAGCCGGCAGGACTTTTTCCTTGTAGGCCTTGCTCTGCTCGTCGAACCACTCGCGGCACGGCATGGAGACGACGCGGGTGCCGATCTTCGCCTTCTCCAGCGTGGTGCGCGCCTCGAGGGCGACGGCCACCTCGGTGCCCGTCGCGACGAGGATGACGTCGGGGACCTCCGTGCTCGACTCGGCGAGGACGTAGGCGCCCTTGGCCGCCCCCTTCGCCGCCGCGTGCTCGCTCCGGTCGATGACCGGGGTGCCCTGGCGGGAGAGGGCGAGCGCCGCGGTCGACGCGTTCTTGAGGACCTGGCCCCAGCACACGCTGACCTCGTTGGCGTCGGCCGGGCGGACGACGTCCAGACCCGGCATCGCGCGCAGCGCGGCGAGGTGCTCGATCGGCTGGTGGGTCGGTCCGTCCTCGCCGAGCCCGATCGAGTCGTGCGTCCACACGTACGTGACCGGCAGCTGCTGCAGCGCGGCGAGGCGCACGGCCGGGCGCATGTAGTCGGAGAACACGAGGAAGGTGCCGCCGTAGACCCGGGTGAGGCCCTCGAGGGCGATGCCGTTCATCGCCATGCCCATGCCGTTCTCACGGATGCCGAAGTGGAGCGTGCGGCCGTACTGGTCGCCCTTCCACGTGTCCGTCTGCTTGCTCTTGGGCACGAAGGAGGGCTGGCCGTCCATCGTCGTGTTGTTGGAGCCGGCGAGGTCGGCCGAGCCGCCCCACAGCTCTGGCATGACGTCCGCGAGGGCGGACAGGACCTTGCCCGAGGCGGCACGCGTCGCCATCCCCTTGGCGTCGGCGGGGAAGGTCGGCAGGGCCTTGTCGAGGCCGGCCGGCACGTTGCCCGCGACGATCCGGTCGAGCAGCTCGGCACGCTCGGGGTTGGCCTTGCGCCAGGCGGCGAAGCTCGTGTCCCACTCCTTGCGGGCGGTTTTGCCGCGCTTCTTGACCGCGCGGGTGTGCTCGAGCACGGCCTTCTCGACGGCGAAGGACTTCTTCGGGTCGAAGCCGAGCAGCTCCTTGGTCGCGGCGACCTCGTCCTCGCCGAGCGCGGAGCCGTGGGAGGCCCCGGTGTCCTGCTTGGTGGGGGCGGGCCACGCGATGATCGTGTGCAGCACGATGAGGGTCGGTGCCGAGGTGTTCTTCTTCGCCTGCTGGGTCGCGGCGTACAGGGCGTCGATGTCCTCGACGTAGGCGTTGCCGTCACCGGTCTTGCGCCAGTCGACGTCGATGACCTCCCAGCCGTATGCCCGGTACCGCGCACCCACGTCCTCGCTGAAGGCGATGTCGGTGTCGTCCTCGATGGAGATCTGGTTGGCGTCGTAGATGACGTTGAGGTGGCCGAGCTCCTGGTGGCCGGCCAACGAGCCCGCCTCCGCGGAAACGCCCTCCTGCATGTCGCCGTCGGAGGCGAGGCACCAGATCGTGTGGTCGAAGGGGGAGGTGCCCGCCTTGGCCTCGGGGTCGAAGAGGCCGCGCTGGCGGCGCTGGGCCATCGCCATGCCCGTGGCGGAGGCCAGTCCCGACCCGAGGGGGCCGGTGGTGATCTCGACGCCGGGGGTGTGGTGGACCTCGGGGTGCCCGGGGGTGAGGGAGCCCCACGTGCGCAGCGCCTTGAGGTCGCTCAGCTCCATGCCGTAGCCGGAGAGGAAGAGCTGCACGTACTGGGTGAGCGAGGAGTGACCGACGGACAGGACGAAGCGGTCCCGACCCAGCCACGTGGGGTCGGACGGGTCGTGCGTCATGACCTGCTGGTAGAGCAGGTAGGCGACGGGGGAGAGGCTCATCGCGGTGCCCGGGTGGCCGCTGCCGCACTCCTGTACGGCGTCGGCGGCCAGCAGCCGGCCGGTGTCGACGGCGCGGACGTCGAGGTCCTTCCACCCGGCCTTCTTCGCGACCGGCATCGGCAGGTCCTTCGAGCGGGACGACGTCCCGGCGCTGCCCCCGGGGTTCGCGGAGGCCACGGTGCGGGTGGTGCCCTTCGGGGCAGCGGAACCGGCTGCCTTCTTCGCGGGAGCCTTGGGGGAGGTGTCGGTGTCCGTGCTCACGGAGGACCTTTCTGCTGCGGAGGCGTACGTGCTCACGACCACACTAGTGCGCGAGCCGATGTGTGCGACGCCGCGTGGGGCGGGGCCCGAGCGGCGGTGCGACACGGGTAGAGTGGGGCCACGGTCCGCGTCCTGCGCGGACCCGACCCCACCCCTTCGGCAAAGGCAGTCCGTGACCACTCTCGAGTCGACGCGCGAGCTGTCGCCGGCGACCCGCCCGTGGCGTCGCACCGTGCGTGCGTACGTCGCGCTGACGAAGCCTCGGATCATCGAGCTGCTCCTCGTGACGACGGTCCCGGTGATGTTCCTCGCCCAGCGCGGCGTCCCCTCCCTCACGCTCATCGTGCTCACCCTCGTCGGTGGCAGCCTGAGCGCCGGGGCAGCCAACACGTTCAACATGGTCTACGACCGTGACATCGACGCCCAGATGGGCCGCACGCAGAACCGGCCGCTCGTCACCGGCGAGGCCACCCCGCGCGGTGCCCTGATCTTCGCGTTCGTCCTCACGGCGCTGTCGACGGCCTGGCTGTGGCTCCTGGTCAACCCGCTGTCGGCCATGCTCTCGCTCGCCGCGGTCCTGCTGTACGCCGTCGGCTACACGATGATCCTCAAGCGTCGTACGCCGCAGAACATCGTCTGGGGCGGCATCGCCGGCTGCATGCCCACGCTCATCGGCTGGTCCGCCGTGACCAACTCCGTCGGCTGGCCCGCGATCATCCTCTTCCTCGTGATCTTCTTCTGGACGCCGCCGCACTACTGGCCGCTGTCGATGAGCTTCACCGACGACTACGCCCGCGCCGGCGTCCCGATGCTCCCCGTCGTCGAGCAGATGACAACCGTCGCGCGCCAGATCGTCGCCTACTCCTGGGTCATGGTCGCCTGCTCGCTCGCCCTCGTCCCCGTCGCCGACATGGGCTGGGTCTACGTCGTGGCCGCCCTCGTCTCCGGGGGGCTCTTCGTCGCCGAGGCGCACCGGCTGCTCACGATGGCAAAGCGCGGCGAGACCAAGCAGTCCGTGCTCAAGCCGATGCGCCTGTTCCACTTCTCGATCACCTACGTGACCCTGCTCTTCCTCGGCGTCGCGATCGACCCGCTCCTGCACTTCCCGCTGCCCGGGCTCGCGTAGGTCTTCGGTCCTGCACGACCCGCGTCGTCGGGTTGGTCGCGGGCCCCGCGTTGTCGGGTCGGTCTCGTACCCATCGCTGCCGAAGGGGGCAGGCCGGCGCTGGGGAACATGCGCCGCCATTGATCGTCCAGCGTGACCTTGGTCGCGCAGCGGCGCATGTTCCTTGAGTCGCGCCGACCCACCCCCTTCGTCCGCCGGTGGTCCGTGGTCGGCCCCACGAGCGAGCCGGGAAATCCCCGGCGGGCCGGCTTGGCCGGTGTCGGCCGGGACACGACCCGGCCCAGACGTGCCAACCCGGCCCAGACAAGGTTTCCCGGCCCGGGGGACGAGGCTCGGGTGGTTGCGCTCCACGTGCTCGGCGGACGGACCCGACCCACGACCGAGGTGACCGACAGGAGGGCGCGCGGGAAGGCGGCTGAGCGAATCAAGCCGAAGTCCGATGGAACCGACGTGAGGGGTCCACGAGACGAAGGGACTTCGGCCCAGCGAAGCCGTCTTGCCACGCGCCGCCCGGACCGGCCCAGCGAAGTTGAGTGCGGACGTCTCAGCCAGCCGAGACTCAGTCAGCGGGAGCGGCCCCGGGCGCCCGAGAGAGCACCATGGCCCGCACGATCACCACGACGAGCAGGCTGGCACCGAGCATGTGCGCGAGGACGAGGACCTCGGGGAGCTTGGTGAGGTACTGCACGTAGCCGATGAGGCCCTGCGCGAGGGTCACCATGAGCACGAGCCACCAGGCGCGGGCGGGGCCGGAGGCGCGTTCGGTGAGGCGGGCGCCGAGCCAGACGGCGACGACGATCCCGACGAAGAGCATCACGGCGTCGGCGTGCAGCCAGGAGATGGTGCGGGGGTCGAAGCCGGTGCGTGCTGGGGTCTCGGCATCGCCAGAGTGCGGGCCGGAGCCGGTGACGACGGTGCCGAGCGCGAGGACGACGACTGCGACCGCGGCGAGCAGCCACTGCAGGCGCGCGACCAGCGGGTGCAGGAGCGAGTGTGTCCGCCCGGGTGGCTGGTACCAGCGCCAGTACAGCCACGCGGAGACGGCGATGAGGGCCATCGAGCACATGAAGTGGAAGGCGACGATCCACGGGTTGAGCCCGGTGAGGACGGTGATGCCCCCGACGATGGCCTGGGCCGCGATGCCGACCATGACGACCCACGTGCCGAGGATCAGCTCCCGACGTTCCCTGGCCTTGCGGTACAGGGCGATGAGCAGCGCCAGGGCCACGAACCCGAGCAGGCCGGTGAGCGTGCGGTTGCCGAACTCGATGAGCTTGTGGATGCCCTCCTCCTGCTCGTGCGTCGGCACGTACGAGCCGGGGACGCACTCGGGCCACGTCGGGCAGCCCAGGCCCGAGCCGGTGAGGCGGACGAGCCCGCCGGTGACGACGATGCCGACCTCGACGACGAGGTTGAGCAGGAGCAGGCGGGGCAGCCAGGTGCGGACTGTCGAGGAGGGGGGCGTTGGCACCCCACTACGGTATGTCGTAGCCGCGCTCGTCCTGACCACGGGGGCGAAGGGGGTCAGTCCCGCCAGCGGAACGTGCGCACCACCGCGAGGCTGAGCAGCGCGCCCCACACGATGAGGACCGCCCACTGCAGCAGCGGCACGGCCGCCCCGGTCATCCCGTCACGGAAGGCGTCGCCGAGCGCGCCGGAGGGCAGCCACCGCACGACCGGGCCCAGCCCGGCGACGGTGTCGCCCGGCAGGAGCAGCCCACCGAGGCCGGCGAGGAGCACCCACACGAGGTTGGCCACGGCGAGGACCGCCTCGGCCCGCATCAGGCCGGCCAGGAGCAGGGCGAGCGCGACGAAGACCCAGACGCCCAGCACGGCGGTCACGGGAGCCGTGAGCAGACCCAGCGGATCGGGTCGCCAGCCGAGGGCGAGCCCCAGCGCGCCGAGCACGAGGAGCTGGACGGCGGCGACCCCGGCGACGGCCACGGCCTTGCCGGCGAGCAGGCCGTCGGTGCCGACGGGCGTCGTTGCGAGGAAGCGCAGGACGCCGTACCGGCGGTCGAAGCCGGTCTGGATGGCCTGCCCGGTGAAGGCGGTGGAGACGACGGCGAGGGCGAGGACGCCCGGGACGACGAGGGCCACCCGCGGCTCGGGGAGCGCAGGGTAGGACGAGGCGATGAGGGCGACCATCGCGAGCGCGGGGAGGACGAGGGAGACGAGCAGCTGCTCGCCGTTGCGCGCGAGGATCGCCGCCTCGAAGCGGGCCTGGGCGAGCACCCGCCGGCCCTGCGGCTGGGTGGGGGAGAGGGCGGTGTCAGCGGCCACGGGGTCCTCCGGTCAGCGCGAAGTAGGCGTCCTCGAGCCGCCCCTCCCCGGCGATCGCCCCCGGGGTGCCGTCGGCGACCACCCGCCCCCGGTCGAGGATGACGACCCGGTCGGCGAGGCGCTCGGCCTCGTCGAAGCCGTGGGTGGTGACGACCAGCGCCACCCCCGCGTCGCGCCGCTCACGGATCAGCTCCCACACGGCCAGACGCGCGTGCGGGTCCAGACCGGCGGTCGGCTCGTCGAGGAAGGCGACCTCCGGGTCGCCGAGGAGGGCGGCCGCGAGCGCCACGCGCTGGCGTTGGCCGCCACTCAGGCGGCGCACCGGCGTCCGGGCGAAGGGGGCGATGTCCAGTCGGTCGATGAGCTCACGTGAGCGTTCGGTGCGGTAGAGCCGTTGCAGGTGGGTGAGCAGTCGTGCCGCCGAGACGCTCTGGGGCAGGCCGCCGTCCTGGAGCATGACGCCGACGCGGGCCCGGTGGTCGGCGCCGGCCTGCCAGGGGTCGGTCCCGAGGACGCGGCAGGTTCCGGAGTCGGGTCGTTGCAGCCCCTCGAGGCACTCGATGGTCGTCGTCTTGCCGGCGCCGTTGGGCCCGAGGACGCAGGTGATCTCACCGCTGGAGGCAGCCCACGAGGCCCCGTCGACGGCGCGGGTCTCGCCGAAGACGCGGCACAGGTCCTCCACGACGACGGCACGGGTCACGAGAGGCGAGTCTAGGCGGGAGTCTCCGGCCCCGCTGACGCGGTCCCGGAGCCTCCTCATGCTCGATCAGATGCGCTGGCGGGGTCCGCTGACGCGGTCCCGGGCCGCGCCCCTCCCGTGCGCCAGCGCCCGGAGATCGGGTTAGGACGACCTTTGTTGTGCAATTGGCTCAATTACGTAACATGGATGTGTGGTTATTTCCCCGCGAGCCGCCAAGGCGCCGTCGGTCCCCGACGACGCCATGCGTGACGCGCGCACGCGGGACCGCGTCCTGGCCCTCATCAGCGAGCAGGGGCCGATCACCGCGGCCGATCTCGCCGCGGAGCTCGGGCTGACCGCCACCGGCGTGCGCCGCCACCTCGACCAACTCGCCGAGACCGGCGCGGTGACCAGCCGCGCCCCGCACGCCGGCAAGCGTGGCCGCGGACGTCCGGCCCGGGAGTGGGTCGTCGGTGATTCCGGTCACGAGCGCCTGACCGCCGACTACGACGAGCTCGCGGCCGAGGCCATGCGATTCGTGCGCCAGACCGGCGGCGAGGACGCCGTGCGCGCCTTCGCCGACCAGCGCATCCGCGCGCTCGAGGAGCGCTGCGCCCCCCAGATCGAGGCAGCGGGCGACGACCCCCGGGCGCGGACCGAGGCCCTCGTCGACGCCCTTCGCACCGAGGGCTACGCTGCCAGCGCCCGCACGGTCGGCGACGACGTCGTCGTCGGCCTCCAGCTGTGCCAGGGCCACTGCCCGGTGCAGCACGTCGCCGCGGAGTTCCCCGAGCTGTGCGAGGCCGAGACCGATGCCTTCAGCCGGCTCCTCGGCGTCCATGTCCAACGCCTGGCCACCCTGGCCCAGGGCGATCACGTCTGCACCACCTTCGTCCCCACCCCGGGGGCGCGACCCGACACAGAGAGGTCCACCCGATGAGCACCAACATCGAAGAGCTCAACCCAGGGCTCAAGGACATCGGCCGCTACGAGTACGGCTGGTCGGACGCCGACTCGGCCGGTGCCAGCGCCAAGCGCGGCCTCAACGAGGACGTCGTCACCGACATCTCCGACCGCAAGGGTGAGCCCCAGTGGATGCGTGACCTGCGCCTGAAGTCGCTGCGGCTGTTCGACAAGAAGCCCATGCCGAGCTGGGGCAGCGACCTCACCGGCATCGACTTCCAGAACATCAAGTACTTCGTGAAGTCCACGGAGAAGCAGGCGACCTCCTGGGAGGACCTGCCCGAGGACATCAAGAACACCTACGACAAGCTCGGCATCCCCGAGGCGGAGAAGCAGCGCCTCGTCGCCGGCGTCGCCGCCCAGTACGAGTCCGAGGTCGTCTACCACCAGATCCGCGAGGACCTGGAGGAGAAGGGCGTCATCTTCGTCGACACCGACACCGGCCTGCGCGAGCACGAGGACCTCTTCCGCGAGTACTTCGGCACCGTCATCCCGGCCGGTGACAACAAGTTCGCCGCGCTCAACACCGCCGTGTGGTCGGGTGGCTCCTTCATCTACGTCCCGCCGGGTGTGCACGTCGACATCCCGCTGCAGGCCTACTTCCGGATCAACACCGAGAACATGGGCCAGTTCGAGCGGACGCTGATCATCGCCGACGAGGGCTCGTACGTGCACTACGTCGAGGGCTGCACCGCGCCGATCTACAAGACCGACTCGCTGCACAGCGCCGTCGTCGAGATCGTCGTGAAGAAGAACGCCCGCGTGCGCTACACGACGATCCAGAACTGGTCGAACAACGTCTACAACCTCGTCACCAAGCGCACCACGGTCGCCGAGGGCGGCACGATGGAGTGGGTCGACGGCAACATCGGCTCCAAGGTGACGATGAAGTACCCCGCGTGCTTCCTCCTCGGTGAGCACGCGAAGGGCGAGACCCTCTCGATCGCCTTCGCCGGCGAGGGCCAGCACCAGGACGCCGGGGCCAAGATGGTCCACGCGGCCCCCAACACCTCGAGCTCGATCGTCTCGAAGTCGGTCGCGCGCGGTGGCGGTCGCACCTCCTACCGGGGCCTCGTCCAGGTCCTCGAGGGCGCGACCAACAGCAAGTCCTCCGTCGTCTGCGACGCGCTGCTCGTCGACACGATCAGCCGCTCCGACACCTACCCTTACGTCGACGTCCGCGAGGACGACGTGCAGATGGGCCACGAGGCGACCGTCTCCAAGGTGTCGGCGGACCAGCTCTTCTACCTCATGTCCCGCGGCATGAGCGAGGAGGAGGCCATGGCGATGATCGTGCGTGGCTTCGTCGAGCCCATCGCGCGCGAGCTGCCGATGGAGTACGCCCTCGAGCTCAACCGCCTCATCGAACTCCAGATGGAAGGAGCCGTCGGCTGATGAGCCTTCTGGCTGACTCGGGCCCCAAGGCCCACACCCACTCCGCGGAGACGCTGGTCCCGGACCAGTCCCGTGCCGAGCGCACCCGCTCCTGGCAGGTCGCCGACTTCCCCGTCCCCACCGGGCGCGAGGAGGACTGGCGCTTCACGCCCGTCGGTGAGCTGGGCGACCTCTTCTCCGACGCAGCGGGCAGCGCGCAGCTCGACGTCACGCACGACCTGCCGACCGGGGTGACCCGCTCGGTCGTGTCCGCCGACGAGGCCCGCGCCGCCGGTGCGCCGCTGCCGGCCGACCGGTCCGCGGCCGTCGCCGCGAGCGGCGAAGAGGTCGTCGTCCTCGACGTCCCCGCCGAGGCCGAGATCGCCGAGCCGGTGCGCATCCGCCTGCACGGGGCGACCCGCGAGACGGTGCGCGCCCACCACCTCGTCCGCGTCGGCGCCTTCGCCAAGGCGACGCTCGTCGTCGAGCACACCGGCACGACGGACTACACCGAGCTGCTGTCGGTCGTCGCCGGCGACAGCTCGCAGCTGACGATCGTCTCCCTGCAGGACTGGGAGGACGACGCGCACCACCTGGGCCAGCACGACGTCGTCGTCGGCCGCGACGCCAGCGTGCGCCACATCGCCATCACCATCGGCGGCGGCATCGTGCGGATCAACACCAATGCCTCCTACGCGGGCCCGGGCGGGTCCTTCGAGGCCTTCGGTGTCTACTTCGCCGACGCGGGGCAGCACCTGGAGCACCGGCTCTTCGTCGACCACGAGGCGCCGCACTGCACGAGCAATGTCGAGTACAAGGGCGCCCTGCAGGGCGAGACCGCGCACACCGTCTGGGTGGGCGACGTCCTCATCCGCGCCGCGGCCGAGGGCACCGAGACCTACGAGCTCAACCGCAACCTCGTGCTGACCGACGGTGCGCGCGCCGACTCGGTCCCCAACCTCGAGATCGAGACCGGCGAGATCGTCGGTGCCGGCCACGCGTCGACGACCGGCCGCTTCGACGACCTGCAGCTGTTCTACCTGCAGTCGCGCGGCGTCCCCGAGGACGAGGCCCGTCGCCTCGTCGTGCGCGGCTTCTTCAACAGCATCGTCCAGCGCATCGGTGACCCTGAGATCAGCGAGCGCATCATGGCCGCGATCGACGTCGAGCTCGAAGGGGGCGCGGCATGAGCGCCGTCGCCCAGCCCGACTTCGTCCGGGTGTGCAGCCTCGACGAGCTGACCGTGGGGGAGGCTGCCAAGGCCGACCTGTCCGGTCGGATCATCGCGATCGTGCGCACCGAGGACGGTGGCGTCCACGCGATCGACGACGAGTGCACCCACGGCAAGGTCTCCCTCTCGGAGGGCGAGGTCGACGGCTGCACCATCGAGTGCTGGCTGCACGGCTCGCGCTTCGACCTCGTCTCCGGCCGCCCCACCGGCCTGCCGGCGACCGTCCCGGTCGCGGTCCACACGGTCCAGGTGACCGACGACGGCGACGTGCTCGTCGCCCTGGCCGACTGACCCCCCACACGTCAAGGAAGAAGACAGACATGGCAACGCTCGCAATCAAGGACCTGCACGTCAGCGTCGAGACCGAGGACGGCCCCAAGGAGATCCTCAAGGGCGTCACCCTCACCATCAACTCCGGTGAGACGCACGCGATCATGGGCCCCAACGGGTCCGGCAAGTCCACCCTGGCCTACTCCATCGCCGGGCACCCGAAGTACACCGTCACCTCCGGCGAGGTCACCCTCGACGGGGAGGACGTGCTGTCGATGTCCGTCGACGAGCGCGCCCGCGCGGGCCTGTTCCTCGCGATGCAGTACCCCGTCGAGGTCCCCGGCGTCACGGTGAGCAACTTCCTGCGCACCGCCAAGACCGCCATCGACGGCGAGGCCCCCAAGCTGCGCACCTGGGTCAAGGAGGTCCGCGGCACCATGGAGGAGCTGCGCATGGACGCCTCCTTCGCCGAGCGCAACGTCAACGAGGGCTTCTCCGGCGGTGAGAAGAAGCGCCACGAGATCCTCCAGATGGAGCTGCTCAAGCCGAAGTTCGCCGTCCTCGACGAGACCGACTCCGGTCTCGACGTCGACGCCCTTCGCGTCGTCTCCGAGGGCGTCAACCGCGCCAAGGAGTCCACCGGCGCCGGCGTCCTGCTCATCACGCACTACACGCGGATCCTGCGCTACATCAAGCCGCAGTTCGTCCACGTCTTCGTCGACGGCCGGATCGCCGAGGAGGGTGGCCCCGAGCTGGCCGACCGCCTCGAGTCCGAGGGCTACGACCGGTTCATCGCGACGGGGGAGCCCGCCACGACCGCAGGGGCCTGACCATGACGCCGCAGCTGATCCCCGAGGGTGAGCTGACCGCGATCCGCGATCAGTTCCCGATCCTCGAGCGCACCGTGCGCGGGGGCAAGCCGCTCGTCTACCTCGACTCCGGCGCCACCTCGCACAAGCCGCTGGCCGTGCTCGACGCCGAGCGGGACTTCCTCGTCACGGCCAACTCGGCACCCCACCGCGGCGCGCACGCGCTGTCCGAGGAGGCCACTGAGGCCTATGAGGGTGCGCGGGCCGACATCGCGGCGCTGATCGGTGCCGAGGAGCGCGAGGTCGTCTTCACCAAGAACGCCACCGAGGCGCTCAACCTCGCGGCCTACGCCTTCTCCAACGCCGAGCCGGGGTCCCCCCTTCGTCTCGGCGAGGGCGACGAGGTGCTGATCACCGAGGCCGAGCACCACGCCAACCTCGTGCCGTGGCAGGAGCTGTGCCGTCGCACCGGCGCCACGCTCCGCTGGATCGGCGTGACCGAGGGGGGCCGCCTCGACCTCGACCAGCTCGACGAGCTCGTCACCGACCGGACCAAGGTCATGGCCTTCACTCACGCCTCCAACGTGCTCGGTGCCGTGAGCGACGTGCCGCGTCTCGTCGCGGCGGCGCAGTCCGTCGGCGCGATCACCGTGCTCGACGCCTGCCAGTCGGTGCCGCACCTGCCGGTCGACGTACGCGAGCTCGGTGTCGACCTGCTCGCCTTCTCCGGCCACAAGATGTACGGCCCGAGCGGCATCGGTGTCCTGTGGGGCCGCTACGACCTGCTCGAGCAGATGCCCGCCTTCCTCACCGGCGGGTCGATGATCGAGGTCGTGCGGATGGAGGGCAGCACCTACGCGCCCCCACCCACCCGCTTCGAGGCCGGCGTGCCGATGACCAGCCAGGCGATCGGTCTCGGTGCCGCCGTGCGCTGGATCCGTGACATCGGTCTGGAGCGCATCGCCGCGCACGAGCAGGCCCTCACCGCGCAGCTGCTCGACGCGATCGCGCAGCGGCCGTGGGTGCGGCTCGTCGGCCCGGCCGACACCGTCCACCGCGGCGCGGCCGTCTCCTTCGTCGTCGACGGGGTCCATGCCCACGACGTGGGTCAGGTCCTCGACGACCAGGGCGTCGCCGTGCGCGTCGGCCACCACTGCGCGTGGCCGCTGCACCGCGCCTTCGGCGTCGCTGCCACCACGCGCGCCTCGCTCGCCGTCTACAACACGCCGGCCGAGATCGAGTCGCTCGTCACCGCGCTCGACCGCGTGCCGGAGATCTTCGGCGTGGATCGGGGTGCTGCCTGATGGACCTCTACCAGGAGCTGATCCTCGACCACTCCAAGCGCAAGGTCGGCCACGGCCTGCGTGAGGGCGAGGCCGCCGAGGTGCACCACGTCAACCCGACCTGTGGCGACGAGGTGACGCTGCGCGTGCACCTCGACGGCACCGGCCCCGAGGCGCACATCACCGACATCTCCTACGAGGCGATGGGCTGCTCGATCTCCATGGCGAGCGTGTCCATCCTCGCCGAGGAGGTCACCGGCGAGACCATCCACGAGGCGATGGACGTCCACGAGGCGATGCGCCAGATGCTCACCAGCCGGGGCCAGGACCCCGGCGACGAGGAGGTCATCGGCGACGGTGTCGCCCTCGCCGGTGTCGCGCAGTACCCGGCGCGCGTCAAGTGCGCCCTGCTGGGCTGGATGGCCCTCACCGACGCGCTGGCCCGGGCCGGCGTCGACGTCTCGACCACTTCCCAAGGAGAGAGCGCATGACCGCACAGGCCCCCACCCCGAGCAACGTCGCGGACGTCGAGGAGGCGCTGCGTGACGTCGTCGACCCCGAGCTGGGGATCAACGTCGTCGACCTCGGCCTCGTCTACGGCATCACCGTCGACCCGCAGAACCACGCCGTCATCGACATGACCCTCACCTCGGCCGCGTGCCCGCTGACCGACGTCATCGAGGACCAGGTCGACCAGGCCCTCAGCGACCTCGTCACCGACTCGCGGATCAACTGGGTCTGGATGCCGCCGTGGGGTCCGGACAAGATCACCGACGACGGGCGCGAGCAGCTGCGCGCCCTCGGCTTCAACATCTGAGCCACTCTCGGATGACCCGCACCGTCGAGGTCGACCCGGCTCGCCTCGACCGGTGGGTCGCCGGCTTCGCAGCCCGGCACGACGGCGTCACGCGCGCCGACGTGCCGGGCTCGTTCGTGCTCACCGGTGGCGACGGTACGACCGCGACGGGGGAGCCCTTCGACCACGCGCGCGTCGGTCTCGTCCTCGTGCGCCGCGGCGGTCATGCCGTGGGCCGTGACGAAGGGGGCGACCTCGTCGCCCACACCTGTGGCACGGCGTACGTGCAGGGCAAGACGAAGAAGGGCGGGTGGAGCCAGCAGCGCTACGCCCGGCGCCGTGGCAACCAGGCCGACGGGGTCGTCGGCAAGGTGGTCGAGCTCGCCGTGCGCCATCTGCCCGTCGGCAGCGTGGACGCGCTCGTCCTCGGCGGCGACCGCAGGATGGCCGAGCAGGTCCTCGACGACGACCGCCTCGCGCACCTGCGCGCCCTGCCTCGCCGGGCGCTGTGGGACCTGCCGGACCCGAGGCTGACGGTTCTGCAGGACGCCGCGCGGCGTGCCCGCGCGGTGCGGATCGCGCTGGAGGGTCCGCCCGCCGGCTGGTGAGGCCTGTTGGGGCGAGCGACCGACGATGAGGGGCGGCGCGCTGCCGAAGTCCTTCGTTGGTGGGGTGGTGGCGTTGTCGTTCTCGACTTCGGCTTGATGCTGCGCCGACCTCATCGTCCGCCGCTCGCCGCCACCCGCGCCCCCTCGTCGTCGGGAGCGGCCCTTCGAGAGGGTTGCTGCGCGACCTCCTCAGGCGGCGGCGGTCAGATGTTGTTGGGGTCGCTGACCTCGAAGGTGTCGCACTGGTTGACCGACGTCGCCTGCATGCCGCGCAGCAGCCAGGCCTGACGGGCCTTGGCCGAGCCGTGGGTCCAGGCCTCGGGCTGGACGCCGCCGCCGGACTTCTTCTGGATCTCGTCGTCACCGACCGACTTGGCGGCGCCCATGGCGTTCTTGACGTCGGCCTCGCTGATGCCGGTGATGAGGGCCTCTCCGTTGGCGTCCTTGGTCTCGGTCGCGTGCTGGATCCACATGCCGGCGAAGCAATCGGCCATGAGCTCCACGCGCACCGCGCCGGAGTCGGCTCCCTGCGGATCCTTCTGCGCCTCGTCGAGGACGCCGTAGACGTTCTGGATGTGGTGGCCGTACTCGTGGGCGAGGACGTAGAGCTCGGCGAGGACGCCGTCCTCGGCGCCGAGCTGGCTCTCCATGATGTCGAAGAAGTCGGTGTCGATGAAGATCCGCTCGTCGACGGGGCAGTAGAAGGGGCCGACCTGGTTGCTCGCCGTGCCGCACTGGGACTGGGTCTGGCCCTGGTACACGACGACCCGGTTGGGTCCCCGGAAGTCCTGACCGGCGTCCTGCAGGGCCTTGGCCAGGTCCGGCTGGTCGTTCCAGAAGTCGTACAGGCTGTTCTCGCCCAGGACCATCAGGCACTCACGGTCCTGCTTCGCGTCGGCGCCCGTCGTGCACTTCTCCGCCAGACGCGAGTCGCTCTGGCCCTGACCGGTCTCCTGGGGCTGTCCTCCGGTCAGGTCGCCCGGGTCGCCACCGAAGAACATGTAGATCAGCAGGACGATCACGCCGACGATGCCACCGCCACCGGCGATGACCGGGCCACGGCCACCACCTCCGCCGCCACCACCCATGCGCGAGGTGTCGAGTGACGCGTTGTCGTTGATGCTCATCGGCGCTCCTCCACGAGGATGGTCCGGCTGCGGACCGGGACGGATGCGGTCACCCGCGGTACTGCGACTTACACTAACCGGCGACAGACCCTCAGTACGTGCAGGAGAAGCCCCCGTGATCACAGCCAGCGGCATCGAGCTGCGCGCGGGATCGCGGATCCTGCTCGAGGACGCCTCCTTCCGCGTGGCCGCGGGGGACCGGGTCGGCCTCGTCGGGCGCAATGGCGCCGGCAAGACGACCCTGACCAAGGTGCTCGCGGGGGAGGGGCAGGCCGCGGCCGGCTCGGTCACCTCGAGCGGCGGCATCGGCTACCTCCCGCAGGACCCGCGCACGGGTGACCTCACCGTCACGGCACGCCAACGGATCCTCTCCGCACGTGGTCTCGACCGCATCGTCACCGACCGCCGCACCGCCGAGCAGCGGATGGCCAGCGCCGACGCCGACACGCAGGAGCGGGCGATGGCCCGATTCGCCCGGCTCCAGGAGGAGTTCGAGGCGGCCGGCGGGTACGCCGCCGAGTCCGAGGCCGCGAGCATCGCCTCCGCCCTGGGCATCGACGAGGCGCGTCTGGACCAGAGCCTCGAGACGCTCTCCGGTGGACAACGACGAAGGGTGGAGCTCGCCCGGATCCTCTTCTCCGGCAACGAGACCCTCCTGCTCGACGAGCCGACCAACCACCTCGACGCGGACTCGATCGGTTGGCTGCGCGACCACCTGAAGAGCTACAAGGGCGGGCTGATCATCATCAGTCACGACGTCGAGCTGCTCGAGGTCGTGGTCAACCGCGTCTTCCACCTCGACGCCAACCGCCAGGAGATCGACCAGTACAACATGGGCTGGAAGAACTACCTCCAGCAGCGGGAGACCGATGAGCGGCGCCGCAAGCGCGAGCTGCAGAACGCGACGAAGAAGGCCGGCGCGCTGCTCGACCAGGCCGAGAAGATGCGCGCCAAGGCGACGAAGGCCACGGCGGCACAGCAGATGATCAAGCGCGCCGAGCGGATGCTCGCCGGCGTCGAGGGGGAGCGGACCCAGGACCGCGTGGCCAAGCTGCGCTTCCCGGACCCGGCTCCCTGCGGGCGGACCCCCCTTCGTGCCTCTGGTCTGTCCCGCTCCTACGGGAGCCTGGAGATCTTCACCGACGTCGACCTGGCGATCGACCGGGGGAGCAAGGTGGTCGTTCTCGGTCTCAACGGCGCCGGCAAGACGACGCTGCTGCGGATGCTTGCCGGGGTCGATGCGCCCGACACCGGGCAGGTCGAGCCCGGGCACGGCCTCAAACTGGGCTACTACGCCCAGGAGCACGAGAACCTCGACGTCGACCGCTCTGTCCTGGCGAACATGAAGTCGGCTGCGCCCGACCTCGGTGAGACCGACGTGCGCAAGGTCCTGGGTTCCTTCCTCTTCACCGGTGACGACGTCGACAAGCCGGCCGGGGTCCTCTCCGGCGGGGAGAAGACGCGGCTGTCGCTCGCCCTGCTCGTCGTCTCCAGCGCCAACGTCCTGCTGCTCGACGAGCCGACCAACAACCTCGACCCGGCCAGCCGCGAGGAGATCCTCGGGGCGCTGTCGACCTTCAAGGGAGCTGTCGTCCTCGTCACCCACGACGAGGGCGCCGTCGACGCGCTGCAGCCCGAACGGATCCTGCTGCTGCCCGACGGTGTCGAGGACTTCTACAGCGCGGACTACCGCGACCTGGTCACGCTCGCCTGAGTCCGGCTCCACTAAGGGCTGCCTCGCTCCAGCAGGTGAGATGCATAACGTGCGGTTATGCATTCCATAAGTGCAGCCGTACCATGGTCGGGTGACTGTGACGACCCGCCCCACCCGCAGCAAGTCCAACGGCGCCTGGGCCGACGGCGACCGCACCCCGCTGAACCACAACGAGGAGTTCAAGCAGGAGGACGACGCCCTCAACGTGCGTGCGCGGATCGAGGAGGTCTACGCGCGGGACGGGTTCGGGTCGATCGCCAAGGACGACCTGACCGGTCGATTCCGCTGGTGGGGCCTGTACACCCAGCGCAAGCAGGGGCTGGACGGCACCCACACGGGTGAGGACGACCTCGACGACGAGTACTTCATGATGCGCGTGCGCAGCGACGGCGGACGCCTGAGCACCGAGCAGCTGCGGGTCATCGCCGGCATCAGCACGGAGTTCGCCCGCGACACCGCAGACATCTCCGACCGGCAGAACATCCAGCTGCACTGGGTGCGCATCGAGGACGTCCCGGAGATATGGCGTCGTCTGGAGTCGGTCGGTCTCTCGACGACCGAGGCCTGCGGTGACTGCCCGCGCACCATGCTGGGTTCGCCGGTCGCCGGTATCGACAAGGCGGAGATCGTCGACGGGTCCTCGGCCCTCGACATCATCAAGCGCGAGTACATCGGCAGCCCGGAGTTCTCCAACCTCCCGCGCAAGTACAAGACGGCGATCTCCGGCTCGCCCGTGCTCGACATCGCCCACGAGATCAACGACATCTCCTTCGTCGGTGTCGTGCACCCCGAGCTCGGCCCCGGCTTCGACCTGTGGGTCGGCGGTGGTCTCTCCGTCAAGCCGATCTTCGCCCAGCGCCTGGGCGTGTGGGTCTCGCTCGAGGACGTCCCGGCCGTGTGGCACGGGGTCACCTCGATCTTCCGCGACCACGGCTACCGACGGCTGCGCAACAAGGCGCGGCTGAAGTTCCTCATGGCCGACTGGGGCCCGGAGAAGTTCCGCGAGGTCCTCGAGCGGGACTACCTGGGCCGCGCCCTGCCCGACGGCCCCGAGGCGGTGGCTCCTGCCGGCAGCCGACGGGACCACGTCGGCATCCACGAGCAGGTCGACGGGCGCGTCTGGGTCGGCGCGGCGCCGATCGCCGGCCGCATGACGGGGACCAAGCTCACCCGCCTGGCCGAGCTGGCCGAGTCCGTCGGCAGCGAGCGGGTGCGGTTCACCCCGCACCAGAAGGTGCTCGTCCTCGACGTGGAGCCGACGCGTGCCGAGGCCCTCGCCGAGGACCTCAAGGAGCTCGACCTCGAGGTCTTCCCGAGCGAGTGGCGGCGCAATGTCCTGGCCTGCACCGGCCTGGAGTTCTGCAAGCTCGCCCTGACCGACACCAAGAACCGCGCCCGCTGGACCGTCGAGGAGCTCGAGAAGCGGCTCGAGATCGACGTCCCCTTCAGCATCCACTTCAACGGCTGCCCCAACAGCTGCGCCCGCAGCCAGGTCGCCGACGTGGGCCTGAAGGGCATGCTGGAGAAGAAGGAGGACGGCAGTCACGAGGAGGTCTTCCAGGTGCACCTGGGTGGCGCCCTCGGTGAGGACACGGCCCTCGCCCGCAAGACGCGCGCTCTCAAGGTTCGCGGCGACGACCTGCCCGACTACATCGAGCGACTGGCGCGCACCTACCTCGCCCAGCGCGAGGGCGACGAGTCCTTCCGCCTCTGGGTGCGGCGTGCCGAGGAGGACGACATCCGATGACGAGCACCACCGCCACCGACCGGCTGCAGGAGCTCGCCCGCCAGGGGGAGGAGCGCTTCGCCGCCCTCGAGACCGAGCTCGGCGCGACCCATGAGGGGCGCGTGGAGCTCGCCCGTGCCGCGCTGCGCTGGGCGCACGAGACCTTCGGTGAGGGCCTGACCGTCGCCAGCTCGATGGGTGACGAGGTCCTCGTGCACCTCGTCGGCACGACGCTGCAGGACGCGGACGTGTTCTTCCTCGACACGGGCTACCACTTCGCCGAGACGCTCGGCACCCGGGACGCCTACGACGCGATGCTGCCCATCAGCATCCGCACCATCTACCCCAAGCTGACCGTCGCCGAGCAGGACGCCGAGCACGGACCGCAGCTGCACGACCGCGACCCCAATCTGTGCTGCGCCATGCGCAAGGTCGAGCCGCTCAACCGGGCGCTCGAGGAGCACGAGGCCTGGGTGACCGGCATGCGCCGCGAGGACGCGCCCACCCGCACCGACATCACGATCGTCGGCTGGGACGACAAGCGCGGCATGGTCAAGCTCAACCCGATCGCCGGGTGGACCCAGGACGACGTCGACCGCTACGCCGCGGACGAGTCGGTCTTCCTGAACCCCCTTCGCCAGAGCGGGTACGCGTCCATCGGGTGCGCCCCGTGCACCCGGCCCGTCGCCGAGGGCGAGGACGCCCGTGCCGGACGCTGGTCGGGCACGGACAAGGTGGAGTGCGGACTGCACACGTGACGACCGTCCTGCTGGCCCACGGGTCCCCGGACCCGCGGCACGCACGGACCCTCGAGCGGCTGCGTGAGCGCGTGTCCGGACCCCTCCGGGAGGCCGGACGGGGCGAGACCCGGCTCGTCTACATCGAGCACGACGCACCCCAGCCGCACGAGATCGGGCCGACCCTGACCGACGAGGTCACGGTCGTGCCGATGCTCATCACCCCTGCCTTCCACGCCCGGGTCGACGTGCCGGCAGCCGCCCGCGCGCTCGGGTCCGCGGGCGCGCCCGTCGGCGTCACCGCGGCCCTCGGAGGCGACCCCCTGCTCCTCGAGGCGGTCGACGAACGCGCGCGCGCCGCCGGGCACGGCCCCGAGGAACCCGTCCTGCTCGTCGCGGGTGGCTCGAGCTCTGGCCAGGCCGGGCAGAGCATCCGCACGCTGCTCGACGCCCACCCGCGACCGGGCTGGCTGACGATGACGCTCGCGGCCCCCCGAGCCGGTGCCACGAGTGGGCGCGTCGTCGTGCCGGCGACGCTGGCGGAAGGAGTCCTGCACGACAAGGTGCAGGCGCTCGCGCAGGCCGCGGGATCCCCCTTCGTCCCCGGGGGGCTGGCGGACACCGACGCGCTGGCCCGTCTCGTCGTGCGCCGCGCCCTCGGCTGACGCCACATATTCGGGTGCGGGGGAATCCCGCGTGGTGCACGGTGGTTGTCGTCCCGGGACGATGAGGAGAGCGCCACGATGATGACCAACAGCACCTGGGGACTCATGCAGTCGATGAGTCGCGGCGACCAGGCGAAGCGGGCCGCACTGCCGCCCGGTACGGCTCGACGCGTCCTCGGGTACGCCGCGCCCTTCAAGCGCCTCATCGCCGGGTTCCTCGCCCTCGTCTCCCTCGGGTCGCTCACCGTGGTCGCCGTGCCGTTGCTGCTGCAGCGACTCATCGACGACGGGGTCATCCCGCAGGACCGCCGGGTGGTCATCACCTTGGCGCTCTTGGTCGCCGGCATCGCCATCGTCGAGGCGGTCACCGCGCTCGTGCAGCGGTGGTTCTCGGCACGCATCGGCGAGGGGCTCATCCACCACCTGCGCACCGAGGTCTTCGGTCACGTCCTGCGCCAACCGATCGCCTTCTTCACCCGCGCCCAGACCGGTGCGCTCGTCAGCCGGCTCAACAACGACGTCATCGGGGCGCAGCAGGCCTTCACCACCGTGTTGTCGTCGGTCGTCAGCAATGTCATCTCGCTCGTGCTGATCCTCGGCGCGATGTTCGCCCTGTCCTGGCAGCTGACGCTCGCCGCGCTCGTCCTCGTCCCCTTCTTCATCCTCCCGGCGAAGTGGATGGGTCGGCGCCTGGCCGGCCTGTCCGCCGAGCAGATGAACCTCAACGCCGACCTCGGCAACCAGATGACCGAGCGCTTCAACGTCGCCGGCGCCCTCCTGGTGAAGATCTACGGCCAGCCCGCCCGCGAGGTCGAGCAGTACGACGCGCGTGCCGCGCGGGTGCGCGACATCGGGGTGCGCATCGCCGTCAACCGCGCCGTCTTCTTCGTCATGCTCACCCTGCTCGCCTCGATCGCCACGGCGATGGTCTACGGCGTCGGTGGCCTCATGGCCGTCGAGGGCGGACTGACGGTCGGCACGCTGCTCGCCCTCGCGGCACTCCTCGCGCGCCTGTACGGCCCGCTCACCGCGATTTCCAACGTCCACGTCGACGTGCTCACCGCGCTCGTCTCCTTCGCCCGGCTCTTCGAGCTGCTCGACATGCCCTCGACGATCGTCGAGGCCGCCGACGCCCGGCCGCTGCCGAGCGGCGAGGCGCTGTCGGTGGAGCTCGACGACGTGCACTTCACCTATCCGGCCGCCGACACCATCTCGCTGCGCTCGCTCGAGGGGGCGACCACGGGTGACCGCGAGGCCGGAGGGCCTGTGCTGCAAGGGGTCAGCCTGCGTGCCGAGCCCGGTCAGCTCATCGCGCTCGTCGGCCCCAGCGGCGCGGGCAAGAGCACGATCACCTCGCTCGTCACCCGCTTCTACGACCCGACGAGCGGGGCGGTGCGCATTGGCGGGCGCGACCTGCGTGACGCGACGCTCGAGTCCGTGTCGGACACCGTGGGCATGGTGACCCAGGAGGCCCACCTCTTCCACGACACGCTGCGGGCCAACCTCGCCTACGCCAAGCCGGATGCCACCGAGGGCGAGATGTGGGCCGCCCTCGAGTCTGCCCGCATCGGCCACCTCGTCCACGCTCTGCCGGCCGGCCTCGACACGGTCGTCGGCGATCGCGGCCACCGCCTCTCCGGAGGTGAGAAGCAGCGCTTCGCCATCGCGCGCCTGCTGCTGAAGTCACCGGCGGTGCTCATCCTCGA
Organism: Janibacter anophelis NBRC 107843; assembly: GCF_001570945.1. Lineage (GTDB taxonomy): Bacteria > Actinomycetota > Actinomycetes > Actinomycetales > Dermatophilaceae > Janibacter > Janibacter anophelis. The sequence goes on from NZ_BCSQ01000023.1 coordinate 44,612, forward strand.
CGAGGCGACCGCCCACCTCGACAGCGAGTCGGAGGTCGCCGTGCAGCGCGCGCTCGACGCCGCCCTCGAGGGGCGCACGGCGATCGTCATCGCGCACCGGCTGTCGACCATCCGGGCCGCCGACCAGATCCTCGTCGTCGACGACGGTCGGGTGGTCGAGCGAGGCACCCACACCGAGCTGCTCGCGACGGGTGGGCTCTACGCCACCCTCTACGCGACGCAGTACGACGGCGAGGTCACGAGCGAGGCGGTCGAGGTCACCGGCTGAGCGACGCCGGGTGACTCAGCCGTCCTCCTCGTCCCAGATGCGCACCTTCTTCGGCCGGGGACCGACCTGCGTGCCGTCCCTGGCCTCGCGCCGCAGCGACATGACGAGGAAGACCCAGAAGGCCGGGATCACCAGCCACCACTGGATCGCATAGGCCAGGTGCGGACCGGTCCCGGTGTCGGGGACCTCCAGGGGCTCGGGTCGCTCGGTCCGCGGTTGCTCGGACTGCAGCGAGAGATAGCCCCCGAGCACGTCCTCGCCGATCCGCTCCGACGCCTCCGGCAGGTGGATGCTCGCGAGCTGGCCGGCCGGCATGTCGCGGCCCAGGCTCTGCTCGCCCAGCCGGACCCACCCGGTCACCGTCACCTCACCCGTGGGTGGCGCGGGGACGTCGGGGGCGACGTCGGCCCCCTTCGGGCTGTTGGGGACCCACCCTCGGTCGACGACGAGGACCTGCCCGTCGGCGAGGCGAAGCGGGACGAGCACCTCGTAGCCGTAGCTCCCGGCGAGGGGCCGGTTGCGCACGAGCAGGCGCTCGTCGGGGACGTACTCGCCCGTGGCACGGACCCGGGTCCACTCGTCCGCGAGCGGCGCCGGCGCCTCACCCAGGACGTCCGTCACCGGGACGGGCTCGGCCTCGTAGTGCGCCTCGATCCGGTCGGCCCGGGCGGAGCGGTCCTCGTACTTGCCCCACTGCCACTGGCCGAGCAGCACGCAGGCGACCGACGCCGCGATCGCGAGGGCGAACCACCCGAGCCACCTCGGGGTCAGGGCCAATCGCAGCATCAGCCGGCGTCGGCGGGGATCTCGTCGACCGCGCAGGTCGACACGGGGAATCCGCGGACCGCGAGGTGGTCGTGAAGGACCGACTCGTGCTCGTCGCAGGCCAGCCACACCTTGCGGCGGGACTCGTCGTGGATGCGCGGGTTGCGCCACAGCACGGCCCGGGTCGCGGGCTGGCGGCAGGCCTTACGACTGCAGACGAAGTCGGCCGCGGGCTCGACGTCGGGGATCATTCGTGGCCCAGCTGTCGACGGTGGTCGGTCACCGGGCCCATCGAGGTGTCCGCGGGGCGCGGACGAACCGCGTTGACGAGGACGACGGCGATGTACGGCAGGACGACGGCGAGCGCGACGCAGGTCCAGCGCAGCCAGCCCTCGAAGAAGTACGCACCGACGAAGCAGACGGTCCGCAGAGCCATCGTCGCGAGGTACTGCCGCATGCGTCCTGACTGCTCCTCGCGGAGCGAGATCGGGGCGGTCGTCACCGACGGCACGGACGTGTGCGGCATTGCTTCAGGGTACGCCGCGCGGCTGGGTGCCGATCCCATGGGGCGGGCTCGGTGCCACGTACCCGGCGGTAGTGATCTAGCGTCGTCCCGAGATGTGACCTGACGCACACGACCACTGACACGACGACTGACAAAGGGGAGCAGGATGACACCGCGCCGAGTGCTCGTCACCGGAGGCAACCGAGGCATCGGCGAGGCCATCGCCCGACGCCTGCAGCAGGACGGGCACACCGTCGTCGTCACCTCGCGGTCGGGCGAGCCGGTCGACGGCCTCGACGTCGTCGCCTGCGAGATCACCGACAGCGAGTCCGTGGACGCCGCGTTCGCTGCCGCGAAGGAGCGGCTGGGCGGTGACGTCGAGGTGCTCGTCGCCAACGCCGGCGTCACCAAGGACACGCTGCTCATGCGGATGACCGACGACGAGTTCGCCTCGGTCGTCGACACCAACCTGCACGGCACCTTCCGCTGCGTGCGGCGCGCGGCCACGCCGATGGTCAAGGCCCGTTTCGGCCGGGTCGTGCTCATCTCCAGCGTCGTCGGTCTCTACGGCTCCCCGGGCCAGACCAACTACGCCGCGTCCAAGGCGGGCCTCGTCGGCATCGCCCGCTCGATGACCCGTGAGCTCGGCGCGCGCGGCATCACCGCCAACGTCGTCGCACCCGGGTTCATCGAGACGGACATGACCGCAGAGCTGCCCGACAAGACCAAGGCGGAGTACCAGGCCGCGATCCCGGCCCGCCGCTACGGCGGCGCCGACGAGGTGGCCGCGGCCGTGGCCTTCCTCGCCTCCGACGACGCCGCGTACGTCTCCGGGGCGGTCATCCCCGTCGACGGCGGCCTCGGCATGGGCCACTGATCCTCCCTTCGTCCTCGCTCTTCCCAGAAAGGCAGCAGATGCTCACCGGCAAGACCTTCCTCATCACGGGCGTCCTCATGGAGTCCTCGATCGCCTTCCACGTCGCCAAGCTCGCCCAGGAGCAGGGCGCCCGGGTGATCCTCACCAGCTTCGGTCGGACGATGAAGATCACCCGCACCATCGCCAAGCGCCTCCCGCAGGAGGCGCCGGTCATCGAGCTCGACGTCACGAGCGAGGAGGACCTCGCGGCTCTCGCCGACCGCATCGGTGAGCACACCGAGCGCCTCGACGGGGTCCTGCACTCCATCGGCTTCGCGCCCGAAGGGGCCTTCACCTTCCTCGACGCCAGCTGGGAGGACGTCTCGACCGCGGTCCACGTGTCCGCCTACTCGCTCAAGGCCCTCGCCGTCGCTGCCCTCCCGTGCATGACCGAGGGCGGGTCGATCGTCGGCCTGACCTTCGACGCCAGCTTCGCCTGGCCGGTCTACGACTGGATGGGCGTCGCCAAGGCGGCCTTCGAGTCGACCAACCGGTACCTCGCGCGCGACCTCGGGCCGAAGGGGGTCCGCTGCAACCTCGTCGCCGCAGGCCCGATCCGCACGACCGCCGCGAAGTCGATCCCCGGCTTCGAGCAGTTCGAGGAGTCGTGGGACAACCGCTCGCCGATCGGCTGGGACGTCAACGACCCGGTGCCCACGGCCAAGGCCTGCACGATGCTGCTGTCCGACTGGTTCCCCGCGACGACCGGCGAGATCCTGCACGTCGATGGTGGCGTGCACGCCATGGGGGTCTGACACCTCCTGGCGGGCCGGGCTCTGCCGCTCCCGGTGAGGAGGGGTGGCGCGCTGCCGAAGCGGTGTCCTGAGGAGCTTGCGCAGCAAGCGTCTCGAAGGGCCCTTCGTTGTCGCTGGGTGGCGTTGTCGTACTCGGCTTCGGCTTGAGGCTGCGCCACCCCTCCTCCCCGCCCGCTCCTTGGCCCGGGGGCTCCCTCGCGGCACGGGCTGTCGTACTGCAGTTCACCTGCCGTCGGGGCTCAGGCCCTTGATCTGTCGTTGCTGCTGCACCGAACTGCAGTACGACACGCGGTCAGGCGAGGGGGTTGCCGCCCTCGTCGTCGGGCTGGGGGATGGGGGTGATGCCCAGCAGGTCGAGGACGCGGCGCAGGTCCGGCTCGTCGATGGCGACGTCGGCCTGCTCGCGCACGGCCGGCTTGGCGCAGAAGGCGACGCCCAGCCGGGCGCGGGCCATCATGTCCAGGTCGTTGGCCCCGTCGCCGACGGCGACCGTGCGGTCCGGATCCACCCCGGCGGACGCCGCGAGGCGCGTGACGAACTCGGCCTTGGCCGCACGATCGACGACGTCACCCAGGACTCGGCCGGTGAGGTGCCCGTCGACGATCTCGAGCCGGTTGGCCCGGGCGTGGGGGATGCCGAGCTCACGGGCGAGGTCGTCGACGACCTCGGTGAAGCCCCCGCTCACCAACCCCACCGTGTGGCCGGCCTCGACGAGGGTCGTCACGAGCGTGCGCGCACCGGGGGTCAGGCGGACCGCCGACCGGACGCGGTCGAGCACGTCGACGGACAGGCCCTCGAGTGTGGCGACCCGGGCGTGCAGGCTCGCAGCGAAGTCGAGCTCCCCCCGCATCGCCGCCTCGGTGACGGCCGCGACCTCCTCGCGGGTGCCGGCGTGCTCGGCGATGAGCTCGATGACCTCGTCGCGGATGAGCGTGCTGTCGACGTCCATGACGAGGACCAGGGGGCCCTCACCGGGGAGCTCGGGGGAGGAGGTGGACTCGGTCGTGGCGGGGGTCGATGCCATGCGCCGCAGTCTAGGTCGCGTCGAAGACGTGTCCCTTGCCCACCACGGTGATCCCGGACTCGGTGACGTGCAGGCCCCGCGCGCGGTCCTCCTCAGCGTCGACACCGAGCCGGATGCCCTCGGGCAACCGCACCCCCTTGTCGACGATGACCCGGTGCAGGTGCGCGTGCCGACCCACGTCGACCCCGTCGAGCAGCACGCAGTCGGACACCCGCGCGTAGCTGTGGACGAAGACCCCGGGGGAGAGCACCGAGTTGTCGACGTGCCCGCCCGAGACGACCACGCCGGGCGAGACGACCGAGTTGGTCGCACCGCCGGCGCGCTCACCGTCCGCGTGGACGAACTTCGCCGGCGGGTACGGCCCGTGTCTGGTGTTGATCGGCCAGCTGTAGTTGTAGAGGTTGAAGACCGGGACGATCGAGGTCAGGTCGAGGTGCGCCTCGAAGTAGCTGTCGATCGTGCCGACGTCACGCCAGTAGCCGCGGTCCCGGTCGGTCGCCCCGGGCACGGTGTTGTCGGCGAAGTCGTAGGCGTGGGCGGTGCCGCGCTCGACGAAGTCGGGGACGATGTCGCCGCCCATGTCGTGCTTGCTCTCCCGGCCGGCGTCGTGCTGGACCGCGTCCATGAGCGCCTCTGCGCTGAAGACGTAGTTGCCCATCGACGCGTACACCTCGTGGGGAGCATCGGGCAGGCCGACCGGGTCGGCCGGCTTCTCGCGGAAGGCGGTGATCCGCCGCCCGTCCTCACCGACCTCCATCACGCCGAACTGGTCGGCCATGCCGATCGGCTGGCGGATCGCGGCGACGGTGCAGTCCGCCCCGGTCTCGAGGTGCTGCTCGACCATGTCGGCGAAGTCCATGCGGTAGACGTGGTCGGCGCCCACGACGACGACGATGTCGGGCCGCTCGTCGGTGATCGCGTTGAGCGACTGGTAGATCGCGTCGGCGCTGCCGAGGTACCAGCTCTTGCCGCGCCGCTGCTGTGCAGGGACGGGCGCCACGTAGTGCCCGAGCGGTGAGGCCAGGCGCCAGGCCCGGCTGACGTGCCGGTCGAGGCTGTGCGACTTGTACTGCGTCAGGACGATGACCTTGGCGTAGCCGGAGTTCACGACATTGCTCAGGGCGAAGTCGACGAGCCGGTAGATCCCGCCGAAGGGCACGGCGGGCTTGG
>NZ_BCSQ01000024.1 GCF_001570945.1 Janibacter anophelis NBRC 107843
TTTCCTTGCCCGTGACCACCGGGGCCGGGCCCGCCGCGGCCGCCGCGGCCGGGACCGGTCGAACCTCCGCTGCCAGAGGCAGCGGTCTGGCCGGATGCTTGTTGTTGGTCCTGGCCCTGCTGGTGCAAGGTTGGTCATGTGGTCCGGCGTCTAGGCGTCGGCGAGCTCGACGAACGAGGCCCAAGATTGGCAGTCGAGGAAGTACGTCGTGGCGTTGCGCAGGGTGCTGATGCCTGCCAGCCCGCTGACGATGACGCACAGAAACAGGAACCAGTCAGGGAAGTCGAGGGGGCGACCGTGCCGGGGGACGGTCAGGTCGTTGTTAGGGAACTCTTCAGCGATCTCCCAAAACATCGGGGTGGTCAGGACGGCACGGATCTGCTCGCCGACGGAGGCGACCGCGGCCCGCTCACCGGTGCGCGGCTGAGCGAAGGACGTCCCGGATGCCGGGTCCTGGTCGACCTCTTCGAGGGGTAGGCCGAGCATCGCGGAGGCGGTGGCGCTGTCCATCCCGCGCACCGCCTCGGTGCCCGTACTCGCCCATGCATGGATCTCGGACCGGTCGAGCCAGGTCATGACGTGGCCCCGTCCGGTGGCCCGTCCGATGTCAGCTCGTAGGCGGAGTAGGCGGAGTAGGCGGAGTTGAGTCCCCGATAGTGGTGTAGCGCGGTCTGCGGGGATTGAGCGACCGGGCTCTCAACCTCGCATCGTCTGTGATGCTCCAGAGCCACCTCAGACTCGAGTGGCGGAGGACTGTCAGGCGTCCGCCCGAATGAGAGCTAGGCCGCCAGCTCTGAACGAACGGCTCAGGAAGTCGGCTGTCCCTTGGGGCGGGCGGCCAGTGGCGTCTTTCTGCTGAGGTGTGGTGGCCAGGCAGGTTGGACGACCTACCTGGTCACCACGTCCTAGGCTGCCGCCTGCGGGACAGGGGCAGCCAGTCGCAGTTTGGGCAGCGGGACGTCGTCCAGCGCTGGTGTGTCCCCTATCGCTTTCTGGAGGGCCCGGCGGTGCGCGACGGCGTCTCTGCGGGTGCTTCTGTCGTTGAGCACGCCGAGAGGGATGCCCTCTTTGATGAGCAGTTGGCTCCAGGGGCGGCCGCGCATGTGCGTGTCCGTGTCGCGGATTGCCGTGATTGAGCGATGGGCGGCCACACGGTACTCGTCGACCCGCCTGCGGATCTGCTCCACGTCCAGGCTCGACGCTCCGCCTCGTTGCTGCTTGACGGTCAGCATGAGGGTGACCCATCGGCTGAATGAGCGGAGCAGGTACGCCTCCAGGGCCACGAGGGTGGTCACGCGACGAAGGTCCATACGGAGGGCCTGCTTCGCGGCTGGCGCGGTGCGGAAAGCGAGTGTCTTCTGCACGTCGCTTAGCTCGATCAGGAGCTGTCGGTGCTGCGCCTTGAACAACTGTTCAGCGTGTGCGATGCGCTCCCAGTCGGTCTGAGAGACGGCGCCCGTGCGCAGGTATGACTCATAGACCTCGGTGTCGATCGTCTCGACCATGGCCAGAATCTGGCCCTGCTGTTCGCCGTGGAGGAACGCCTTCAGCTCCCCGACTTCGACGCTCAGGTCCTTGACCATGTCGGTCAGGCGGTCGATGGACGCCTGAAGGCACGCGATGGCGGCCATGATGGCCAAGGAGGCTGGGTCCACTGAGGTCTGGCCGACCACCTGGGAGGGGTCTACCTCTCGGATGCCCATGTTGGTGGCGAACTTGCCGTCCTTGCCCCACGCTGTCGCGTACTTGTATCCATCGGGACGCGTGTGGTGCTTCAACTGGTCCCAGACCGCGAAGTCCTCCGGGCACGCCTCGAAGTACCTCGCTGAGCCGCTCGACGCGCTGGTGCCTCCTGCCAGGTCCAGCAGTGGCCGGATGTGCTCCCATGCTTGCTGGCCGATGGGAATCCATCCTGGGACGTCGCCCTCGGCGTAGACGACCGCTTCCCGCTCGCCCGTCTGGACGATGAGCATCGGCGCGGAGCCAACGTTGTCGTCGAAGAAGTCCTCATCCGTGGCCATGGTCCCTCACTCCTCTGGGCTCTTGGCAGCGTCGGTGTCTTCCGGCGCATCGGTGCGCGACCGACGCTGCAGGGCCTCGGCAGCGATGACCCCGAGGCCGGCTCCAGCCGGTCCTCCGGTGACCAGCCCGAACGCGCCCGCAACCGCGTCCGTGCCGATCCGCTCCCAGTCCAGGTTCCCGGTATTGCTCATGGTGACTCCTTCAGCGAGTGATTTCGTAGGAACGCCTCTATTAGAGTGAGTTGGTAGGTATCTGTCAAGTACGTGTGGTACTAACGGTCTATGCCCACCTTGCCGATCACGGTTGTAGTCGCCCCCGTCTCTGCCGTCCCAGACGGCGACGGCGATCTTGTCCTGGCCGTATACCGACCGGGAGGGTCCTGGCTGAAGCGACGCCTAGAGGCCAGCCGCCCCGAGGAGGTTGCCCAGCAACTGCTCGTGGATGACGGGCCGCAACTCGTGAAGGACCTCACCGAGTGGCAGCCACGGCTGGAGCCGGTGCGTTTCGAGGTGCTACACGACGAGCTTCACTTGCTCTACACCGTGGCGGTGCCACTATCGGCACCTCTCCTCGACTCCGAGGGCCGGCTCCAGGACATCTCTGAATACAAGGACGACTGGACACGCTTGGGCCGGGCAGACGTGGCGGCGGACCCCCTGGCGGGCCTCACCCGCGAACACTGGCGCCGAAATTTGCAGGAGACGGATGCCGTCCTGAGTCTCCTGCCGAAGTACTTCACGTCACCGCAGGCACGCTCCATCTACGAGAGCCTCTGGGGCAAAGAGCTCGACCCAGGCAACTTCACCAAATGGATGGTCCAGCAGAACCGCATGTGCGAGGTTGTCGAGGATGCCGAGCTCAGCATCCGTGGCGAGCTCGACGCATTCGCCGCGACCCGACTCGCCCGTGGACGCGGCCTTGCCGGAGTCTCTCTGGCTAAAGCGGTCCCCCAAAGCATGATCGGGGTCAGTCCGTTCATCATCGCTGCCGGGGTGCTGGGCGCCCCGCTGGGCACGGCCGTGGGAGCCGCCGCAGCCGGGTTGGTTGCTTACCAGGCCAAACCGCAGCCCGGGCGGCGTCCCGCCTGGTACACCGCGCGACGAGACCCCAGCCACGGGCACGTCCTCAAGCACGTATATGTGCCTCGCCCCGTGTGGCGTCATTAAGCGATGGGCGGGCGAGGTCGGGTCTACCGGCTCTAGGGGCGCGGGGCTGACTCTCTTTCACGCGCATCGCGTCCGCAAGCTTGGACGCACCGCGTTACTCAACTCCCGGATCCGCGTTACAGCCCTTGAATCGCCCGGACCCTGACCGGCCGAGACAGACTTTTCCGCGGGACCCTAGAGGCCCCTGGATGGTGGTACCGGGTGCGGCACCCCGAGGGAACATTCTTGGGGAGGATACGCGGCTCCCGCCGACGGGGTGCGCGCACCCGCTTGTCCGGGACGGCACCGCGGCCGGCCTCTCAGTAGCCCACCCACCCGCGGCGCTCGTAGTCGAGGATGACCGGGTCGAGGAGCGTCGAGACGTCCACCTCGCGCTGGCTGCGGTCCGGGGGGAAGGTCGCCGCCGCGTCGAGCACCTCGTCGGTGGCGAAGCGCAGGCCCTCGGGCCGCTCCTGCGGCAGCGCCAGGTCGGGCGTCGCGCCCTCGGCGGCCAGGACGAAGCCCCACTCCCCGAACGACGGGACGGAGGCGTGGTACGGCACGGTGTGCAGCCCCGCCGAGGCCACCGTCGTGTCGACGCACCAGAAGGCGTCGGGCGCGAAGAAGGGGCTGCCGGACTGCACGGTAAGGCGACCACCGTCGGCGAGCAGCCCGCGCAGGAGGGAGTACATCTCCACGCTGTAGAGCTTCGCCGTCGCCGTCGAGTCGGGGTCAGGGAAGTCGGCGATGATGACGTCGTACTCGTCGGGGCGAGCGCCCCCCTTCGCGCTGCTGGAGTGCTCACGTGCCCAGGTGAAGGCATCGGCGGCGACGTGCTCGACCCTCGGGTCGGCGAAGGAGTTGTCGGTCAGCTCGCGCAGCGGCTCGTACGTGCGCGCGAGGTCGACGACGGCTGGATCGAGGTCGACGAGGGTGACCTCCTCGACGTCGTCGTAGCGCAGGACCTCACGCAGGGCGAGCCCGTCCCCGCCACCCAGGACGAGCACGCGGGCGTGCCCGCCGCGCATCGCGGGGTGGACGAGCATCTCGTGGTAGCGGTACTCGTCGATCGACGAGAACTGCAGGTCGCCGTCGAGGAAGAGCCTCATGTCGCTGCTCTCCGGGCCGAAGATCGCCCCCTCGGTGACCACGATGGACTGGTACCGGGACCGCTCCGCATGGACGATCGGGTCGCGGTAGAGCGCTTGGCGAGCGGTCACCTCGAAGTCGTCCGCACGCGCCGCCATCGTCACGAGCATGACCCCGGTCAGGGCCGTGGCGACGGTGACGAGGGCGACGCGGGGGCCCGGACGGGTCGCCCTCGTGGCCAGCGCGAGGCCGACGACCCACGCGGCCACGACGTTGAGTGCGGCGACGAGGAGCATGCCGTCCAAGAGGCCGGCCATTGGCAGCAGGACGAAGGGGAAGGCCAGTCCGCCGACAAGGGCCCCGACGTAATCGATGGCGTTGATGTCGGCCACGGCCTCCGAGGCGCGCTGCCGGCGCAGGCGCTGCATGAGCTCCATGAGGAGCGGGATCTCCGCCCCGACCAGCCCGCCGATGAGGAGGCAGACGACGACCATCGCCGGGGTGTAGAGGTGCAGCCAGGCGAAGGCGGCATACAGCAGGGGCACGCTGAGCCCGCCGACGACGGCGAGGGCCAGCTCCACGGCGACGAATGCCCTGACCGGACGCCGCGTGAGCGGCTTGGCGGCCATCGCCCCGATCCCCATCGCGAAGAGGGTCACCGAGATGACGATCGAGGTCTGGGTGATCGAGCTCCCGAGGAGGTAGGTGCCCAGGGCCACGAGCGCGAGCTCGTAGACCAGACCGCAGGCGGCACAGACGAAGACGGCGGCGAGGACGACCAGTCGGACCACCCGGTTGCCGAGCCGCAACCGCGCGCCGCCCGGCCGCGTCCCCCCTTCGCTCGTCTCCACGCCCTCGCTCGTGGTCATGATCGTTCGGGTGCCCGTCAGGACAGGGAGGCGACGACGATCAGGCCGATCGTCAGCTGGGTCGCCACGGCGACCCACACCGCCGGGTCCTGGTGCTCATCGGCGATGATCTCGCCGAGGCGACCCGGGGTGACCAGGTCGAGCACGACGAGGGAGATCGCGAGGAGTGCCACACCGAGCAGTCCGTAGACCAGGGCGTTGACGAGGCTCATCAGGTCGTCATCGGTGGTCACCCAGATCGCCATGGCGACGATCATGCCCAGCGCGAGCAGTGACGACGCCAGCACGAGCGCGGCATCACGGTTGCGCGCCACGAAGACGTGGTGGCCGAGCCGACCCGGCGTCACCAGGTCGACCATGTAGTAGCCGGCCACGAGGACCCCCATCCCCACGGCCGCGAAGGCCAGGGTCGAGAGCACGTCCATCATCAGGTCCATCATCGGTGTCCCTTCACTTTCCGTAACCTCCGCCGCCGCCGCGGAAGGAGCTGCCTCGGTGGTGGTACCAGGGGCCGACGTGGCCCGCGTGGCGTCGATAGCCCTCGTCGAACTCGGTCACCTCGATCTGCGTCTGCCCGCCCGACGGGTAGACGCAGATCAGCCAGTCGTCGTCGTAGCGCAGGTAGTGGACGTCCTGCGGGTCGGCGCCAGTCGGGCTGGACAGCGACGTGGTCGTGGCCGACCCCCGCTGCCTCTCGTCGGGCCTGGTGCCGGCCACCACCGCGGCGAGCACGGAGTCGACGTCGTCCGAGGACGAGTAGACGACGGGCCCCTCGTCCGGGTCGTCGCCGCTCACGTGGGTGTAGTGCTCGCGCACCCACTCGTGGGGGTCCGTGGTGACCGCGGACACGGCCATCGGGATGGCGAGGAGGGAGCAGATGACGGCGATGACCACTGCCACGCCGGCGATGCAGCCCCAATTCGTGCTGGAGGTCTGTCCGTTCACGGGTTCTCCTTCGCGTCGCTGGACGTGGTCGACGTCGTGACGAGCTCCCCGGTCTGCGGGTAGGCGTGCCAGGTCCGCCACGAGATCGTGCCGGGTGTCGGCTCGTCCGCGAGGAGGGCCGTCACCGCGTGCGGGTCGCCGGGGAAGGCACCGATGACGGCGCGCGGCTCCTCGGCGAGGTCGGTCAGGAGGGCGTCGACCGCTCGACGCAGCTGCGCTCCGTCGAGCCGCTCGACGCGGGAGGTGAGGACGTAACCGCCGACGCCGACGCGCTCCGGGAGGGCGTCGGCACCCGGGAGGCCGCAGGCGACGGTCTCCGACAGGAGGGTGCGCGCTCCGTCGCGCACGAGGACCTGGTGCGAGGCGCCGAGGACGCGCAGCACCAGGGCGCGACCGTCGTCGAGCCCGATGGTCTGCTCGGCGAGCGCCGGCTGCTCGGGCAGACCCAGAGCCCATCCCAGGCCGGCCGCCGACACATCGGCAAAGGGCACGTGGATCCGGGTGATGGTCATGCGCCCGCTCCCGGGCGGATCGTCAGCTCGGACGGTGGCACGACCTGACCCAGGTGGACCTCCCACTCGTCGCCGAAGCGCTCGCAGCCGAGGAGCTGTCCGCCGTCTGCGTGGTAGTCCACCCAGTCCGCGGAACCGCTCGCAGCCGTGCCGGTCGAGCCGACTGCCGTGAAAGATGCCGTCCCGCGCTCGTCGAGGCGGTAGGTCACTCCCCCGACACCGAGCTCGGGGTCGCCGACGCTGCCGCTCTCGAGCTGTCCGCCGGGGAGCTCGTACCAGAAGGTGACGGGTGAGGCGGCGTCCGACTCGACACCGACCCAGCAGCGCGTGCCCTGCCCGTCGGCGACGATCAGCTCGGTCCACCGCGAGCCGTCCTCCATGAGGTCCAGACGGCCCAGCACGGTCAGCTCGTAGTCACCCCACAGGACGACACCGCCCTGCTGGAGACCTTGCAGGGCAACAACTTTCGCGTGATCCGGGGACGCCGCCAACGCCGGCGCGTCGCCGTTGCTCGCCTCGCGGCGGCTCCATGGCCAGCGCACGTCAAGGTCCCCCTCCGTTGTCGTCCCGGGGCCGGACACTACACGGCAGGCGCCCGGGCTGCTGGCGGGGCGGGCGTCGGGACCGTGACGGCTTTGCCCCCACGACGTGATCTGGGGCACAGTGGGTTGGATGCCCGCGGAGACCCTGCGGGCCACGTCAGAGAGGACGCCATGAGCAGCCAGGACACCACTCCCTCCAAGGTCGCCGTCGTCGGCGCCGGCATGGTCGGGCTCTCGACCGCCTGGTTCCTGCAGGAGCACGGCGTCGAGGTCGAGGTCTTCGACCGTGAGGGCGTCGCGGCCGGCTCGTCCTGGGGCAATGCCGGCTGGATCACCCCGGGCATCTCCACCCCCCTCCCCGACCCCGCAGTCCTCTCCTACGGCATCAAGGCGGTCATCTCGCCCGCGTCCCCGGTGTACGTGCCCGTGACGACCGACCCCCGGCTGCTCACGTTCCTCGCGGCCTTCACCCGCAACAGCACGATGCGCCGGTGGAGTCGCTCGATGCGGGCGCTCGTCCCGATCAACGGGCACGCGCTGCCCGCCTTCGACGACCTGGCCGCGGGCGGGGTGAGCGCCCCGGCGCACGAGGCGCACTCCTTCATCGCCGGGTACGAGACCCGCGCGGAGACCGAGTTCCTGCTCACCGAGTTGCAGCACATCGCCGAGTCCGGGCAGGACGTCGGCTTCGAGGAGCTGACGGGCGACCAGGTCCGCGAGGCCGAGCCGACCTTTTCCGAGCGGATCGGCGCCGGCATCCGCCTGCTCGGGCAGCGCTACCTCAACCCCGGCGAGTACGTCGCCGCCCTGGCCGACTCGGTGCGCGCCCGCGGCGGCAAGATCCACGAGGGCTCGCGCGTCACCGGCGTCACCGACGAGCGCACCGGGGTGCGCCTGGCGATCGCCCAGTCGGGCACCCAGACCTTCGACCACGTCGTCATCGCCAACGGCACGTGGCTCGACCAGCTCGCGCGCCCCTTCGGCGTGCGCATGCACGTGCAGGCCGGGCGCGGCTACAGCTTCAGCGTGCCGATCGAGCACACCCCCAAGGGCCCGGTCTACCTGCCCTCGCAACGCGTGGCCTGCACTCCGCTCGGGGACCGGCTGCGCGTCGCCGGGATGATGGAGTTCCGCCCGCCGGAGGCGCCGCTCGACGAGCGCCGCATCGACGCGATCGTCGACGCCAGCCGCCCCTACCTCTCCGGCGTCGACCTCGACGACCGGCAGGACGAGTGGGTCGGCTCCCGCCCCTGCACCTCCGACGGCCTGCCGCTCATCGGCGCCACGACCTCCCGCCGCGTGCACGTCGCCGGCGGCCACGGCATGTGGGGCATGACCCTCGGCCCGGCCACCGGGCGCCTGCTGGCGGGGTCCATCGTGACCGGACGGCCGGCCCCCGAGCTCACCCCCTTCGACCCCCTGCGCTGACGGCAGCGACGCCGTCGGCGAGCGCGCATCTCCCCGGGGAAATGCGCAGGTGAGCGCGCATTTCCTTAGGGAGATGCGCGGTCTGGCGGGGGCGTGAGATGGTCAACACCGCCTCGACGTGCCCCGCCGTTATCGTTCCGTTACGGTCGAAGGGATGTCCTCCGCACCCATCGGCACCCTGCTGTCCAGCCGCGACAACTCGCTCAACGCGGTCCGCCTCGGCCTCGCCGCGGCGGTGATCCTCGCGCACTCCTGGCCGCTCGGCGGCTACGGCGCGAGCGCATGGGAGCGCCTCGGCGCGGTGGGTGTCAACGGGTTCTTCGCGCTGTCCGGCTTCCTCATCGCCGGCAGCCGCCTCCGAGGCGGCTTCCCGCGCTACATCTCGCGGCGGGCCCGGCGGATCTTCCCCGGCTTCTGGGCCTGCCTGGCGATGATCGGCTTCGTCTTCGCCCCGCTCGGCGGCCTCATCGGCGGCCACGGGTGGAACCCCGCGCAGTCGCTGTCCTACGTCCTCGACAACGCGACGCTCGTCATGACCAATCCGGCCATCGGCGGCACCCTCGCCGGCGCGCCCAACCCGGGCATGTGGAACGGCTCGCTCTGGACGCTCATGTACGAGTTCGCCGCGTACCTGCTCTGCGGCGCCGCGCTCGGCATCGTCTGGGTCCGCCGCCACCTCGCCCTCTCGGCGGCCGCCGCGACGCTCGCCCTGCCCGTCCTCAGCTGGTGGGTCGGCGACCTGTCCGGCGCCGCGCACATGATCACGAGCGCGTTGCGCCTGTTCTCCTTCTTCGCCGTCGGCGTGCTCGCCTACGCCCTGCGCGACCACGTCCGCACGACGACGCCGCTGGCGATCGCCGCGGTGGGCGTCGTCGCGGCGCTCGGCATCACCTCCGAGACCGCGCTCAACCTGCTCTCCCCGATCCCCCTGACCTACGCGCTGCTGCACATCGGTGGCACGTGGCGCACGTCGATCGCGGCGAAGGAGGACGCTTCCTACGGCCTCTACGTCTATGGCTGGCCGGTGCAGCAGGTGCTCGGCATGGTCGGCCTCGGTGCGCTCGTCCCGGCTCCGGTCTTCGGCCTGGTCTCCTTCGCGTGCACCCTCCCCTTCGCCATCGCGTCGTGGCGGCTCGTCGAGCGCCCGGCGATGCGCGCCAAGCTGCCGAGCCTGCGCGGCCGCCCGACCGGCGACCTGCACCCGGCCGAGGTGCCGGTCCGGACGCCCAGCCGTGCGGGCCGGGAGCACGCCGGATTGACCGTCGGCCGCTGAGGTCAGTCCCCGGGGCGCTCCCCGGGCATCGGGTACCAGCGCAGGTCCTCGAGGGTGATCGTGCTCTGCCCCGAGCCGTCCCACGTCGGCCGCAGGCCCTGCTCCTCGAGCGCCGCGACGACCCGTCGCCCGATGGCCTCGTCCTCGGCGTACTTGCCTGCGGCAGTGGTGGACTCGTAGCGCGTGGCGGCGTAGCGCAGGTGCAGCGTGCCGGGACCGTCGGCGATGCGCTCGACGTCCTGGTGGTGGAAGAAGACATAGCCCTCGGCCGATCCGGCCGACTCGGCGGCGTAGTCATGGCCCTCCGCGTTGTCGTACCCCAAGGCTTCGAAGGCCGCGACGCCGCGCGCCCGCAGCTGCGCGAAGGCCGCCCGGAGCGTCGTCGACTGGTCCTCACCCGCGTGCTCGACGGCGAGGGCTGCCCGTCGGTCCCACTCCTCGCGGAGGATCGTCCGGCCGCGCTCCAGGGGGAAGCCCTCGGACGCGAGGTCGCGCGCGAGGTGGTCGAACTCCTCGAACGGCTCCGTGGCGGTCGCGAAGACGACCTGCGCCCGCTCGCGCAGCGAGTCCTCCATGTGGGCCAGGTCGTCGGGGTCGAGGTGGTTGTCCGGCGCCGCACCGGGAGCGGGGTCGGGGGTCGCGGCTCTGCCGCGCAGGCGGTCGAAGAGTCCCATGGTCGCCAAGGTAGTGACCACAGGCCCCACGACGAAGGGGGAGGGCTCCCCCCTTCGTCCCGCGTCAGGAGATGAGGACGGCGACGCTGTGGATCGCCAGGCCGGCGAGAGCGCCGACGACGGTGCCGTTGATCCGGATGAACTGCAGGTCGCGCCCGACGAAGAGCTCGATCCGCTCGCTCGCCTCGTCGGCGTCCCAGCGCTCGACGGTCACCGAGATGACCTCGGCGAGCTCGTCGCCATAGGTGTTGACGAAGAACGCGACGACCTCACCCAGGTGGGTCTCGAGGCGCTCCTGCCACTCGCGGTCGTGCGCGAGGTGGTCGGCGAGATGGGTGAGCAGGTCGTCGCCACGACGCCAGAAGTAGGACTCCCGATCGGCCATCGCGCCGGTGAGCGAGGTGCGCAGCGACTGCCACACGGCCACCGCGCTCGTCGGCACCTGCGGGTGGACGAGGAGCCGCTCCTTGAGCGCTTCGGCGCTCGCCATGACGTCGGGGTCGTGCTGCAGGTCGCTCGCGAGACGGGTGAGCAAGTCGTCCAGCGCCACCCGCGCGGGGTGGCGCGCGTCCGCACGCATCTCGGCGAGCCAGCCCAGGGCCTGGCGGTAGGTCCAGTCGATGACCTTGTCGTCGACCCACTCGGGCGTCCACCACGGCGCCTTGTCCCCGACGACCTGCTTGAAGAGGTGCGGGTTGTCGGCGAGCCACTGGCGCACCTCGTCGACGCCGAGGTCGACGAGGCCGGTGTGGTTGCCCCCTTCGACCACGCCCTCGAGGAGCGAGCCGAGGATCGGGCTGATCGGCTCCTGCGCCAGGCGCGGGAGCAGCAGCTGGCTGAGGAAGTCGTGGACGTCGTCGTCCTCGACCCGCGCCAGCGCCCGGGTGCCGCCACGCGCGATCTCCGTGAGCACCCGCTCGCGGTGGGCCGGTTCGGCGAGCCAGGCCCCGAGCCGCTCGGCGACGTGCGCCGCGGCGAGCCGGTCGCGGGCGATCTCCTCGGTGAGGAAGTTCTCCGTGACGAACTCCTGCAGGTTGCGCCCGAGCTCGTCCTTGCGCCGCTTGACCAGGGCCGTGTGCGGCACGGGAATGCCGAGCGGGTGGCGGAAGAGGGCCGTCACGGCGAACCAGTCCGCGAGCGCACCGACCATCGCCGCCTCCGCGGCGGTGTTGACGAAGCCCCAGACCCCGTCGTGGTCGAGGCGGAGGGTCGCGACGTAGATCAGCGCGGCGAGGACGAGCAGGCCGGTGGCCACGGCGCGCATGCGGCGCAGCCCGGCCCGGCGTCGGGCGTCGGCGGGGGTCTCCTGCAGGAAGCTCACGCCCCAGATCCTCCCCCATCGGGGCACCTAGACTCGTCACGTGGAGTTCCTCGACGGCCTGATGCCCCAGCACGACCTGACCTACGACGACGTCTTCATGGTGCCGCGGCGCAGCGACGTCGCGAGCCGCCACGAGGTCGACCTCACGACCAGTGACGGCACCGGCACGACGATCCCGCTCGTCGTCGCCAACATGACCGCGATCGCCGGTCGCCGCATGGCCGAGACCACCGCCCGGCGAGGCGGACTGACGGTCATCCCGCAGGACATCCCCGTCGACGTCGTCGCCGAGGTCATCGCCTGGGTCAAGGGACGCGACCTCGTCCACGACACCGCGATCACGCTTGAGGCGAGCACGACGACCGGCGAGGCCCTCGCCCTGATCAACAAGCGGGCACACGGTGCCGCGGTCGTCGTCGAGGACGAGCGGCCCGTCGGCATCGTCACCGAGCGCGACCTCGAGGGCGTCGACCGCTTCGCCCAGGTCCACGACGTCATGACGCCCGAGCCGATGACGCTGTCCGAGGACACCGACCCGCGGGCCGCCTTCGAGCAACTGCACCGCGCCCGGCGTCGGGTGGCGCCGGTCGTCGACGCGCAGGGCCGGCTCGTCGGCATCCAGACGAGGAAGGGTGCGGTGCGCGCGAGCATGTACACGCCCGCCCTCGACGGACAGGGGCGGCTGCGCATCGCCGCCGCGGTCGGGATCAACGGCGACGTCGGCGGCAAGGCGGCCGCGCTGCTCGAGGCCGGCGCCGACGTCCTCGTCGTCGACACCGCGCACGGCCACCAGGCCAAGATGCTCGACGCGCTCGCGGCCGTCCGGGCGCAGGACCCGCAGGTGCCCGTCGTCGCCGGCAACGTCGTCTCCGCGGCCGGCACCCGCGAACTCATCGAGGCGGGCGCCGACATCATCAAGGTCGGCGTCGGGCCGGGTGCGATGTGCACGACCCGCATGATGACCGCCGTCGGACGGCCGCAGTTCTCCGCCGTCCTCGAGTGCGCGGCGGCCGCCCGCGAGCTCGGCAAGCACGTATGGGCCGACGGCGGCGTGCGCCACCCGCGCGACGTGGCACTGGCCCTGGCGGCCGGCGCGAGCAACGTGATGATCGGCTCGTGGTTCGCCGGGACGCTCGAGTCGCCCGGCGACCTCGTCACCGACTCCGACGGGCGTCGCTACAAGGAGTCCTTCGGCATGGCCTCGGCGCGGGCGGTGCAGAACCGCACGGCGACCGACTCCCCCTTCGACCGGGCGCGCAAGTCGCTCTTCGAGGAGGGCATCTCCAACTCGCGGATGTACGTCGACCCGGCCGGCCCGGGCGTCGAGGACGTCATCGACGAGATCATCGGCGGCGTGCGCAGCTCGTGCACCTACGCCGGTGCGACCACCCTCGAGGAGTTCCACGAGCGGTCGCTCGTCGGTCTGCAGTCGACCGCCGGCTTCGCCGAGGGACGACCGCTGCACACCTCGTGGTGACGCGGTGAGGTCCCTCGAGCCGCTGCAGGCGCCCGTCGACCCCGTCGAGGCGCTGCGGCGCGTGGGATTCCTCCTCGAGCGCTCCCGGCAGCACAGCCGGCGCGTCGAGGCCTTCCGCGGCGCGGTCAAGGTCCTGCGCGGTCTGGACGAAGGGGAGGTCGCGCAGCGGGTCGAGGCGGGCACCATCACCGAGCTCGCCGGCATCGGGAAGTCGACGGCCGGCGTCATCGAGCAGGCCGTGCGCGGCGAGCTCCCGGCCTACCTGGCCACCCAGCAGGAGGAGCACGGCGGTCCTCTCGTCGAGGGCGGCGAGGACTACGTCGAGGCGCTCATCGGCGACTGCCACCTGCACTCCGACTGGTCCGACGGCGGCAGCCCGATCGACGAGATGGTGCTCACCGCCGTGGAGCTCGGCCAGGAGTGGATGGTCCTCACCGACCACTCGCCGCGCCTGCGGGTGGCCAACGGCCTGACGGCCGCGCGCCTGGTGCAGCAGTTGGAGCTGCTCGAGCGGATCGACGCCTCGCTCGGCGATGCCTTCACCCTCCTGTCCGGCATCGAGGTCGACATCCTCGACGACGGGGGGCTCGACCAGACCCCGGAGATGCTCGGCCGGCTCGACCTCGTGACGGCCTCGGTCCACTCGAAGCTGAAGATGGCCAAGGAGCCGATGACCCGGCGCATGGTCGCGGCCGTGGCCAACCCCCGGGTCAACGTCCTCGGGCACTGCACGGGGCGGCTCGTGACCGGCTCGCGCGGCACCCGTCCCCAGAGCGAGTTCGACGCGCGGGCCGTCTTCGAGGCCTGCGCCGAGCACGACGTCGCCGTGGAGATCAACTCGCGCCCCGAGCGGTGCGATCCGCCGGACGAGCTCATCGAGCTGGCCCTGGAGATCGGCTGCCTCTTCGCCGTCGACTCCGACGCGCACGCTCCGGGGCAGCTGGAGATGAAGGCCTACGGCGCCGAGCGGGCCCAGCGGCTGGGGGTGCCGCTCGACCGGATCATCACGACGTGGGACGCGCAACGACTGCGTGATTGGGCCCGCCCGGCCTGACTCCACCCTCGTTTTGGTGATCCGGGCCGAGTCTGCGTATGATTTCCGAGTCCTCGACGGATTCGGGTGCTGCCTGCTGCGTAGCGAGGGGGTTCTCGGAGACGGGTCCCCATCGTCTAGCGGCCTAGGACCCCGCCCTTTCACGGCGGTAGCACGGGTTCGAATCCCGTTGGGGATACGCACAAATGAATGTGCCTTGCACCATCAAGGCCCTGTAGCGCAGTTGGTTAGCGCGCCGCCCTGTCACGGCGGAGGTCGCGGGTTCGAGTCCCGTCAGGGTCGCTCGCTGGTCCGGTCAGGACCGGCTCGGCCAGGTAGCTCAGTTGGTACGAGCGTCCGACTGAAAATCGGAAGGTCGGCGGTTCGACCCCGCCCCTGGCCACCGGAGCCACGCACGCAAGGGCGCCACCGTCACGGTGGCGCCCTTCGTCGTGCCGGCGGGCCGGGCCACGTCGCGCCCCACCGGGCGTGCGAGGATCTGTGCGCCGGCACTGGCCCCTCGCGCCCCGCACGACCACCCTCCCGACGACGAAGGACGAGCACCTTGACCCCGATCGACCTGTCGAGCGTCAAGACCCAGGGCAAGCGCGCAGCGCGTGCCGCCTCTCGCGGGATCCCGCTCGACCGCGTCGCGGCGCTGCCCAACCATGGCGGCCGCGTCGGTCGCCGCGCGGTCCTTGCCCGGGCCCGTCGCCTCGCCCTCACCGGCGGTCGGCCGCAGGACGCCGTCGCGCTCCTCCGCACCCTCCCCGAGACGGCCCTCGGCGCCACGGGCCACGCCTTCCTCGCCAGCTGCCACCACCAGCTCGGTGCGAGGGAGACGGCACTGGTCGAGGCCGCGACGGCCCTCGACCTGCGACCGGACGCCGAGGCCCTCGGGGTCGTCATGTCCGTCGCCCAGAGCTCCGGCCACGAGCCGCTCGTCCGCCGGGTCAACGCCCTCGCGGCGACGACGACGCCTCGCCGCACCATCGACGCACAGCGCCTGCTCAGCACCTTCCGCTCCGACGTGCCGGCCGAGACCGACGCCTTCGTCGCCAACGCCGCGACGTGGACCGTCGACCACGACGCGAGCTGGCGGGCACGCATCAGCGCCGACACGCAGATCCACAGCACAGTCGGTCCGGAGGCCCAGCGCGCCGCGGCACTCGAGGTCGGTCTGCGGGGCGGCCCGGGCCTGCGCGTCGCCGTGCAGCACCTCCAGTCGGCCAGGGGGTGGGACGAGCTGCGGGAGCTGTGGCAACGCCTCGACCCCGCAGAGCTCGCCGCGGTGCCGCCTCACGTCTCCATCCGGGTCGCGGACCGGGCGCGTCGGGCCGGCTGGCTCGACACGGCTCAAGTGGTCGCCCAGCAGGTCATCGACACCACCGGTGACCGTCGGGCCCGGCTCATCCACGCCCGCGCCGCTGACGAGACCCAGATCGCGCACACCGGGTGGCCTGTCGACACCGCCATGGAGCAGCCGACCCACGCACCACGTCCCGGCACGGTCCTCGCGGTGCTCGCCCAGTCGTTGCCGCACCGCTCGGGCGGCTATGCCACCCGAGGGCACGGCATCCTCACGAGCCTGCAGACGATGGACTGGGACGTCCTCGCGGTCACCCGCCTGGGCTTCCCCTACGACTTCTGGCCGGCGGACGACCCCCGCGAGGTGCCCGAGCACGACGTCGTCGACGGCCTCACCTACCGGCGACTGCTGGAGCCGGACGAGCGCGCGTACCCCACGACCCCGATGGCGTCGTACATCGAGCGCTTCGCGACCCGCATCGAGGCGGTCGCCCGCGAGCACGGGTCGGCGCTGATCCAGGCCAGCAGCTTCCAGAACAACGGCTTGGCGGGCCTGCGCGCCGCCCGGCGCCTGGGCGTCCCCTTCGTCTACGAGATGCGGGGGCTGGAGGACCTGATGAAGGTCTCGCGAGACCCGGGGTTCGCCGAGACCGACGCGTACCGGTACATGACCGGACTCGAGCTGCACATCGTCCAGCAGGCCGACCTCACCTTCGTCATCACCGAGGCACTGCGCGAGGAGATGATCCGCCGCGGTGGCCCCGCCGACCGGATCGTGGTCCTGCCCAACGGCGTCCACGTCAACCAGTTCACCCCCCGGCAGCCCGACGAGGCACTCACCGACGAGCTCGGCCTGCGGGGCAGGACGGTGATCGGTTACGCCGGGTCGCTCGTCGACTACGAGGGGCTGGATCTGCTCCTGCAGGCCGCCGCCACCCTCAAGGCGACCCGTGACGACTTCGCGGTCATCATCGTCGGCGACGGCGCCCAGGAGGCCCGCCTGCACCGTCTGGCCCGTGAGCTCGACGTCCTCGACGTCGTGACCTTCACGGGCCGTGTCCCGCACGCGGAGGTCTCCCGCTACCTGTCGATCTTCGAGATCACCCCCTTCCCACGGCTGCCGCTGCCGGTCTGCGAGCTCATCAGCCCCATCAAGCCCTTCGAGGCCATGGCGATGGGCACCGCCTGCATCACCAGCTCGGTGGCCGCGCTAACGGAGATCGTCGAGCCCGACGTCCGTGGGCTCGTCTTCGACAAGGGCGATGCCGACGACCTCGCCCGGGCCCTCACCCGCTACCTCGACGACCCCGAGTTGCGCGCGACCATGGGCCGGCAGGCCCGTGAGTGGGTCCTTGCCGAGCGCGACTGGGCACAGGTGACCGCCATCATGGACGACGCCTATCGGCGCCTGCTCGGCTGAGGCGTCCGATCAGGGGACGTCGTCGACGGTGATCTGCGACGAGTCGCGCTCGGTGAGGTCGAGCCGGGCCAGCGACCGGTAGAGCATCGGCGTGAGACTGCGGACGTAGCTGGCCGTCACGTGGCTGCCCTGTCGGTACACGAGGGTCGTGCCGATGACCGGCGGGCACTGCTCGCCCGGTGGGCAGATCCACTGGTTCAGGTCGACGAAGGGTGCGTCCGTCGCCTCCGCCACATCCCGCAGGAGCGGCGTCCCCGTCCCGTCCCGACCCTCGTCCTTCGCCGGGAAGGCGCAGCGGGAGAAGTCCTCGGGGTTCTCCTCGACGCACGTGTACACGGGCTCGGACCCGGGACGCGGGGAGTCGGCGAGGACGACGACGTCGGTGCCCTGGTCCTGCAGCTCCTTCACGGCGGCCGTGCTGCCCTCGCGCAGGGTCTTGCCGTTGGGCGCGCCCTGGGAGACCAGTGCGATGTCCGGCGCACCCTCGTCGTCGAAGTGCGCACTGACGTTGCGGCCGAACTCGGCGCAGTCCGCCTCCTTGCTGTCGTGCGTGAAGGTGCAGGCGGACTTCAGGTACAGCTCGACCCGCCAGCCCTCCTGCTCGGCGATGGCGACGACCGCGGGGAACCACTGCCCCATCTTGGAGTCGCCCAGCAGGGCGATGGTCCGCTCCCCCTCGGGGTCGCCGTAGACGCAGGTCGTGTCGACCTCGGAGTCGCCGGGCTGGATCTGGCACTCGTCGTCGTAGTAGGCGGGGACGTCCTCGGGTGCCACGGCCGGGTCGGGGGTGACCTCCCCCGAGGTGGGCGTGACGGCCCCGACGTCCTGGCGCACCTCCCACGGATCCGCATCGGGCGAGGCGACGAGTGCGGTGGCCCCGTCGACCGGAGCAGCCTCGTCGAGCTTGGGCACGGAGGCCCAGACCGCCCCGCCCACCAACGCCGTGACGAGCATGGACGCGGCGCCGAAGAGCAGCCCGCGGGAGGCCTTCGCACTCAGTCCCGGGTGGAAGCGGACCGGGTCCTCGACCAGGTGCTTGGTCAACCACGCGAGCACGATCGACAGGATGCCGACGACGACGAGGTGACGGATGCGCACCTCGGGCCAGGCCGCCTTGGTGAGGATGATGAGCGGCCAGTGCCACAGGTAGATCGCGTAGGAGATGCCACCGATCCACACCATGGGGCCGATGCTCAGCAGCCGCGCGGTGACGGTGGCCTGGGTCGCGCACCCACCGGCGATGACCAGGGCGGCCCCGACGGTCGGCAGCAGCGCCCAGCCGCTCGGCCACGGCGTGCCCGAGCTGAGGAGGAAGGCCGAGCAGACGATCATCACCAGGCCGATGCCGGCGAGGGCCTCGGCCGCGATGCGGGGCAGGGAGGTCAGGCGCAGCACGAGGAAGGCGAGCAGCGCGCCGATCGCCAGTTCCCACACGCGGGTCGTCGTGTAGAAGTAGGCCGTGGCCGGGTCGCTCTCGGTGTGCAGCACCGAGTACACGAGCGAGGCCAGGGCGATGAGGGAGAGCAGCCCGAAGAGCAGCGGCTTGGGCCTGGCCCGCGTCCGCCGGGCGAGGAAGAGCCCGAGGATGATGACGAGTGGCCAGACGACGTAGAACTGCTCCTCGACCGACAGCGACCAGTAGTGCTGCAGCGAGGAGGGTGCCGCGTCCTCGGCGAGGTAGTCGACGGACCGGTAGGCCAGCGCCCAGTTGATGACGTAGAAGGTCGCGGCGATGACGTCGGTACCGAGGTTGGCCCGGTCCTGACCGGAGAGGACGAACCATCCGACGACCGCCGTGAAGACCAGGACGACCGAGGCCGCGGGCAGCAGGCGCCGGGCCCGTCGGGCGTAGAAGTCGGCGATCGAGATGCGACCGCTCTTGCTCGCCTCCCGCAGCAGCAGGGAGGTGATGAGGAAGCCGGAGATGACGAAGAAGACGTCGACGCCGACGAATCCGCCCGGCATGAAGGGGATGCCGACGTGGTACAGCAGGACGGTGCCGACGGCGACCGCCCGCAGCCCCTCGATGTCACCGCGGAGCTGCTTCTTCCCCTTCGCACCGTGCTGCGCCCCGGCGGCCGACTCCTTGGTGTCCTCCGTCGAGAGCGTGTCCCCCGGTCCGGCGGTCACGCCTCGTCTCGGCGCGAGGCGCCCACGGAGGCGGCGAGGACCTTGGCGATGCGCTCACCGGCGTGCCCGTCCCAGAGCGGCGGGGTGTCCCACTCGCTCAGGGGGCCCGTGGCGAGGACCTCACGGACGCGCTCGGGCAGGGACTCGCGGGTGACGAGCTGGTTGGTGCCGTGGGTGATCGTCACCGGACGCTCGGTGTTGGGACGAAGGGTGAGACACGGGACCCCGAGGATCGTCGTCTCCTCCTGGACACCGCCGGAGTCGGTGACGACCGCGGCGGCGCCGCGGACGAGACCCATGAACTCGAGGTAGCCGAGGGGATCGATGACCCGCATCTGCGGGTGGTCGAGGAAGCCGGCCTCCTCGAGCCGGGCCCGACCGCGCGGGTGGAGGGGGATGACGACCTGCGCCTGGTCGGCGACCGCGTGCATCGCGGCGACGAGCTGCTTGACGTCGTCGGGGTCGTCGACGTTGCCGGGGCGGTGGAGGGTCGCGACGACGTAGTCGCCCTCGATGCCGACCTCGGAGCGCACGGCCTCGGAGTCGAAGCGGTCCTTGTTCTTCAGCAGGGTGTCGATCATGGGGTTGCCGACGAAGTGGATGTTGTCGGGGTCGGTGCCCTCGTTGCCGAGGTGGCCGATCGCATCGGTGCTCGTCGTGAGCAGCAGGTCGGAGAGCTTGTCCGTGACGAGCCGGTTGATCTCCTCGGGCATCGTCATGTCGAAGGAGCGCAGCCCGGCCTCGACGTGGGCGAAGGTGATGCCCATCTTGGAGGCGACGAGCGCGGCCGCGACGGTGGAGTTGACGTCGCCGTAGACGACGACGAGGTCGGGGCGGCGCTCGGTGAAGAGCTCCTCCAGCGCCTCCATGACCTTGGCCGTCTGCGCGCCGTGGGCACCCGAGCCGACACCGAGGTTGACGTCCGGCTTCGGGATGCCGAGCTGGCGGAAGAAGATGTCGGACATCTTGTCGTCGTAGTGCTGGCCGGTGTGGACGAGCAGCTGCTCGACCTGGTACCTCGCCAGTCCCTCCAGGACCGGAGCCGCCTTGGGGAAGTTGGGACGTGCGCCGGTGACGTGTACGACAAGGGGAGCCATGTCTGCCCTTCGCTCGAGGAGTTGGTGCTGACCGTCGGTCAGTCTGGCACGAAATCCGGTGGCTCCCCGCATCCGTCAGCCGTAGGCCACCTGCGCCAGAACCTGCAGGGCCGCGCTCACGTGGTCGACCGGGGAGCGGTAGGTCAGCCGCTCCAGATCGAGCCGGCTCCCGGGCTCCACGATGCCCCAGACCGGGGTTCCGGACCCCTTGTAGTCACTGATCTTCGACGGGAGGAAGGGGTTGACACCGACCTCTGCCGGGGTGACCGCGTCGTTGACGAGCAGGCAGTCCATCTTGGTGCACAGGTTGAGGAACTCGAGGAACTGCGCGTACGGACGCACGACCATCGAGTCCCCCAGGGCGACGATCTCGGGGTCCTGCTGGAGCTGCGCGACCTTGTTGGTGAAGACGTGGACGGTCACCTTGGCGCGCAGCTGCGCCGGCATCGCGCCCAGGGCGTCGACGACGGTCTGCATCGAGCGGTTGGCGTAGAAGTTGCCGAAGTACCCGATGTGCTTGCGCCCCTCGGCGAGCTCGTACTCGCTGTCGACACGGTGGTAGTACTCGCGGGGCAGCGTCGGGTGCGGCGAGACGGTCGCCTTGGTCGCCGCGAGCTCCGCGAGCTGTGGGTCGTGGCAGCGCTCGAGCATGATGTCGCGCTGGTTGGGATTGGTGAAGATCAACTCGTCGGCCAGGACGAAGGGGAGCACCTCGGCCCACTCGAAGACGTTGTCCCCCGGCAGGTGGAAACCCCGGGCGGCGACGTCCCGACGCAGCTGGGCGCTCAGGGCGTTGTCGGTCACGTCGGCCCGTCGCACGCGGCCGAGGACGTCGTGCGAGAGCGGGTCCGAGAACTCAGCCGTCCAGCGCACCTCGGGACGCGCCAGCGCGTAGGCCGCTCCGAGGATGTGGGACGCGGAGAAGTGGGCGCGGCTGTACAACCGCTCGTACGGCCCCTGCTCCTCCTCCCACTCCAGCGCCTGGTCCAGGCCCAGGCGCGTGAAGGCCGTGACGGGACCCCACTTGGAGAAGTGCGTGGGGCTGGGGATCGCCGCGAAGCGGCGCACCAGCCCGCCACAGAGACTCAGCAGGCTGGGGTCGGGCGTGCGCACGCTGTCCATCGCGTTGTAGATGACGTCCACGGCCTGCCCCTGCTCACGCACACGCTTCGCGGCCACCACCGCGGCGGTGTCGCTGTAGGGCGGGAAACAGTAGGAGGCGACGAGAGTCGAGGCGCGGTGCGTCGCAGCGAACTCGGTCGGCATGGGCGCTATCGTGACACACCGGAGTTGCACCGGCACGAAGTGAGGAAAATGTGACGTCAGCATGGGCAGCCGCGCCCCGGCCGTCCCGGCGACCAGCGCTCACCGCAGTGATCGTGTCGGGTGACGACGCCCCGGCGACGGCGGACCGTCTGGACGGGTTGACCACGGGCATCGGTGACCGCGACGACGTCGAGATCGTCCTCATGCTGACCGGCCCGGTCGACGAGGCCGCCCTCGCGCAGCACCGCGCGGCGGTCATGGCCAGCACTCCGGGCAGCTACCAGGTGGTCCACGCACCCGGTGCGGATCTGGCCACCGTCGTCTCACGTGGTGTTGGCGCCGCGCGCGGCCAGCACGTCACCTTCCTCGGGATCGGCGACGAGGTCTCGCGCGGGTACCTGTCAGCGGTCGTCCGGACGCTGGCTCCCGACACCATCGGAGTGGCCGCCGAACCCGGGTGGACCCCGGCCTGGATCGGTGCGCACCCCATCGCCCAGGGCGTGACGGAGACGAGTCGGATCACCGGCAAGGTCTTCCCCGTCGACGTGCTGCGCGACGTGCCCGTACCCACCGACGTGGCCCCGGGCGCCTGCGGCGCCCTCCTGCTCGCCCGCATCGCCGGCTCGTACCGTCACCAGCACGTCGCGATGTCCGCCGCGCCCGCACGGGCCGGCGCGGTGCACCGCGGTCGCGGTCTCGAGGACGACGACGCCCACCAGCGGGCCATGTCCGGCCTCGCTGACCTGGCCCAGCACGACGAGCGCGTCGACCCACGCTCTGCCGAGGCCCTCTCGCGCATCTGGATGGACCGGCTGCGACGGGAGATCTCCACGGGCCGTCGCGACCTCACCCACGTCCACGAGGCCCTGCGCGCGGACGGCGTCGACGTCCAGCTGGGTGACCTCGTGGGCCCGGCCCCCTCGCGGACCCTCGTCTCGTTCTTCACCGAGCAGGAGCCGAAGGAACGACACCTCGTCGTCGTCCTCGACGACGTCGAACGCGCCACAGGGTTCAGCTCGGCGCTGCGCGGGCTCGCCCGATGCGGTGACAGCCTCGTGGTCGTCCACGCCGACGGGGAACCGTCGTCGAAGCTCGTCAAGTACGCCCGCACGATCGACGTCCGGGAGGACGAGGCCGCAGCGCGCTCCGCCCTGTCCGATGCCGATCAGGTGGTCACCGTGGGCCGTGGCGCCAAGGCCCTGCTCCACCGCCTGGCCCCGGAGTGCGACCACGAGCACGGCGTCGACCACGTGCTCGCCGCCTACCTGGACAAGGCCGCGCGTTCGTCGAAGGGCTCCGCCATGCCCGAAGCGCTCAACCGGGCCGCGAAGCGCCTCTCGACCTCCGGCGAGCACCTCGGTCAGGTCGACCCATGGACCTGGCCGGTCCTCACCTTCGCTGTGGTGCGCCTCCGCGCCGGGGCCCACATCGACGACCTCGTCACCGCAGGAGAGCAGGCCCTTCAGCCGGACTCCCCCGCTCGCACGGCGCTCGACGCGGTCCGGGCCCTCGACGGCTCCGAGAGCCTGGGCGCCCGTGGACTGCAGCTGGTGGCAGATCGCGTCCTGGCCACGGCCGACGAGACCGACCCCGCCGAGGAGCGCATCGCCCGGTTCCTGCACTACCTGGCGATGTGCCTGCTCTTCGAGCCGACCCAGCACACCTCGGTGCCGTCGACCCCGCTCGTCGAGGCACCCGACCGGCACCTGGGCGCGCTCCGGTCCAGTCGCCTCCATCGGCGCGTCATCGACGTGACGCGGCCCGTCGTCACCCCCCGCACCCCCCGGCGTCCCGGGCACGCGGTGCTCTTCGCCGGAGCCTTCCCGAAGTTCCACGGCGTGCTCCATGAGGCACTGTCCGTCGACCACACGGTCGAGCGGGTCGACCTGAGCGGCATCGAGCCCCGCTTCCGCA
This sequence comes from Janibacter anophelis NBRC 107843, assembly GCF_001570945.1. GTDB lineage: Bacteria > Actinomycetota > Actinomycetes > Actinomycetales > Dermatophilaceae > Janibacter > Janibacter anophelis. The sequence goes on from NZ_BCSQ01000024.1 coordinate 23,466, forward strand.
ACGTCATCACAGACCCCGTCACCTTCGTCCAGCTCCTCGACACTGCCGAAGGGCGGCGCAGCCGCCTCCTGGACCGATCCGTGACGCATCAGGTGGGATCCGCCGAGATCGTCGTCGTCGACTGGGCGGACAAGGGTCTTGCTCTGGCCAGCCGTGTCGTGGGGGACCACACCCGACTCTTCGTGCGGGTCCATGGCGTCGACACCCTCAGCCCGTGGGCGCACCTGACGCGATGGGACCGCGTGGACGGCATCATCGCGCCGAGCGAGCACCTCGCCCGGGCTCTCGTCGCCGCCGTCGGCCCGGCTCTCGACGGGGTGCCGGTGCACGTCGTGCCCAACCCGGTCGATGCCTCCAGGTTCACGCTGGACTCGTCCCCGGCAGCCCGCCACACCCTCGGGCTCGTCGGGTGGGCACAGCGGGTCAAGGACCCGCACTTCGCCCTCGACACGCTCGGCCTGCTGCGTGCCGAGGACCCGCGGTGGCGCTTGCGCCTGGTCGGCAACGACTTCCCCGACCCGGCCCGCCCCGTCGAGCAGGCTGCCGCCGACGCCTTCCGTCGTCGCTCGACCCGCAAGGACGTCGCCGGCGGGATCGACTTCGTGCCGTTCACCTCGGACGTCGGTTCGGTGATGTCCGACATCGGGTGGGCGCTCAGCACCTCCCTGCGCGAGTCCTTCCACCTCGGCCTCTTCGAGATGGCGGCGTCGGGCGCCGTCCCCGTCGTGCGGGACTGGCCCGTCTACGCGGGGACCGGGGGTGTGGCCACCCTCGTGCCCGAGGAGTGGGTGATCGCCTCCCCCGAGGCCGCCGCCGAGCGCATCCTGCGGACCGAGTCCGACTGGGAGGAGCAGCGACACCTCGCGCGCCAGTACGTGGTGGACCACTTCGACCACGGCCGGGTGGTCGAGCGGCTGCGCGACATCTTCGCTGCTCCAGTCCCCACTGACACACCCGACCTCAACGCACCGCACGGGAGCACCCACTGATGGACACCCCCCACATCCCCTCCAGCGCCCGTCGAGTGGTCGGCGGAGCCGTCCGCAAGGTCGAGCGGCGCGTGGGACGGCAGATCATCCCGCGGGAGTTGCTCGGTCGACGCCCGTCGAAGGGTGAGACCCAGCCCACCCGGGCGGCCAAGGCCCCGAAGCAGCCCACCGCGCCCGCGGCTCCGGGGGCGGCACCCACGCCGTCGGCGGTCCAGGCAGCCGGGACGTGGTCCGGGCAGCCGCGGACGTCGGTACGCGCCGCGGTGATCGCGGATGATCGCTTCGCCCACCTCCTCGCTCCCGAGTGGCTGCAGACCCGACCCTCCCCCGGCCGCGAACTGGGCGCCGACCTGGACCTCCTCCTCGTACAGCTGGACACCGACGGTGTCCCGGGCTGGGACGAGCGGGCCGCGGCCGCCACGGTCCGAGCCGCGGTCGAGGCCGGCGTCCCGGTCACGGTCTGGGCCACCGCGGCCGGCCCCGTCCCTGCGTGGCTCAAGCACTGCACCGGCGTGCTCGCCTCGGACGAGGCCGCGTTCGCCGCCCTGACCGACGCCGGTGCCTCCGTGACGCGGGTGGCCCCCTTCGTCCAGCCCCTCACGCAGGGTCCGGCCGGCAACAGCGAGTCGAGCAGCCGCCGCGCCCGCCGGATCGGGATCGTCCTCGACCACCGAGCCACCTTCGACGATGAGTCGTTGCGCGAGGTGTACGCCCCTGCGCTCGAGCGGATGCCGCGTCGCGAGGTCGCGATGGTCGCGACCCACGAGGAGCACAGCCCACTCGTGCTGCCCGAGGGTCTCCCTGATCGCATCCAGGCGGTCGGCCCCTGGGCCGACCTCGGCGGCAGCGTCCGCGCGGTGACGGCCGTCATGGACCTGTCGGGCACCTCACCGTGGGCTCCGTGGACCTCCCTGGCCGCCGGCATGGGCGGCACCCCCCTGGTCGGCGCCACCGGTCCGACCGGTGCACTGCCGCAGGACATCGCCGCCCTCGTGCCGCGCGCCGAGACCGCCTTCGACCTGCGCACCGACCTCGGGGCACGGATGCGCCAGACGGAGCTCTCCCGGCGCGAGGGTCACCTGCTGCTGCGTTCGATCGTGCGCTCGCACACCGCGGGTCATCGCGTCCGGGACCTCCTCGCACCCTCGGGCATCGCCCTGAGCGCTCCCGAGCGGACCGTGTCGGCGATCGTCCCGACCAACCGGACCCACGAGCTGGACAACGTCTTCACCAACCTCGGCCGCCAGGAGGACGTCGACGTCGAGCTGGTGCTCGTCCTGCACGGTCTGACCACTGCGCACGACGAACTGCGCGCCGCTGCCGCCGAGGCGGGGGTGCAGAACCTCGTCATCGTCGAGGCCGATGCCTCACTCACGCTGGGCGCGTGCATGAACCTCGGCGTCGACGCCGCCTCGGGCCGGTACGTGGCGAAGATGGATGACGACAACTACTACGGCCCGCAGTTCCTGGCCGACCTCGTCGACTCGTTCGAATACTCCAGCGCCGGCATCACCGGCAAGTGGTGCCACTACGTCTGGCTCTCGTCCTCCCGGGCCGTCGTGCTGCGGTTCCCCGAGCACGAGCACCGGTTCGGCAACCGGGTGCAGGGCGGCGCGATGCTCTTCAGGTCGGAGGTCGTGCGACACCTGCGCTTCAGCGACATCCCCCGGCGGGTCGACTCGGACATCCTCGACCGCGCCCACGCCGAGGGCATCGGCATCTACAGCGCCGACCCGTACAACTTCGTCTCCGTGCGAGGTGCCGACCGACATGCCCACACCTGGACCGTGGGCGACAGTGTCTTCCTCACCGACACCGGTGACCTGCGGTTCTTCGGCGACCCGCGGGAGCACGTCACCCTCTGACGCGGCCCCACGTGCCGAAGTCCGGGTGCCGCAGCAGGCCGAGCCACTGCTCGCGAGCGCCGACGAGGAAGTGGCCCAGGTCCGCCGACCACGTGTGGTCCGTCCCGGCCTGACGGACGTAGACGTAACCGATGTCGTGGGGGCGGTAGATCTCGGCGCCGGCGCTCCCGGCTGCCCGCATGAGGGCGCTGTCGACGGCGCGCGGCACGTCGGCCCAGCCGCCGAGGGCCCGCAGGTCGGCCGCCGCCATGAGGATCGTCCCGCCCGCCACCCGGTGGACGAGCGTCTCGGGCGTGCCGACGATGCGACGCACGGTCGTGTCGAGGGGCTCGAGGTGGACGACCGTCGCGCTCTTGCCGACGACCGTGGCGCCCGAGTACTCGTGCGCCAGCACGAGATCGAGCAGGTGGTCCGGGCCGTAGTGGTCGTCGTCGTCCATCTTGGTGAGCAGGTCCCCACTGGCTGCCTCGGTCGCGAGCGCGAGCGCGTGACCGAGGCTGCGGTCCGCGGGGGCACCGATGACGCGCAGTGGCAGATCGCCGACGTCCGGTCGGGGCACCTCGGCGGGGTCGCCTCCGTGCACGGCGACGATGACTTCCACCCGGCGATACGTCTGGGCCCGGATCATGGCCGAGATGTCCGCGAGCAGCTCGGGACGACGCGTGGGCAGCAGCACCGAGACGGTCGGTGCCCCGTCGACCTCGGCCCGGGGCCTGAGGATCTCGCGCCGTTGCCGGACGGCAGCAGCGTCGAAGGCGAGGTCCCCGGGTCGTCCATGGGCGACCCCGGGGATCGTCGCGGCGACACCCCGCGCCACGGTGGCCGGCAGGTCACCGACGACGAAGGTTCCGCGCGCGACGGCACGCGTGACGAAACCGGCCAGCAGGCGCGTGGTCGCTGCATCGAGCGCAGGACCGGTCGGCTCGGCGTCGACGCGCAGGGCGTGGACCTGGTCGAGACGGCCCAGGCCCTCGATGAGCGCGCCGCCCTCGGTCCAGGAGCCGGACAGGCGGCGACGCCACGGCACGGTGAGCGACCAGCCGGACCCGGCCAGCTCCAGGCACGCCCGGCGATCGGTCTCCGGTCCGGGCACTCGACCCCGGGGGGTGTCCCCCTTCGCCGGGGCGGTCGCGGACGGGCACATGGACCCACGGTAACCGGGGGTGCGCCCTAAGGTGATGCCATGACCGCAACGCTGTCCCCGCCAGAGGTCGATGGCGACCACACCGGCGGTGCCGACGAACTGGTGCGGGTGCTGGGGACGGCCGATGAGGTCCTCGTGCGTCGCAGCGGCACCCGGCTGGCACCGGGTGTGCCCGCTCGGCTCGTCCACGCGCTGCACCGTCCGCACCGTCGCCTCGTCCGGGTCCTGTGTGACGGTGGGCCCTGCTACCTCGCTCGCACGGAGCTGCTCACCCAGGCCCTCCGACACGGCATCACCGCCGACGAACTCGTCCGTGACGCACCCGACCTCGACCGGCGCCTCGCCGAGACCCTGCAGATCGTCGACCCGCACGAGATGACCCGGGTGGACGACCCGGCCGCCGGACGCTGGCGGGTGTGGGTGGACGCGAGCGCCCTCGGCGAGGAATCGCCCGGGCGATGGCTGGCCTCGTGGTCGCGCCGCCGGGCCGGTATCGTCAGGCGCGAGATCGTGCGGTTGCGACAACGGTCCTGACCGGATCCGACCGCACGCAACCGATGTGCCGGCACGGGCGTCGGATGCACTGAGGGACGGATGCACTCGCGGGAGGGGCAACGCATGCGACCACGTCGACGGGGACTGTCACGGGGGACGGCCGCAGCCGGGATGTTGGGGCTGGCGATGGCTGTCGTGGCGGCCACTCCCACGCAGGCCGGGCCGACGGAGGCGACCGCCAGCGACGATGTGGGCCACTCCTTCACGGACAGGCCCTGGGGTCAGGCACCGTGCCCGGAGGGCATGTCCCGACGCCGGACCGTCTACACCAACAGCTTCGAGGACGGCCTGCCCTGGGCCCGGTTCGCCCACGGGTGGAGCTCGGTCACCTCGTCGTCCTCCTCGGGCAGCAAGGTCGCCCGCTCGCGCATGACGGCGGGTCAGAGCGACCCGGGAGAGTACTTCCACCTCCCGATGCAGCAGGTGACCCCCGGCGAGCACACCCGCGTCGCCATGGCGTCGCGCGGCACCATGGGCCAGCGTCGTGGCTGGGTCACGGCGAACTCCGTGCGGTACCAGACCAGCGGTTCCTCCTCCTGGCGCGGGGTGAGCGTCAACATCACCGGTGCCACCGACGACGACGGGGGCTGGATCGGGACCTACATCGAGCAACGACGCACCTCGGGCGTCAACTCCGTGTGGGACATCGACAACCTCCAGATGTACACCTGCCGGGACAACCGCACCACGCGCATCTTCGGGGCCACCCGATATGAGACGGCCGCCGCCATCACCCGCAGCTACTCCGCACGCCAGCCCGTCGTCTACGTCGCCCGCGGGGACGCCTTCCCCGACGCCCTGGCCGGCGCAGCCCTGGCGGGCCACAAGGGAGCCCCCCTCCTCCTCGTCGAACCCGGTCGGGTGCCGACGGCCGCCGCCCGGGAGCTCGAGCGACTCGATCCCGCGTCGATCGTCGTCCTCGGCGGCCCCGACGCGATCTCCGACGGCGTGGTGCAGCAGCTGCGTGGCCACTCGGGGCAGGTGCGGCGTCTTGCTGGCGATCTGCGGTGGGAGACCTCGGCGCTGGTCGCCCAGGAGTTCGACGACCCTGACCGCATGTACCTGGCGACGGGTCGTGATTTCCCCGATGCGCTCTCGGGTGGCGCTCTCGCGGGGAGGGACGGCGCTCCGGTCCTGCTCACCGACACGGCGACGCTGCCGCCCGTCGTGGCCGACGAGATCCGACGGGTGCGGCCCTCGGAGGTCGTCATCCTCGGCGGCCCGAACGCGGTCCAGCTCGCGGTCGAGAGCCAGGTGCGTGCCCTCGGGGTGTCGGTGAGACGGCTCCAGGGCGCCACCCGGTACGCCACCTCCGCGGCGATCGCCGAGGCCTTCGGCAATGGGCCCGACCGCTCGTACCTCGCGACGGGCACGGACTTCGCCGACGCACTCGCGGGGTCGGCCCTCGCCGGACACACCGCCTCCCCGCTGCTGCTCACCGAGCCCAACCAGATCCCGGCGCCGGTGAATGCCCGGTTGACCGCGATGTCCGAGCGCACGGGTCACGTCCTCGGCGGCCAGGACGCCGTCGCCGCCATCGTCCGTGACCGATACGGCCGGACCCTGCCGTGACCCGAGGGGAGTCTCGATGAGGACGCGCACACGCATGCTCGACGGCGAGCTGCTCGACGTCGACGCACCGGGCGCGGCGACGCTGTCGACCGCCACGGCCGTGTCGGTCGTCGACGTGGACAGCACGGAGCTGGAGCTGACCGCGGGACCCCTTGAGGTCCTGGAGTTCTTCCTGTCGTCGACCTCGACGACCCTGGACCGACAGGTGACCCTGCGCAACCAGCTGACGATGCGCCACGGAGCGCTCGGCGGCACGCCCCGTCACGGGCGCGCCTTCGCCGTCGAGGTCGCGGAGCACCGGGTCTTCGGGTCCGTCCCGCCCGGGCTCGCGCTCGACGACCTCACGGCGTGGTTGGGGCGCATGACCTTCGCCAGCACGCGTGAGGGCGCCCGGGTCGATCTTGGCCCCGGGCAGTCGTGGTCGGCGACCCGCGCCCACGCGGTCGCGCAGCATGTCGGACTGGACGCTGACACCGGGTACCTCCTCGACGTCCGGCGGGCGCGAACGCGCTCCGCCCGGGCCCGCACTGCCGGCCACGCGGTGCGCGGGGGCTCGCTCTCCCGCAGCCCGCGCAGTGACGAGCACCGTCACGTCGTGCTCGACGCGCCCGAGTTCGTCTCCTACGGTCTGCCCCTGGCGGCCACGAGTCTCGACGAGGTGGCGACGTCGATGTCGACCCTGACCACGGAGCTGGCATGACGCCGGTGGCACTGCTCACCTGCGCGCTCGTCCTGGGTGCCACGGGCCTGGGACATGCGGCTGCGCCCGGTCGCACACGGCAGGAGATCGCCGCCCACCGGGTCCTCCCCCGCCCGCTCGCCCACGTCGTCGCCCTCGCCCTGCCGCCCCTGGAGCTGGGCATCGCCGCACTGCTCGTCGGGGCCGTCCTGACGCCTCAGGTCGCGCTCGACCGGTGGTCTGGTGGGGCGGCCGCGCTGCTCCTCACGGCCTTCGCCGGCTACCTGGCCCTCGCGCTGCGGCGGGGTGCCGGGGGCCTGCCCTGCGCCTGTGGGGCCGGCACCGCCCCCCTGGCCGGCTGGAGCGTGGCGCGGGCCGCGCTCCTGGCCGGGTGCGCACTGCTGGGGGCCCTCCTTCCCTCGCCCCTCGCGATCACGTCTCGACCGTGGGCGGAGGTGGTGATCGTCGGCTGCGCCGCGGTGACCTTCGCGATCGGCCTGTGGGCGTTGCCCTCGGCCCGCCATGACCTGGGCGCCCGCCCCCGAGAGGCGCACCCGTGAGCTTCACCACCGCAGCCCTGCTCGTCTCGTGGTTGGCGATCGCACTCCTCGCCTTCGGCATGGCTGGCCTGATGCGCCAGATCGCGGTGCTCACGGTGCGCCTGGAGCACGGCCAGTCCAGCGGCAGCCGTCGCACCACCCGGGACCTCATCGGCTTCTCCCTGCCCGACACCGGCCCCGGCGGCCCGCTGCGCGGCCCCCGCGGCTCGCTCGTCCTCTTCAGCTCGCCCGCCTGTGCCAGCTGCGGCGAAGCCCTCGAGGACCTCGCCGGCATCCACACCGACCGCGACCTCGTCGTGGTCTCCAGCGGTGGGTGCGCCGGGGTCGAGTCGCGGCTGCCCGCCGCCCGGTGCGTCGAGGACGGCGGCGACCTGATGGACCGGCTCGCCGTCCCTGCCACGCCCTACCTCGTCGCCATCGACGCCGACGGCACGATCCGCGACGTCCTGCTGCCCTCCGGACCCGACGACATCGCCGCGTGGGCTCCGACCATGCCGACCCAGGAGCAGAGATGACCATTCGCTTCGACGACCTCCCCGAAGCCGACCAGGGGCTGCTGCGATCTCGCCTCGTCGCCGTGCCGCGCACCCGGCGCGGGGTCCTGCGGACCGTCCTGGGCGCGGGGTCCGCCGTGGCACTGGGCACCTTCACCCTCATCAACAACGGCGCCCAGCGCGCCGCGGCCGCAACATACTTCAACGACTGGACCAGCACCTCGTCCGGACCGTGCGGAGCCGGTGGCTATGCGTCCGGGCACACCGAGGCCGGGGCCAAGTGCGGCCCGTCGACGCCGTGCTACGACCGCACCTGCTGCTGGAAGTACCACAACGGCGCCGGCAACCGGGTCGGGTGGCACACCCAGGGGCCGGGCCGCGGGAGCCGCTACTACACCCACCGCCCCGACGCCTGTTACGCCGGCACGTACGACTCGTGGCACTGGCGCTTCAGCGACGGCAGGACCTACCGCTGCTCGGACGGCTGGACCTGCTCCACGACCGGTGGGTGCTACCGCTCGATCTGTCCCTGGGCCGTGTGAGCACGCAGACCGGCTCCCGCCCCACACCGACGCGTCGATGGGTCGCCGACCCCCTCGCCGCCCTCGTCGTGGTCGGCGGCCTGGTCGTCGCCCTCATCACGACCAGCGCGGCCGGCCACACCATCCCCCCGGCCGGGTTCCTCATGCTCGGCGTCACGGCCGCCGGTCTGGCGCTCTCGGGCTCGACCTGAGGCATCAACAGCGCATGGGCGCTGTTGGCCTCGGTCCGGGGCCAGATGGGTCGACTCCCCCTGTGGGGCTCCTTCGCTGCCGGCACCACGCTGGGCGGGGGTGCCACCGGGGTGGTCGTCGCGGTCATCGCAGGACTTGTCTCGGTCGTGCCCGAGCCGGTCCGGTGGTGGGGCCTGCTCGCCACCGCGCTCGTGGTCGTGGTGCTCGACCTCGTCGAACCCGTCCTCCGCCTGCCCCAGCGGACCACCCTCATCCCGCAGGAGGTCTTCGCCCGTGGCATGGCGACGGGGATCTTCCGCTTCGGGCTCGAGTACGGCACCGGTGTGCGCACGCTGGTGCCGTCGGCCGCACCCTGGGTTGCCCTGCTGACGATCATCGCGTGGAATCCGCACTGGGTCGTCACGCTCGTCGCGGGGCTCGTCTTCGGCCTGTCCCGGTCGCTGGCCGTGTTGCAGTTCGTGCTGCTGGGTGCCGACGGATGGCAGGCATTCCTCGCCGGACACACGCGGCTGCTCGAGCGACTCGGCACCCTCGTCACCGCACTCGCCTGCCTGCTGGCGGTCGCGTCCGCCGTCGGGTGGGGCCCGCCCTACCGATAGATCCAGCGAGCGATCTCGGCCCGGGCCCGCCGGTACTCCGGTGAGGACCCCTGCACGAGGTGCTCCAGCGGTGCGTTGCCCAGCCGGTGCGCCGGCAACTCCTGCGTCAGGCGAAGGGGGCGCCGCCCCCTTCGTCCCGTCCCTGAGGCTCCCTCGTCGGTGACGAGGTCGACCGGCGTGCGCGGGTCGGGCAGGGCCCGTCGCCACACCGGCGGCCCCCACCCGGTGGCCGCGAGGGGCGCCGGCGGCGCCGCGCCCGCGGCGAGGTCGACGAGCAGGTGGGCGGTCTCGCGCCCCCCGGTCGTGTCGGGCAGGTCGGCACAGACCTCGCGCAGCCGCTCGCCGGTGTCCGGCTCGAGGGCGGTGGTCACCGCGGCGCGCACCGCGTCACGGTCATCGGGCGGTGCGCTCAGGCAGACGCCGGACGCCGCGAGGGTGGCCGCGCGCCCGGGCTGGTCGTCGGTGCCGAGCGACTGCCCGGGCACGAGCACCGTCGGGACGCGGGCGCCGAGGAGCTCGTGCACGGAGTTGTAGCCTGCGGCGCTCACCGCAGCGTCGAAGGCGGCCAGCGAGCGCGCGAGCGGGTAGGTGTCGGTGAGCAGGACGAGGTCGTCGCCGGAGATACCGTGCCGCGCCAGGGCCGGGCTGGTCACGGCGACCTGCCAGTCGGGCGCCACCCTGCGGACCACGTCGAGCGCGACCTGCGCCGGCGAGGCGACGTCCTCGAGCGCCCCAGTGCCGGGCGTCAGCAGGAGCGCGGGGCGGTCCGGGTCGAGACCGAGCGCGCGACGCGCGGTCGCCCGGTCCTGCAGCTCGATCGCGTCCGCGATCGAGATCGGGGCGACGCGGTGCGCGTCGTCGCGCCCCACCGTCGCGCCGCGGTCGCCCTCTGCGGCGAAGTCACCCGGCTCGACGACGAGGTCGAACAGGCCCGCGTGCTCGAGCCACTGCTCCCCCGCACCCGGGCGCCACATCCCCCGTCGCATCCAGACGAAGGGGGTCCCCTCCAGCCGTCGTCGCGCCTCCCGCAGTCCCGCGTACGGCACGACGCCGTCGAAGAGGACGAGCCGGGCACCGGTCTCGGCGACGAGCGCGTGGAGCCGGTCGGCGAAGTAGGGCTCCCAGCCGTAGGCGGGGTGGACCTCCCGCAGCCGCCGGCCGAGGCCGCCGCTCGGCAGCCACCCGCTCTTCCTGCTGGGGCAGTACTCGGTGCGCACGCCGCGCAGCTCCGGCAGGCGCCCCTCGGCGACGGCGGTCGCAACCGTCGGCAGGGCGCCGGAGAGGGACATCAGGACCGGGTCGAGCCGGTCGGGGGCGCTCAGGGCGACGGTCAGCTGACGGGTCAGGTGACCCATGCCCACCCCGTTGCTCGTGACGAGCAGTACCGGCAGCGGCGTGTCGGGGGGTGCGGACATGCCGCTCACCCTAGGTCCCGGCTGCACGCCGCACACGGCATCCATCGGTATGATCCTCGCCAGACACCGGCGAGCTCGGTCGCTCCCACGGGAACCGCGGGAGCAGGACAACCAGAAGGAAGTACTGTGGCGGACGTCGCGATCATCGGTCAGGGATACGTCGGACTCCCCCTGGCGCACGAGGCCTCCAAGGTCGGGGTCAAGGTCCTCGGCTTCGACATCAACCAAGGTGTGGTCGACGACCTCAACTCCGGCACGTCCCACATCGACGACCTCTCCGACGACGACATCCGCGGGATGCGCGAGGCGGGCTTCGAGGCCACGACCGATCCGTCGCGCCTCGACGAGGTCAAGACCATCGTCATCTGCGTCCCCACCCCGCTGTCCGAGGACGGTGGCCCCGACCTGGGCCCGATCAACTCCGCCGTCAAGACGATCGCCGAGCACCTCCAGCCCGGCCAGACGATCATCCTCGAGTCGACGACCTACCCGGGCACGACCGACGAGGTCGTGCGCCCGGCCCTCGAGGCCGGCGGCCTCGTCGCCGGCAAGGACTTCTTCCTCGCCTTCTCCCCCGAGCGCATCGACCCGGGCAACGAGAAGTTCGGCGCGAAGAACACCCCCAAGGTCGTCGGCGGCCACACCCCCGCCTGCGGCGACGCCGCGGCCGCCTTCTACGGCCAGTTCGTCGACACCGTCGTGCGCGCCAAGGGCACCCGCGAGGCCGAGACGGCCAAGCTGCTGGAGAACACCTACCGGCACATCAACATCGCCCTGGTCAACGAGATGGCGCGCTTCTGCCACGACCTCGACATCGACCTGTGGGACGTCATCGCGGCGGCCAAGACCAAGCCCTTCGGCTTCCAGGCCTTCTACCCCGGCCCCGGCGTCGGCGGGCACTGCATCCCGATCGACCCCAACTACCTCTCCTACAACGTCCGCGCGAAGCTGGGTTACCCCTTCCGCTTCGTCGAGCTGGCCCAGGAGATCAACGCGACGATGCCGGCCTACGTCGTCCAGCGCGCGCAGAACATCCTCAACGAGGACAGCAAGTCGCTGCGCGGCTCGACCGTCCTCCTGCTCGGCGTCACCTACAAGCCGGACATCGCCGACCAGCGCGAGTCGCCGGCCGTCCCCCTCGCCCAGCAGCTCATCGCGAAGGGGGCCAGCGTCCAGTACTTCGACGCCAAGGTCGCCGACTGGAAGGCCGTGCCGGAGGCCGAGCGGGTCGATGACCTCGACGCCGCCGTGGCCGCCGCGGACCTGACGATCCTCGTGCAGAACCACAAGACCTTCGACATCGAGGCGCTGTCGGGCAAGGCCCAGCGGTTCTTCGACACCCGTGGCGTCGCCGAGGACAGCGACAAGGTCGAGCGTCTGTGACGGAGGCCCCGCAGCGGGCTCCCCTCCCTTCGCCCATCAGCTCGGAGGAGGCCGCACGCCTCGCGGCCGAGCACGGGCTGCGGACGCTCAGTGAGCGTCCACCGCTCCATCGCTACCTGGTCGACCTGTGGCAGCGTCGGTCCTTCGTGTGGACGCTCTCGTCGGCCGAGTCCTACGCCAAGAACGAGGACAACCAGCTCGGCCAGCTGTGGGCCGTGCTCAACCCGGCACTGCTCATCCTGAGCTACTACGCAATCTTCGGATTGCTGCTGGGAACCCGCGGCGGCATCGACAACTTCGTCGGCTTCCTCTCGATCGGGGTGGTGATGTTCGCCTTCACCTCGACGGTCGTCACCCGCGGGGCCAAGGCCATCACCGGCAACCTGTCGCTCGTGCGCGCCCTGCACTTCCCCCGAGCGATCCTGCCGATCGCCGTGACGTTGACGGAGTTCATCGCCGCGCTGCCGGCCTTCGCGTTGCTCTTCGCCCTGATGTTCCTCACCGGGGAGAGCCCGGACTGGGAGTGGCTGCTCTTCCCCGTGGCGGTGCTCCTGCAGGGGATCGCCCTGCTCGGCTTCGCCTTCATCTGCGCCCGACTGGTCAACATCTCCCGCGACATCGGCAACCTCATCCCCGTGGTGGTGCGGCTGCTGCGTTACGTCTCGGGCGTCTTCTTCCCGGTGCTCCACTACGCACAGAGCCTGCCCGACGCCGTCGGCAATGTGCTGATCTACCAGCCCTTCGCCCTGATGCTCACCCTGGGACGGCAGTCCCTCCTCGGGGGCGAGGGATTCGACGTCGTGCTCACCGACTGGCTCGCCATGGCCGCGTGGGCCCTCGGTCTGGCGGCCATCGGGTTGGTCGTCTTCTGGTGGGACGAGGCGAGGTACGGCCGTGGCTGAGGCAAGCGGACCCGGGACGCCCACCGTCATCGTCAGCCACCTGGACGTGCACTACACCGTCTTCGGCGGCGGTCGACGCGGCGTGCCGAGCGGGCAGGGCACGCCGACGTCCTTCACGGACCGGCTGCGGCGCCACCGGCCGACCCCCAAGGTGCGCCAGATCCATGCGGTCAAGGACGTCAGCTTCGTCGCCCGGCACGGTGAGTCCATCGGGATCATCGGCCGCAACGGATCGGGCAAGTCGACGCTGCTGCGGGCGGTGGCGGGCCTGATCCCCCCGTCGTCCGGTCGCCTGTGGGTCTCGGGCGAGCCATCACTGCTCGGCGTCAACGCGGTCCTGATGAGCAAGTTGAGCGGCGAGCGCAACATCTACATCGGCGCCCAGGCGCTGGGCCTGTCCAAGGCCGAGATCGCCGAACGCTTCGACGAGATCGTCGAGTTCTCGGGGATCGGCGATGCCGTCTACCGGCCCATGAGCACGTACTCCTCCGGGATGGGCGCGCGCCTGCGCTTCGCGATCTCGACGGCCGCGACGCCGGACGTGCTCATGATCGACGAGGCCCTGGCCACGGGCGATGCCGACTTCCGGCACAAGAGCGCCGAGCGGATCGCGAGGATCCGTGAGCAGGCCGGCACGGTCTTCCTCGTCTCGCACTCCAATGGCAGCATCCGGCAGATCTGCGACCGGGTCCTGTGGATGGACCAGGGGCGCCTGATCATGGACGGTCCGACCGAGGAGGTCCTGCCGCAGTACGAGGCCACGCTGCCGCAGAAGAAGCGCAAGAAGGTCGTCGAACCCGCCGACCCCGCGGTCCCGGGAACCGTGCGCCATGGCGGCCGTGACCGGCTCGACGTGGCCGCGGCCGTGACCCACAACTTCTGGAGCTCCGGCGTCGACGGCGCCTTCGTCGTCAGCACCCATCGTCTCGCTGCCGCGCGTGCGGTGACGCCCGTGGCCGCACGGCTCGGCTGGCCGCTGCTGTGGGTGCGGCCCGGCGCCGTGCACACGGCGACCCGCAACGAACTCGAGCGGCTGCGTCCCCAGCGCCTCGTCGTCGTCGGCGGCGAGGGGCTGATCTCGTCGGAGACCTACGAGACCCTCGAGAGCCTGGCGGTCGGGTCCATCGAACGTCTGGGCAGCGATGACAGTGCGGTCACGTCCGCGGCGCTGGTCCGGGAGTTCCCCCCGACGGACACCACCCATCTGCACGTGACCCTGCCGCACAGCGCCGGCAGCGCGCCGGCGGTCTCGCTCGCAGCCGCTGTCCGCGGCCAGGCGGTCTTCCTCCTCGACGCCTCGTCGTGCCCCGACACCGCGTACGAGGCCCTGCAGGATCTGGCCCCGAGCGTCATCACCTTCCACGGAGCGGAGGAGGACTGGTCCGCCGACGTGCTGGACCGGGTTCGGCAGGCGACCGGCGCCCGCGTCGAGTTCGAGGCAACCGGCGGGCCGATGGCGCTGGCCGCCGGATTGTGGGAGGACACCGCGCCGGGGGGCCGCATCCTGGTCACGGGTCAGTCCGCGCTCGAGGTCCTCACGGCCTCGGTTGCCGCGGTTCACGCCGGCATCCCCCTCCTGCTGACCACCGCGGACCGACTGCCCGGCCGGGTGCGCAAGACCATCGAGCGGCTCGCGCCCCGAGAGATCGTCATCGCGGCCACGGTCACGGGACTGCCGGCGCCCATCCGCGAACGCCTCGGCACGCTCGTCGGTGGACGCTCTGACTCATCGTCGGGGTGAGCGCTCCCGGGCGATGTCGGTGAGGGCCGCGACGAAGGCGGCGCCGCCCTTCGCCCAGTCGTAGCGCGCGCGGACGAGCTCGCGTCCACGCTCGCCCATGCCGGCCGCCCGCTGCGGGTCGCGCCACAGCTCCACCGCCGCGTCGGCCGCGGCCTGCGCGTCGTCGAAGGGCACGACGAGCCCCGCCTGCGCCTCCTGCACGATCTCGCGCGCGAGCGGCAGCGGCGTCGTGATCGCCGGGACGCCGTGGGCGAGGTACTCGACGACCTTGGTCGGCATGGAGCCGCGGTAGTTGGGCAGGTCGCGCAGCAACGAGAGCCCGGCCAGCGCACCGTCGATGGTCGCCATCGCGCGCTCGGCGGGCTGGAAGCCGTGCCACACGACGACGCCCTCCGCGACACCGGCCTCCATGGCCGCGCGGGACGCGTCGTCACGTGCCGGTCCGACGACCTCGAGGGTGATCGCGCCGTCGGAGGCGGCGTGGGCCAGTCGTGCCGCATCGACCATCAGCTCGCTGCCACGGGCGGTCGTGAGGTTGCCGACGTGCACGAGGCGGGCGCCGCCGGCGGGCGGCACCTCGGGCGGGACGACCACGGCATTGGGCACGACCGTGTGCGACCCGCGGAAGCGGTCGGCGTAGGCGTGCTCGGCGAGCAGCAGCGGGTGGCGTCGCTCGACGAGCCGCTCGGCGAGCCGCCAGGCACCCGCGACGGGACGACGAAGGGGGCCCGGCAGCCAGTCCTTGACGACGAGCGCCCCGGCCGGGTCCTCGTGCACATCCCACACGAGGTGCTCCAGCCCCAGCCCGGCCGTGGCGGGCAGCAGCTCGGGGTCGTGGACGAGGACGACGTCGTGCTCCGGGGCGAGCCGGCGCACGACGGCGCGGGCGGCCCGCGCGGCCGGGAGCCGGTCGCGGCCGGCGGCCCGCGGCAGGTCGATGCAGGTGAGTCCGTCCTCGGGCGCGGGGACGGGCAGGTCGTGGCCGACGAAGGGGGCCAGGTAGGTCACCTGCCAGCCGGCGGCGAGGAGCGCGGCGATCTCACGGTGCCGGATCCGGGAGTCCTGCGGGTGGTGCACGACGGTCACGACGAGGGCGCGCAGGGTGTCCGGATCGGTGCTGGCGGCCACGGTGCTCCCTCGGGTCGGCGGGTCGGGCCGATCCTACGTCGCCGCCCCTCGGACCGATGGCACGGATCCGGTCCGGCTCATGTACCGTTGGTCCCACGAGAAACCACACAGATCCGGGTCCGCTTTGGTAGTTCCGCCGTCCTCTCGAGGGTGGCGGGAGGATCAGGGCCGACCCGCACTAGCGTAATGAGGGGGTCACGCCATGGGGCGCGGCCGAGCGAAGGCGAAGCAGACCAAGGTTGCCCGCGAGTTGAAGTACTACTCGCCGGACACCGACCTGCGAGCGCTGGAGGCGGAACTTCACGGCCAGTCCGGGTCGTCGGCGGGTCACTCGGCCCATGACGCCCGCCAGGACGTGGACGAGGACGACTACGACGACTGGTCGCCGCCGGAGCGGTGACCCTCGGTCAGAGCAACCCCTGACGACGGGCTTCGGCCGCGGCGGCTTCCCTGCGCCGCACCCCGAGCCGTCCGTACGTGTGCGACAGGTGTGACTTCACGGTCGACAGGCTGAGGTAGAGACGCTCGGCGATCTCCTGGTTGCCCAGGCCCCGGTCGACGAGGCGCAGCACCTCCACCTCCCTCTCCGTCAGCGGCGGCGCCTCGCGGCGCACGCGCTGCACGAGCGGTCCCGTGGTGGGCTGGTCCGGCGCGGCGACGTCCCCACGAGCGGCGGCCCTGATCGCCGCACCGATCTGCACCGGGGTGCTCGACTCCGCCAGACACCCGTGCGCGCCGGCGGCGATGACCGCCTCGGTGGTCTCGACCTGCTCGGTGAGCACCACCCAAGCCGGGTGGTCGGCCCGCTCCGGTCGCCCGAGGACGGCAGTCGCCTCCGCCCCCACGTCGAGCCCACCCGTCAGCACCACGACGTCGACACCACGTGTCGAGGCGACCTCGGCGAGCGTCGCGGCGGGCGTGATGACGTCGAGGTCGGGCTCGGCCGCGAGCACCGCGACGAGCGCCTGGCGCCTGCTCTCGGCGGCGTCGGCGACGAGGACCCGGACGGCGGGTGTCAGGCGTGCTCCCCGACGACCTGCACGGCCCCGCCGTGCACCCCCTTCGCCCCCTGGACGACCTCGACATCCGGCACGGGCTCGGTCGTGGCCGCGTCGGCGACCTCACCGAGGACCCAGGCCTCGATGCCGGCGGCCCGGGAGCGGGCGATGGCGGCGTCGACCGACGCCTGCGGGAGGGCGGCGACGAAGCCGATGCCCATGTTGAGGGTGCGCTCGAGGTCGGCGCGGGGCACCGAGCCCAGCTCGCCGACGAGCGAGAAGATCGGGGGCGGCGTCCACGTCGCCCGGTCGACGCGGGCGATCGTGCCCTCGGGCAGCACGCGGGCGAGGTTGGCGGCCAGGCCGCCACCCGTGACGTGGCTGAGGGCGTGCACGTCGACGTCGTCGGCCCGCACGAGGTCGAGCAGTGCCTTGGAGTAGATGCGGGTGGGCTCGAGCAGCTCATCGCCCAGGGCGCGGCCGAGCTCGTCGACGTGGCGGTCGAGCTGCCACCCGGCCGAGGCGATGACCCGGCGCACGAGCGAGTACCCGTTGGAGTGCAGCCCCGAGGAGGCCAGGGCGATGACGACGTCACCGGCGGCCACGCGGTCGGGGCCGAGGACCTCGTCGTGCTCGACGACGCCCGTCGCGGCACCGGCCACGTCGTACTCGTCGGGGTCGAGCAGGCCCGGGTGCTCGGCGGTCTCGCCGCCCACGAGCGCGACGCCGGCGAGCTCACAGCCCCGCGCGATGCCGCCGACGATCGCGGCGATCCGCTCGGGCACGACCTTGCCCGTGGCGATGTAGTCGGTCATGAAGAGCGGCTCGGCGCCGCAGACGACGATGTCGTCGACGACCATGCCGACGAGGTCCTGGCCGATCGTGTCGTGGCGGTCCATCGCCTGCGCGATCGCCACCTTGGTGCCGACGCCGTCGGTGGAGGTCGCGAGGACCGGGCGCCGCATGCCCTGCAGGGCGGAGGCGTCGAACATCCCGGCGAAACCACCCAGGCCACCGAGCACCTCTGGGCGGGTCGCGCGGCGCACGGACTCCTTCATCAGGTCGACGGCCTTGTCACCGGCCTCGACGTCGACTCCGGCGTCGGCGTAGGTGATGGGGGTCTGGTCGGTCGTCACGGTCGGCGCACCGCTTCCTCGATCGGGGAGAACTCGAGCTCCAGCAGGGACTTGCCGAGGCGGTCCTCGCTCGGCAGCTCCATCGGGTAGGTCCCGGAGAAGCAGGCGGTGCACAGCTCGTCGCGGGGCTGGGCGGTCGCGGCGACCATGCCGTCCTCGCTGATGTAGCCGAGCGAGTCGGCGCCGAGCGAGGTGCAGATCTCCTCGACGCCGAGGCCGGTCGCGATGAGCTCGGCCCGCGTGGCGAAGTCGATGCCGAAGAAGCAGGGCCACTTGATCGGCGGCGAGGAGATGCGCACGTGCACCTCGGCGGCGCCGGCCTCGCGCAGCATCCGCACGACGGCGCGCTGGGTGTTGCCGCGGACGATCGAGTCGTCGACGATGACCAGCCGCTTGCCCTTGATGACGTGGTGCAGCGGGTTGAGCTTGAGCCGGATGCCGAGCTGGCGGATCGTCTGGCTCGGCTGGATGAAGGTACGGCCGACGTAGGCGTTCTTCACCAGACCTTGGCCGAAGGGGAGGCCGGACTCCTGCGCGTAGCCGATGGCTGCGGGGGTGCCGGACTCGGGCGTCGCGATGACGAGGTCGGCGTCGACCGGGTGCTCGCGGGCCAGGGTGCGGCCCATCTCGACGCGGGCCTCGTGGATGGTTCGGCCGCGGATCGTCGTGTCGGGGCGGGCGAGGTAGACGTACTCGAAGACGCAGCCCTTGCGTGTCGGCTCGGCGAAGCTGCGGGTGCGCAGCCCGTCCTCGTCGATGGCGACGAGCTCGCCCGGCTCCACCTCGCGCACGAAGGAGGCGCCGACGATGTCGAGGGCGGCGGTCTCCGAGGCGACGACCCACCCACGCTCGAGCCGGCCGATGACGAGCGGCCGCAGGCCCTGCGGGTCGCGGGCGGCGTAGAGCGTGTCCTCGTTCATGAAGACGAAGCAGAAGGCGCCCTGCAGCTTGGGCAGCAGCTCCATGGCTGCCTCTTCGAGGGTGCGGTCCTCGTCGTGGGCCAGCAGGGCGGTGACGAGCGCAGTGTCGGTGGTGTTGCCGCGGCGCAGCTCGCCGTCGGTGATCCGGCGGATGCGGCCGTCGTCGCCGGGGATCTCGCCGCCGTGGCTCTCGACGAGCTCGCGCAGCTCGGCGGAGTTGATGAGGTTGCCGTTGTGGGTCAGGGCGACGGTGCCCGCATCGTGGCCGCCAAGGGTGGGCTGCGCGTTCTCCCACGTGGACCCACCGGTCGTGGAGTAGCGGCAGTGGCCGACGGCGATGTGCCCGCGCAGGGTCGACAGGCTGCGCTCGTCGAAGACCTGGGAGACCAGGCCCATGTCCTTGTAGACGAGGATCTGGTGACCGTTGGAGGTGGCGATGCCCGCCGACTCCTGACCGCGGTGCTGCAGCGCGTACAGCCCGTAGTACGTCAGCTTGGCGACGTCCTCGCCCGGCGCCCAGACGCCGAAGACGCCGCAGGCGTCCTGGGGGCCCTTCTCCCCGGGAAGCAGGTCATGCGACAGGTTTCCGTCTCCGCGTGGCACGACGTTCATTCTCCCACAGGACGTGGGGCCTACTTCCGGTAGGTGAACAGGGCCGCGACCACGGCTCCGACGAGCGCGCCGAGGAGCAGCCCGAGCATGCTCATGTACCCGAGGGCGGCCCCCGGGTCGTAGATGACGTCGAAGCCCTCGTCGCGGTTGGGGCCGAACCACGACACCGCCGCGAAGAGGATGAACCCGATGACCGCGCCCGTGGCGATGAAGGGCAGGGGCTTGGGGTTGCTGCGGGGCCGCTTGGTGCTCACCCCTCCATCGTAGGTTGGCTGCATGAGCAGCCAGCGCCCGCATGCCGACGTGCCGGGGATGAAGCTCCCCACGCCACGCACCCCCGACCCGGCGAGCGCGCCACCGCTGCGGTGGGGCCTGCTCGGGGCGGGCTGGATCGCCTCCCAGATGGCCTTCTCCCTCCAGGGGACCAGCCAGCAGGTCGTGGCCGTCGGGTCGCGTGACGCAGACCGGGCGGAGCGGTTCGTCGCGGCGCACGCCCCCGATGCCCGGCCGCACGGCGACTACGCGAGCCTCGTCGCCGACCCCGAGGTCGATGTCGTGTACGTCGCGAGCCCGCACAGCGAGCACCTCGAGCACGCGCTGCTCGCGATCGCGGCCGGCAAGCACGTGCTCGTCGAGAAGCCCATGGCCCCCACGGCCGGCGAGGCCGCGCAGATCGTCGCCGCCGCGCGCGCGTCCGGCGTGTTCTGCATGGAGGCGATGTGGACCCGGTTCCTGCCGCACGTCGACGTGCTGCGGCAGGTGCTCGACGCCGGGCTGCTCGGCGAGGTGAGCACGGTCCTCGCGGACCACTCGATCCGGCTCTGGCCGGACGGGCCCGAGCGCCTGGCCAGTCCCGACCTGGCGGGCGGGGCGATGCTCGACCTGGGCATCTACCCGTTGTCCTTCGCCTCCCTCGTCCTCGGCGGCATCGAGTCGGCGACCGGGCTCGGCTCGCTCACCGACCGCGGGGTGGACCGCCGGCTCGCCTTCGCGGTGCAGGGCCCGACGGGCGCGGTCGGCTCGCTCGCGACCGACATGTCCGTCTCGTCGCCGACGACGGCGTCGGTCAACGGCACCTGGGCGCGGCTCGAGCTGGAGACGATGTTCTACATGCCGACGACGATGCGTCTCGTCGGCGCCGACGGGGTCGTCCTCGACACGATGGAGGGCGACCCGATCGAGCAGCACCGCGGGCTGCGCCACGAGGCCGTCGAGGTCGCGCTGCGGGTCGCGGCGGGCGACACCGAGTCCCCCGTCATGCCGCTCGACGAGACCGTGCGCCTGCTCGAGGTGGCGGAGGAGCTGCTCAGCCCCCTTCGCTGAGGGGCAGGTACGCGGAGAGGTCGGTGCGCTGCCCGCTCACGCGGACCCGACCCGCAGCCACGCCGTCCGCCCAGGCGAGCTCCCCGGTGACCAGCTCCAGCCAGGTCCGCGGGTCGGTCTCGACGACCGCTGGCGGGGTGCCGCGGGTGTGCACCGGGCCGGCGACGCACTGCACGGCGGCGAAGGGGGGGACCCGCACCTCTACGCTGCGGCCGGGGGCGGCGTCGGCGAGCTCGGCGGTCGTGTGCCGCACCGCCGTCGCCAGGATCGGGCGGGGCACGCTCGCGCGGACCTCCTGCTCCGTCCACGCCGTGAGCGCGGCCCGTCCCTCGTCCACCGGTACCCGTCGTCGCGTCGCCACGGGCCCATCCTCTCGCACCCAACGTTCACCCTCCGGCCAGATGGGGTACCCCCTTCGTCGGGCACAGGTCCCCCGAGTGCGGCACAGTTCGCACTGGTGACCCGTACCGGGTCCGTCACACCGCTGTGTCTGGGAGGAAACCGACATGTCCCTCATGAGGAAGGGTGCGTCGATGCTCATCGGCGCGGGCGCGGCCACCGCGCTCGTCGCGAGCGCCGGCGCGGCCCACGCCGCCGACCCCGTCGAGCCGGGCGGGATCGACCCGTCGCTCACGAGCGTCAACCTGCTCAACATCAACGACTTCCACGGTCGCATCGACAGCGACGGGACCGGTGACCTGGGCAAGGCCTTCGCCTGCACCGTCGTCACGACCCGCGCCGGCCTCGGCGAGGACTCGACCGTGCTGCTGTCCGCAGGTGACAACATCGGCGCCTCCCCCTTCACCTCCTCCTCGCAGGAGGACCTGCCGACGATCGAGTTCCTCAACGCGCTCGGCCTGCAGGCCACCGCCGTCGGCAACCACGAGTTCGACCGCGGCTTCTCCGACCTGACCGGTCGGGTCGACCAGGCGGCGGACTTCGAGCTCCTGGGCGCCAACGTCTACGAGCGCGGCACGACCACCCCGGCGCTGTCCGAGTACGAGGTCATCGAGGTCAACGGCGTGCAGGTCGGCGTCATCGGCGCCGTCACGCAGCAGACCCCGTCGCTCGTGTCTCCGCAGGGCGTGGCCGGGCTCGACTTCGGCGACCCCGTCGAGGCGGTCAACCGGGTCGCGGCCCAGCTCAAGGACGGCGACGCCACCAACGGCGAGGCCGACATCATCGTCGCCGAGTACCACGAGGGCGCGACCGCGGGCGAGGGCAGCTCGCTCGAGGCCCAGGTCTCCGCCGGCGGCATCTTCGCCTCGATCGTCGAGGACACCAGCGCCGACGTCGACGCGATCTTCACCGGCCACACCCACCAGGGCTACGTCTGGGACGCCCCGGTCCCCGCGGGCGAGGGCACCCGTCCGGTCATGCAGTCCAACTCCTACGGCGACGTCCTGGGGCAGCTGGAGCTGGGCTTCGACCCCGCGACCGGTGAGGTCGTCGAGTACGCCGCGACCAATGTCCCGGTCGTCGACGCCACGCAGGAGTGCGCGAGCAACACCACCTACACCACCGCCGCCGGCATCGTCGACGGCGCGGTCGAGCAGGCCAACGAGATCGGCCAGGAGGTCATCGGTGAGGTCACCGACGACATCACGACCGCCCACAAGGACGGCGCCCGCGACGACCGCCTCCGCGAGTCCACGCTCGGCAACCTCACCGCCGACATCTGGCTCGACGCCCTCAACCAGCCGGGTCGCCCCGGCGCCGACATCGGGATCATGAACTCGGGCGGTCTGCGCGCCGAGCTGATGTACGAGCCGAGCGGCTCCGAGGAGCCCGGTGAGGTGACGTACGCCGAGGCCGCCGCCATCAACCCCTTCGCCAACACGATGATGACGGTCGACATCACGGGCGCGCAGTTCATCACCCTGCTCGAGCAGCAGTGGCAGCCGGAGGGCGCCTCGCGTCCCTTCCTCAAGTTGGGCCTGTCCGACAACGTCAGCTACACCTACGACCCGGATGCGGCTGCCGGTGAGCGGATCACGTCGGTGAGCGTCGACGGCGCCCCGATCGACGAGTCGGCCACCTACACGGTCACCTCGGGCTCCTTCCTCATCGGCGGTGGTGACAACTTCACCGTCCTCGCCGAGGGCACCAACGCCACGGACACCGGCCTGATCGACACCGACGCCTTCGTCAACTACTTCCTGCGCAACGACGCCGTCAGCCCCGACTTCCGCAAGCAGGGCATCGCGGTCACCGGCGCTCCCACCGAGCTGACGGCCGGTGACGAGGTCTCCTTCACCGTCTCCGACCTCGACCTGACCTCGCTCGGCGCGCCGAGCAACACCGAGGTCGAGGTCTTCGTCGGTGACACCTCCGTCGGGACCTTCCCGGCCACGGCCGACAGCATCGACGGCGTCCCGACCCGCAAGGGCAGCGCCGACGTGAGCTTCACGGTCCCGCAGGACCTGGCCGAGGGTACGGCCAGCCTGCGCATCGTGGCCTCGCCGACCGGGTCCGAGGTCTCGTGGCCGGTGACCGTGAGCGCCGGTGGCCCGACGAGCACGAGCACCAGCGCCTCGGGCACGTCCACGAGCACCTCGGGCACGAGCACCAGCACGAGCACCTCGGGCACGAGCACCAGCACGAGCACCTCGGGCACGAGCACGCCGACCGCCACCTCGACGTCCGACACCCCGGCCCCGACGATCACGGGTGACGACACGGACCCGACCGGACCGGTCGTCGAGACCGACCTCCCGGGCGGACCCCTCGACGCCGGTGTCGTCGGCTCCGGTCTGGGTCTGCTGGTTGCGGCCGGAGCGGCCCTGACGATCGCGGCCACCCGCCGCGCCGCCTCGCGTCGCCACTGACGCCGGGCACCCACGCCGGGTTCACACCACACCAGGGGGCCACGCACCGACACGGTGCGTGGCCCCCTTCGTGGCTTCGGACGAAGCGAAGGCTTCGAGGCTCCTTCGTCGCACCTCAGCCAGCGTCCACGGTCCAGGTGCGAGGGTGTCCCCATGGCAGAGGTCGAGATGGTGCCCGACGAGCACGGCGGCGTGACGGTGATGCGGGACGGGCACCCGCAGAGCCACGTCGACGTCGACGACCCGGAGCACCTCGTCTTCGAGTACGTGCAGCACATGGCCGCGGTGCTCGACGCCTGCTTCCCCGGACCGGACCCGATCGGCGTGACGCACGTCGGGGGTGCGGGGCTGACCCTGCCGCGCTGGGTGCACGCGACCCGGCCGGGCTCACCGCAGATCGTGCTCGAGCCCGACGAGGCCCTCACGGCCACCGTGCGAGCCGAGCTGCCGCTGCCGCGCGGCCACCGGATCCGGGTGCGCCCCCAGCTCGGGCGGCCCGGGGTCGAGGCACTCAAGGACACCTCCGCGCACGCGGTCGTCGTGGACGCCTTCGACGCCGGGCGGGTGCCCGCCGACCTGCAGACGAGCGAGTTCTTCGGTCACGTCGCGCGGGTGCTGAGGCCCGACGGGGTGCTCGTCGTGAACAGTCCCGACGAGCCCGGGTGGCGCCACCTCGCGGACGTCGTCGCCGGGCTGCGCGGGGCCTTCGCGCACACCGCACTCGTCGCGATGCGCGACGTGCTCAAGGGGCGCCGCTACGGCAATGCGGTGCTCGTCGCGGCGCACCGCACGCTCGACCTCGACGAGATCCGGCGGCAGGTGGCGCGCTGGCCCTTCCCCTCGGGCGTGCTCGCCGGTGCCGAGCTGACCCGGCGCACCGCCTCCGGGAGGGCGCTCACGGACGGCGGGTCCCGCCCTTCGCCCCCCGCTCCCGACCCGGGCGCCTGGCGCGTGCGCTGACCACCCACCACCACCCCCCAGCGACAAACTGTGGCTCGCTACACCTGCGAGGGTCAGCCACACGACGTGCTGTGGCTGACCCTCGAAAATGTGGCCAGCCACAGTTTGTGGGAGCAGGGGTGGCGCGACCTCAGCCCAGGGCGGTCAGGCGCGAGATGACCGAGGGCAGGTCGGCCATGTCGTCGATGACGGCGTCGGCGCCCTCGAGCCAGCCCGTCGGCGTCAGGTCGCTGCGGTAGCCGACGACGGGCATGCCGGCGGCGACGGCCGCTTCGATCCCGGCCCGGCTGTCCTCGACGACGACGCAGCGCTCCGGGGCGAAGCCCAGCTCGCGCGCGGCGAGGAGGAAGACGTCGGGCGCCGGCTTGCCGTGCTCGACCTGCTCGGCGCTGAAGCGCACCGCCTCGGGAAAGTACCCGTCCAGGCCGGTCCGACCGAGCTTGGTGCCGATCGCCGCGAGCAGCGAGCCGGACGCGACGCACACCTCGAGGCCCAGCTCGCGGACGGCCGCGACGGCCTCACCGGCGCCGGCGATCGGCTCGAGCTGCTCCTGGCTGCGGAGGAACTCCGCCC
>NZ_BCSQ01000025.1 GCF_001570945.1 Janibacter anophelis NBRC 107843
GCGGGTACGACGACACGCTCGCCCCGCCGCACCCCCAGCAGCCTCGGATCCGCAGGCATCCCTGCCTCCGCACCCGCCCAGCATGTCGTCGTACCCGCGAGTAGCAACGGGAGGGATGAGGCCGGCGGAGGGACGAAGGGAGCCGAAGGCCGGCCCGGACGGCAGGGATCGGGAGGGGACGAAGCGGGCGGGAGGAGCGGGCGGGGACGAAGGGAGCGGGAGGCGGGAGGGGCGTGGCGCGACTCAAGGAAAAGTCCGGACGGCCCACCCGACGCACGACGAAGGGAGAGCGGTCCGGACTTTTCCCCAGCGTCACGCCCCTCCCACAGCCCGCGCACGAAGCCGGCCGAGCGGGTCGTGCAGGACCACCGAGCGGGCAGTGCCGGACCGAAGATCAAGCGTTCGCAACAAGCCCCAACGACGCAGGGAAGGCCATGAGCTCGTGCCGCGGCAGCACCCGCACGGTCCAGCCGAACTGACCGGGCCGCTCGATGGGGACGTCGCCGGAGAACTTGGCCTTGCCGTCCTCGTAGCCCTCGACGAGCGAGAGGGAGGTGGCGTCCCATTCGACGAGGTCGTCGGTGCCGAGGGCGACGCGGCCGGCGACGACCTGGACGTCGACCTCGTCCGGGGCGAGCCCGTCGAGCGCGACGTAGGCGTCGACGTGCAGCGACTCCCCCACGAGCGGGCTGTCCGAGACGCCGGAGCCCTCGACGTGGTCGACGTGGACCGAGGACCAGCCGGCGCGGGCGCGGGCCTTGTAGTCGGCGAGCGCCTTGGCGCCCGCGTGGTCATCCGCGTTGACCCGGGCGTTGTGCGCGGCGGCCGGGGCGTAGAGCTGCTCGGTGTAGTCGCGCACCATCCGAGTGGCCAGCACCTTGGGCCCGAGGGTGGTGAGGGTGTGCCGCAGCATCGACAGCCACCGCTGCGGCAGCCCGGCGTCGTCGACGTCGTAGAAGCGCGGCGCGACCTCGGTCTCGATGAGGTCGTAGAGCGCGGCGGCCTCGATGTCGTCGCGGCGGGCCTCGTCGGCGACACCGTCGGCGGTGGGGATGGCCCAGCCGTTGCCGCCGTCGTACCACTCGTCCCACCAGCCGTCGAGGATCGAGAGGTTGAGGCCGCCGTTGAGCGCGGCCTTCATGCCGGAGGTGCCGCACGCCTCGAAGGGACGCAGCGGGTTGTTGAGCCACACGTCGCAGCCCGGGTAGAGGGTGCGCGCCATGGCGATGTCGTAGTTGGGCAGGAAGACGATGCGGTGGCGCACGTCGTGCTGGTCGGCGAACTGCACCATCTGCTGGATCAGCTGCTTGCCGGTGTCGTCAGCGGGGTGCGACTTGCCGGCGATGACCAGCTGCACGGGCCGCTCGGGGTGGAGCAGCAGCGCCTTGA
This sequence comes from Janibacter anophelis NBRC 107843, assembly GCF_001570945.1. Lineage (GTDB taxonomy): Bacteria > Actinomycetota > Actinomycetes > Actinomycetales > Dermatophilaceae > Janibacter > Janibacter anophelis. The sequence continues at coordinate 1,390 of NZ_BCSQ01000025.1, forward strand.
GCCGCTCGGGGTCGCGCAGCATGAGCGTCAACCGCTTGTAGGTCGGCACGCGGCGGGCGAAACCGATCGTCAGCACCTCGGGGTCGAGGACGCCCTCGGTCCAGCCGAGCTCGGCGTCGGTGGCGCCGCGCTTGGCCCAGCTGGCGCGCAGGCGGTTGCGCACGTCCTGCACGAGCCGCGCGCGCATCTGCGCCTTGGCCTGCCAGATCGCCTCGCCCGGCACGTCCGGGATGGCGTCCCACCGGTCGGAGGCCTCGACGTCGCGGCCGCCGAGGTGCTGGGCGGCGATGTCGTAGACGGCGTCGTCGACCCACGTCGGGGCGTGCACGCCGTTGGTGATCGAGGTGATCGGGACCTCGTCGTCGTCGAAGCCCGGCCACAGCCCGTCGAACATCCCCCGCGAGACGACGCCGTGCAGCTGCGAGACGCCGTTGGCCCGCTCGGCCAGGCGCAGCCCCATGACGGCCATGTTGAAGACGCCCTCGGACCCGCCCTCGTAGGTCTCGGCACCGAGCTCGCGCAGCTTGTCGAGCGGCACGCCCGGCAGCTCCTGCGGCCCACCGAAGTAGCGCTCGAGGAGCCCGACGTCGAAGCGGTCGATGCCGGCCGGGACCGGGGTGTGCGTGGTGAAGACGGTGCCGGCGCGGGCGGCCTCCATGGCCTCCTCGAAGCCCATCCCGGCCGACTGGGTGAACTCGCTGATCCGCTCGATGCCGAGGAACCCGGCGTGGCCCTCGTTGGTGTGGAAGACCTCGGGCTCGGGCGCCCCGGTGAGGCGCGACCACAGGCGCAGCGCGCGCACGCCGCCGATGCCCAGGAGCATCTCCTGCTGCAGCCGCTGCTCGCCGCCACCGCCGTAGAGGCGCTCGGTCACCGCGCGCATCGCATCATCATTGCCCGGCACGTCGGAGTCGAGGAGCAGCAGCGGCACCCGGCCGACCTGCGCCCGCCACACGTGGGCACGAAGGGAGGCACCGCCCGGCATCGCGACCGTGATGACGCACGGGGTGCCGTCGTCCTCCCGGAGCAGGTGCAGGGGCAGCCCCTGCGGGTCGAGGACCGGGTAGGTCTCCTGCTGCCAGCCGGCTTGGTCGAGGCTCTGCTTGAAGTAGCCGGTCTTGTAGAACAGGCCCACCCCGACGATCGGGACACCGAGGTCGGAGGCGGCCTTGAGGTGGTCGCCGGCGAGGATGCCGAGCCCGCCGGAGTACTGCGGCAGCACCGCAGTGATGCCGTACTCGGGGCTGAAGTACGCGATCGAGGATGGGAGGCTCCCCCCTTCGAGGCTCGTCCCTCGCTCCTCAGGGACCGAGGCCTCCTGGTACCACCGCTGGGAGGTGAGGTAGCGGTCGAGGTTGGCCTTGGCCTCCCCCACCCGGGCGACGAGGTCGCCGTCCGTCGCGAGCTCCTCGAGCTCGGCGTTGCTGAAGGTGGACAGCAGCCGCACGGGGTCCTGGTGCACCTCGTCCCAGCGCTGCGGGTCGAGCCCGGCGAAGAGCTCGCGCGTCGGGGAGTGCCAGCTCCACCGCAGGTTCATCGCGAGGTCGCCTAGGGCGGCGATGGGCTCGGGCAGGGCTGTGCGGACGCTGAAACGTCGAATGGCCTTCACCCCTCCCATCTTGGGGGGTCGCGAGCGAGCGTGCCAAGTCCTGCGGGTGGCCACGCGGGTAACGTTGTGGTGGTGAGCACCGACTTCACCGTCGCCCCGTCCCCCATCGAGGCGGTCCCGGTCTCCGGGCCGCCGCAGCACCCCCTCGGCCGCATCCCCGTGCAGGACGTGCGTCCGTGCGTCGACCACGGCGCCCGCCCGGCCAAGTCGGTCGTCGGTGAGCCCTTCACCGTGACGGCCGAGGTCTTCCGCGAGGGGCACGACGCGGTCAACGCGACCCTCGTGCTCACCGACCCCCACGGCACCGAGCGCCACCTGCCGATGACCTGCACCAACCCCGGGCTGAGCCAGTGGGCGGGCGAGGTCGTCGCCGACACGGAGGGCCTGTGGTCCTACCGCGTCGAGGGCTGGTCCGACCCGTGGGCCACGTGGGTGCACGACGCCTCGATCAAGATCCCGGCGGACATCGACGCCTCCCTCATGCGCGCCGAGGGCGCCCTCGTGCTCGACCGGGCCGCCGCGGACCCGGACCGGGACGAAGGGGGGCGCGCCGCCCTTCGTTCCGCCGCCGCGATCCTGCGGGACGAGGAGGGCCACCGGGCTACCGCCGCGCTCCACCTCGTGACGACCGGCACGGCCGCCGTCGAGCTGGCCACCACGCCCCACCGCGAGCTGGTGAGCCCGAGCCGCGACCTGCCCCTGCTCGTCGAGCGCGAGCTGGCGCTCTTCGGCTCGTGGTACGAGATCTTCCCCCGCAGCGAGGGCGCCCACGTCGACCCGGCGACCGGACGCTGGGTCACGGGCACGCTGCGCACGGCCGCGCAGCGGTTGCCGGCGATCGCGGGGATGGGCTTCGACGTCGTCTACCTGACCCCGATCCACCCGATCGGCACGACCGCGCGCAAGGGACCCAACAACACGCTCGAGGCCGGGCCCGACGACCCCGGCTCGCCCTATGCGATCGGTTCCCCCGACGGCGGGCACGACGCGATCCACCCCGAGCTCGGGACCTTCGCGGACTTCGACGACTTCGTCGCCGAGGCGACCCGTCAGGGGCTCGAGGTCGCGCTCGACCTGGCGCTGCAGTGCTCACCCGACCACCCGTGGGTCACCGAGCACCCCGAGTGGTTCACCACCCGCGCCGACGGCACGATCGCCTACGCGGAGAACCCGCCGAAGAAGTACCAGGACATCTACCCGATCAACTTCGACAACGACCCGGCGGGCATCTACGCCGAGGTGCGCCGCGTCGTGCAGGTGTGGATCGACCACGGGGTCAAGATCTTCCGCGTCGACAACCCGCACACCAAGCCGGTGGAGTTCTGGCAGTGGCTGATCAGTGATGTCGCGTCGTCGCATCCTGATGTCATCTGGCTGTCCGAGGCCTTCACCAAGCCGGCGATGATGCACACCCTGGCCAAGGTCGGCTTCCAGCAGAGCTACACCTACTACGCCTGGCGCAACACCGTGCCCGAGCTCGTCGAGTACGGGACCGAGGTGAGCGGCGAGGCCGCGGCGTACATGCGGCCGAGCTTCTGGCCGACGACCCACGACATCCTCACGCCCTACATGCAGTTCGGTGGCCGAGCGGCGTGGCAGGTGCGCGCCGCCCTCGCCGCGACGATGGTCCCGACGTGGGGCATCTACGCCGGCTACGAGCTGATGGAGCACGTCGCGCGTCCCGGCGCCGAGGAGCAGATCGACAACGAGAAGTACGAGCTCAAGGACCGCCGCTGGGACCAGGTCGTCGAGGCCGGCGGCTCGCTCATCGACTGGTTGACGATGCTCAACCGGATCCGCCGCGAGCACCCGAGCCTGCAGCTGCTGCGCAACCTCACCTTCCACCACGTCGACGACGAGAACCTCATCGCGTACTCGAAGTCGCGCACCCTGCCCGACGGCACGACCGACACCGTCATCGTCGTCGCCAACGTCGACCCGCACTCGACCCGCGAGTCCACCCTGCGCCTCGACATGGCCGCGCTCGGCCGCGACTGGGGCGACCGGCTCGAGGTCGAGGACCTCGTCACCGGCGCCCGGTGGGACTGGGGCGAGGCCACCTACGTGCGCCTGGGCGTCGAGACCGAGCCCGTGCACATCGTCTCGGTGCGGCAGCCCTGATGGCCACGATCCACAGCGGGGCGGACATCACCCCCACCAAACTGGAGCTGCTCACCGAGTGGATAAGCGGGCAGCGCTGGTACGTCGGGCACGGCCGCCCGCGCCTGCGCAAGCTCGACTCGTGGCGACTCGACGACCCGCAGGGCGAGGTCGGCGTCGAGACCCTCGTCGTGCTCGACGAGGCGGGCACGACCCCGGTCGTCTACCAGGTGCCGCTCACCTACCGGGGCGCGCCGCTGCCCGGCGCCGAGGCCGCGCTCGTCGGCGAGACCGACCACTCGGTCCTCGGTCACCGGTGGGTCTACGACGCCCCGCACGACCCGGTCTACGTCACCCAGATGCTCGAGCTGCTGCGCGGACGCGTTGCGGCACAGGCGGGTTCGGTCTCCGACACCGTCGACCCCGACATCGTCGGCGCTCCGCACCCCGCGTGGCGCGGCGACCCGGTCGTCGGCTCCAGCCGGGTGCTGGCCGGCGAGCAGTCCAACACCTCGATCATCATCACCCCGACCCCCGGCACGGGCGGGCCGGTGATCCTCAAGCTCTTCCGCACGCTCTCCTCCGGGGAAAACCCGGACATCACGCTGCAGGGCGCGCTCGCCGCGTCGCACTCCCCCTTCGTCCCCGCGAGCGTGGGTCACGTGGCCGGAGCCTGGCAGCGCGACGACGCGAAGGGCGGCGCCCCCGGCCGCGACCTCGGCCAGCTGGCCTTCGCCCAGGAGTACCTCGAGGGCACGACCGACGCCTGGCGGTCCGCGCTGCAGATGGCGGCGGCAGGCACCGACTTCGGCGACCGGGCGCGCGAGCTGGGCCGCGCGGTCGCGCACGTCCACGAGACGCTCGCCCGGGCACTCCCGGCCCGTGCACCGGAGCCGGCCGACATCGATCGGCAGGTCGCGGTGATGCGGCGCCGGGCGGCGCTCGCCACGAGCGAGGTCCCGAGCCTGTCCGCGCACGACGCCCGGGTCGCTGCCGTCCTCGAGACCGCGGCGACGGCGGACTGGCCTGCGCTGCAACGGATCCACGGCGACCTGCACCTGGGCCAGGTGCTCGACGTCCCCGACCGCGGGTGGGTGCTCATCGACTTCGAGGGCGAGCCGCTGCGGCCGCTGGCCGAGCGCAATGACCTGGATTGCCCCCTTCGTGACGTCGCGGGGATCCTGCGCTCGCTCGACTACGTCGCGGGCACGCTCGAGCGCTCCGACCGACCGGTCGACGCCCGGGCGTGGTGCACCGCCGCCCAGACCGCCTTCCTCGACGGCTACGCCGAGATCGGCGAGGACCCGCGCGGGCACGGCGGGCTGCTCACCGCCTTCGTCCTCGAGAAGGCGCTCTACGAGGTCGTCTACGAGGCCCGCCACCGACCCGGGTGGCTCTCCCTGCCCGTCACCGCCGTCGACCGACTCCTGGAGGTCAGCACGTGAGCCCCGTCCCCGACCCCGCTCTGCCCGGCGCCCTGTGGGCGATCGCCCACGGCCGCAGCGCCCAGCCGCACGACGTGCTGGGGCAGCACGTCGAGGACGCAGGGCTGCGGGTGCGGGTGCGACGACCACTCGCCACGCGGGTGGCCGTGCGCTTCGAGGACGACGTGGTGGTCGACCTCGAGCATGAGGGGGACGGGATCTTCGCCGGGCTGCGCCCCGGTGCGACCCGGACGATGGACTACCGGGTGCTCACGACGTGGCAGGACGGCGTCGAGCACGTCGGCGACGATCCCTACCGCTTCGTCCCCACGGTCGGCGAGGTCGACCTGCACCTCATCAACGAGGGACGCCACGAGCAGCTGTGGACCGTGCTCGGCGCGCACCCCCGCACCTACGACGGCCCGATGGGCACCGTCGCGGGCGTCTCGTTCGCCGTGTGGGCACCGCGCGCCAAGGCGGTGGCGGTCATCGCGGACTTCAACGGCTGGGACGAGCTGGCGCACCCCATGCGGGCCCTCGGCACGTCCGGGGTGTGGGAGCTCTTCGTGCCCGGCGCGGGCGAAGGGGACGTGTACAAGTTCGCCATCCGCGGCGCCGACGACGTGCTGCGGCACAAGGCCGACCCGCTCGCGCGGCTGGCCGAGACCGCGCCGGCGACCGGATCGGTCGTCACCGCCGCCCGGCACGTCTGGCAGGACGAGGCGTGGCTGGAGCAGCGCGCGGCGAGCGACCCGCACACCGGCCGGATGAGCATCTACGAGGTGCACCCCGGCTCGTGGCGGCAGGGTCTGGGGTGGCGCGAGATGGCCACCGAGCTCGTCGACCACGTCGTGAGGCACGGGTTCACGCACGTCGAGCTCATGCCGGTCATGGACCACCCGTACCCGCCCTCGTGGGGCTACCACGTGACGAGTTACTTCGCGCCCAACTCGCGCTTCGGCTCGCCCGACGACTTCCGCTTCCTCGTCGACGCCTTCCACCGCGCCGGGGTCGGGGTGATCCTCGACTGGGTGCCGGGGCACTTCGCGACCGACGAGTGGGCGCTCGTGCGCTTCGACGGGCTGCCGCTCTACGAGCACCCGGACCCGCGGCGCGGGTGGCAGCCGGACTGGGGCAGCTATGTCTTCGACTTCGGTCGGCCGGAGGTGCGCAACTTCCTCGTCGCCAACGCGCTGTACTGGCTCGAGGAGTTCCACGTCGACGGGCTGCGCGTCGACGGCGTCGCGTCGATGCTCTACCTCGACTACTCGCGCGAGCCCGGCGAGTGGGTGCCCAACGTGCACGGCGGTCGGGAGAACCTCGAGGCGGTCGCGCTCCTCCAGGAGGTCAACGCGACGGCCTACCGCCGCTCCCCCGGTGTCGTCACGGTCGCCGAGGAGTCGACCGCGTGGCCGGGCGTCACCCGCCCCACCGACGAGGGCGGGCTGGGCTTCGGCCTGAAGTGGAACATGGGCTGGATGAACGACGTCCTGCGCTATCTCGGCGAGGACCCGGTCAACCGGCAGCACCACCACACGCTGCTCAGCTTCGCGATGATGTACGCCTACGCGGAGAACTACCTCCTGCCGATCAGCCACGACGAGGTCGTGCACGGCAAGGGCTCGATGCCCTACAAGATCCCCGGTGACGACGTCGAGCGCTTCGCCACCCTGCGGGCCTTCTTCGCCTACCAGTGGGCCTTCCCCGGCAAGCAGCTGGTCTTCATGGGCACCGAGTTCGGGCAGACGAGCGAGTGGGCCGAGAGCCGTTCGCTCGACTGGCACCTGCTCGACCACGCGGTGCACCGGCGCACGGCCGAGCTGGTCGCCGAGCTCAACTCCTTCGCCGCGGCCCACCCGGCGATGTGGGCCCGCGACGCCGACCCCGCCGGGTTCCGCTGGCTCGACGCCGACGACAACCACGGCAACACGGTCGCCTTCCTCCGGTTCGCCGACGACGACGTCGTGGCGGTCGTCGTCAACTTCGGTGGGGTCGACCGCGCCCCGCTGCGCATCGGGCTGCCGCGCCCGGGGCGCTGGGAGGTGCGGCTGGACACCTCCGGCTTCGACGCCGAGGGCTCGCCCAGCCAGGCCGGGGTGGTCGTGGAGGCGCAGGAGCACCCCTGGCAGGACCAGCCGTGGTCGGCCGAGGTCCGCGTCGCCGCCCTCGGCGCCGTCTACCTCACCCCCGCGACCACGACCCCCTGACTCCGCTTTTCCCCGGGGAAATGCACCCGAGACCGCGCATTTCCCCGGGGAAATGCGCGGTCTCGGGTGTCGTGCGGAAGGGCTGGGTCGGGCGCGTCGGGGCGCTCGGCGTGAAGGTGAAGGGAGCTCGGCTCAGAAGAGGGCACTCATCAGGCTCGTGCGGCCCTTGCGGACACGCTCGTCCTGGTTGCCGACGACGGCGAAGAGGTCGAGCAGGTGGGTCTTGACCCGCTCCCGGTCGTCACCCGCGGTGACGCGCACGAGGTCGATGAGTCGGACGAAGGCGTCCTCGACGTGCCCGCCGAGGACGTCCATGTCGGCGACGACGAGGGCCGCGTCGACATCGGTGGGGTCGCCCGCGGCGGCCGCACGGGCGGCCTGCAGGTCGACGCCACGGGTGCGCTTCATCAGCCCGACCTGGGCCAGCCCGAGCTGGGCGTCGGTGTCCTTGGGGTCGGCGGCGATCGCCTGCTCGTACGCCGCCGTCGCTGCGTCGAGGTCGTCGCGCTCGATGGCGTCGTAGGCCTCCTGGTGCAGCGGCGGCAGTTCCTCGTCGACGGGCGCCGACTCCTGCGCCGCACTGACCCGGCCGGTGACGCCGTGCTGCACCGCGAGCTGCAGCAGCTGGTCGATGACCGCGCGGAACTGCTCCTTGTCGACCATCCCGCTGAAGAGCGGCACCGGCTGCCCGCTCACGAGACCGAGCGCGACCGGGACCTCCGGCGGCTGGATGGCCTGCATGATGCCCGGGTTGGTCGCGATGTCCAGGCCGACGACCTGGATCCGCCCCTCGAGTCCGGCGGCGATGTCGATCGCGTCCTCGAGCAGCGCCCGGCTCTGCGGGTGCTGCGAGGACCAGACGACTGCGACGGCCGGGACGATGCTCGTGCGACCGACGACCTGGTTGAAGGTCGCGTCGGTGGCCTCGACGACGGGCCCGTCGATGGCGCCCGTGCCACGGGCGGCCGGGGGCTGCGTCCCCTCGGGGCCGGCAGCCCCACCGGGTGCACCGGATGGCGCCGGCCCACCGGGTCCGCCGGCCGGCGCACCGGGAGCGGCGGGCGTGGACGCGGGGCGGGCGGGAGCGCCGAGGCCGGACAGGTCGACGGCACCGCGCAGGGCTCGGGTCGGATCACTCATGTCGACATTGTCTCCCACGCACCGGCGCGGGGTTCAGCGGCCCGCAGCCGACTCCAGCACGTCGCTGGCGCCGACGACCTGGCCCTTCCCCTTCGCCGGGACGACGAAGGCGACGGTCTGCGCGTGCCGCACGGACAGGGACTTCTTGACCTTCGAGGTCTCGAGCATGTGCCGCAGCGCGTTCTGCTCGAGCTTCAGCTCCTTGAGCTTCTTCGTCGCCTTGATCGTGTCGGTGCGGGTCATCGGGACGAAGGCCAGGCTGCCGCCGTCGGCGAGCTCGAACTCGATCGTCTCGGCCTCGGTGACCGACTGGCGCTGGCGGTAGTCGGCGAGCTTCCCGAGCTCCTTGTCCGTCTGCTGCGCGTTCTTGCGCAGCGCGGTGGAGAAGGCGTCTCCGACGGAGACCTTCGTCGGCTGCTCGCCGGCGGGGAAGGTCACGCCCTCGGCCCACGCGTCAGCGACGTCGAGGACCTCCTTGGACGGCGACGTGGACAGGCGCACCGGGGAGCCCTCCTCCACCGGCGCCAACGCCGGCACGCTCGCACCGGCGGCCATCGGCACGTCGGCGAAGAGCGTGTACGGCTGGTCGGCGGCCTGCGCGACGAGCACGTGGAGGTACTGCACGTCCTTGCTGCGCGAGGTCGCGAGCACGGCGCGCGGCCACTCGGTGCCGCGGCTGACGGCGAGCACCTGCAGGTCCGCCACGTCCTTGCCGGTGCGGCTCGTGCGGTCCTTGCTCGTGACGGCGGCCGAGACCTCGCGCAGGGCGGGTCCGGAGAGGACCTCGGCCCGCTGCTCGTCCTCGCTCTTGCCGTCCTTGCGGGTGACCGAGATCGCCTCGGCGACGACGCGGTCGGAGACCTCACGGGCCGTGCCCGACGAGACCGAGGCACCCCCGGTGCGCTCGGCGGGTGCGTCGTGGATCCCGGCGATGGAGCTGCCGATCCCGCACCCGCCGAGGAGGACGGGGAGGGCGACGACAGCGGCGACGAAGGGGGTCTTGCGGCGGCTCATGCGGAGCCCTCCTCACGCGGGGTGCGGGACAGGCGCGATCGGATCGCGGCGGCGGAGCGGGTGCGCACGAGCAGCACGAGCCCGGCGGCGAGGAGCAGCAGGCCGACGACGAGGGTCGTCAGGGCGGTGGTCCCCCAGCCGTCGTCCTCGATGGTCATCGTCACCGAGTCGATCTCGGAGCCCTCGGGGGCGGCGACGACGAGGGTCTGCGGCGCGTCGGCCTGCTCGATGGTGCGCTCGATCTCACCGGCTCCGGTGGTCGACTCCTGCCAGATGTCCAGGCGGCCGGGGTCGACGGCCTCGCCCGAGCCCACCTCACCGGTGGTGAGCGCCCAGTCGCGCACCTCCACACCGGTGACCTCGGCGCGGGCCCCGTCGTCGAGGAGCGCCTCGACGTCGGAGGGGCGTGCCGTACCGCTCCAGAGCTCACCCTCGCCGGTGGCGGTGACGGCCACCGGGTGGTCGACGCGGTTGAGGACGTCGGGGTCGAGGACGACGACGCGCTGGCCGGGCTCGGCGGTGAAGGTGGCCGTGCCGGAGGTCCCGAGGTTGGCGAGGAACCAACCGCCGAGGACCGCGGCGGCGAGGCCGAGGAGGGCCAGGACCACGCCGGCCACGCGCTGGATGAGCGTGCTCACATCAGTGCTTTCCGTGGGAGATCAAGGAGGTGTCCACCGCTGCGGCGGACGATCAACCATGACAAACCTGCCTGAATGTCACAAATCGGTCACGGACGCGGAAACGTTCAGTCGGCGGCGAGCAGGCCCTCGACACGCTCGACCTTGGCCGCCATCTGCCCGGTGCGACCGGCCCGGATGTCGGCCTTCATGACGAGGCCGACCCGGTCGCCGTAGGGCTCCATCGCGTCGACGCAGCCCTTGACCACCGCCATCACCTCGTCCCACTCCCCTTCGATCGTCGTGAACATCGACCCGAGGTCGTGCGGCAGGCCGCTGTCACGGACCACGCGCAGGGCGGCGGCCACCGCCTCGGCGTAGGAGCCGTCGCCGTCGGGCGAGGAGGGGGCGATCGAAAAGGCGAGGAGCACGGGGACCTCCGGGGTCACTTGGTCATGCGGATGGATCCGTCGATCCGGGTCAGCTCGTAGGTGTGCTGCTCGACGCTCTCGTCCCGGTCCTTCGGCTGGTAGGTGAGGGTGACGGAGACCTCGCGGCCGTCGTCGCTCACGCTGATGTCGCTCGTCTCGACCGACTCGATGCCGCTCCAGAACTCGTCGTAGCCCGCACGGTCGGTCTGCCGCTTCGGCCCGAGCATGTCCCACGCGGCGTCGCGGTCGGAGGTGACGGTCGAGAAGTAGTCCTCGATGAAGGTGCGCGCCTCGTCCTGCGAGATGTCGTCCCCCTCGGAGGACGTGGAGGACTCCGACGGCTCGGAGGTCTCGCTCGTGGTCTGCGTCTGCGTCGTCGTCTCGGTCGTCGTGCTCGGCTCGCTGGTCGTCGTCGGCGCACTCGTCGTGCCGGCCGTGCTCGTCGTCTGCGAGCCGGCGTCGTTGCCCTCGGAGCGCGACACCGCGAAGGCGATCCCCGCGACGAGGAGCGCGACCACCCCGGCGGCCAAGAGCGCCCAGAGCCATCCGCCACCACGGCGAGGGGGCGGCTGCTGCGGTGCGTACGGCTGACCGGTCGGCGCAGCGGGGACGAAGGGGGGCGGCCCGGCGGTCGTCGGAGCGGCCGCCACGGGCGTGCCGCCGGTACCCCCGGCGGCGATGCTCTCCAGTCGCCGCAGGACCTGGGCCATGGTGCCCCGACGGGTGGTGTCACGGGAGAGCATGTCGGCGAGCACCGGCTCGAGCCGACCGGCCCGCTCCGGGCGTCGCGGCGGGTGGGAGGCGATGCTGCGGAGGGTGGCGAGCGCGTTGCCCTGGGAGGGGTAGGCGTCCTTGCCCTCGACGGCGAAGTAGATCGTCGCGCCGAGCGCCCACACGTCGGCGGCCTCGCCGTGGTGCCCTCCGACAGCGACCTCGGGCGCCATGTAGCTGGGGGTGCCGGTGACCAGCCCGGTCTGGGTCAGCTGGTCGTCGGCGCCGGCGCGCGCGATGCCGAAGTCGCCCAGCTTGGGTCGGCCACCCCCGATGAGCACGTTGGCGGGCTTGACGTCCCGGTGGACGATGCCGGCCTTGTGCGCGGCGGCCAGGGCTCCGGCCAGCTGGGCGCCGAGGTCCGCCGCCCCCTTCGGCGTCATCGGTCCGCGCTCGCGGATCGCGGAGGACAGGGTGGGACCGGCGACGTACTCCATGACGAGCCACGGGGTGCCGTCGTGCTCGGTCACGTCGTAGACGGCGACGACATTGGGGTGGTTCAGGGCCGCCGCGGCCCGTGCCTCGCGCATGGCGCGACGGGTCTCCCCTTCGCTCTCACCGGGGAAGTCACCGATCTGCTTGAGCGCGACCTGACGGCCGAGCACGGTGTCGCGGGCGAGCCAGACGGTGCCCATCCCACCGCGACCGATCGGCCGCTGGGTCTCGTAGCGGCCGCCGATCAGCCCGGGCGTCGTGTCGTCAGTCATGTCCCGGCCAGCGTAGATGCTCGGGCTGTGCCACCGGCACGTAGACTCCTACGCGCGGGTACGGACCCGCTCCAATCGCCACGTCTTGCAGGGGGAATCCCGACATGTCCTATCCCGCCCCGCCGCCACCCGGCGGCTCCGGCAGCCCGAACCCGTACCAGGGCACGCCCTACGGCTCCGGTGGCCCGACGGGGCCGCCGCCGAAGAAGGACAACACCCTCTGGTGGATCCTCGGCATCATCGCCGCAGTCGTCCTCCTCTGCTGCTGCGCCGTCGGCGGCGTCCTCATCTGGGGCGCCAACGAGGCGAGCGACGGCATCTCCAGCTACAGCTCCTCGGCCAACGCGTCGAAGAACGCCGACGCCGAGGACGGCCTCGTCGTCAGCGAGGGCGGCTCGGTCAACGTCGAGGGCGCTGCGGTGCAGTCCGGCTGGAGCGTCATCGGCGACGACATCTCCGGCCTGACCGTGCGCAACGACAGCGGCTCGAGCAACTCGTTCTACCTGACGTTCTACTTCCTCGAGGGCGGCAACGTGCTCGACGACATCACGTGCACGACCGGCTTCCTCGATGCCGGCCAGACCGAGTACTCGCCGACCTGCGTCGGCGCGATCTACGACATCGACGACGCGGACGAGATCCGCGTGACCGAGGGCTTCTGAGCCCTGACACGTGAGCGGCGCCCACCCGATCGGGTGGGCGCCGCTCACGTGTGTGGCCAGGTGCGCCTCTGAGCGGTCAGACGCCCAAGGTCTCCAGCAGCTCCTCGGCCGCCGTATAGGGGTCGCTCACGCCGTCGACGACGCGCGAGGCGAGGGTCTCGAGCGTCCCGCCCGAGCCGAGGTCGCCCATCCGCGCCCGCAACCGGGCGATGACCAGGGCGGTGATCTCGTCGCGCGCGCGGGCGGTGCGACGGCGACGCAGGTGGCCGCTCGAGGCGAGCCAGTCCAGGTGGGTCGCGATCGCGTCGGCGATGTCGTCGACGCCCGTGCCGTCCATCGCCGAGGCCTTGACGACCTGGCGTCGCCAGCCCCCGGGCGCGGTGCCCTCACCGAGCTGGATCATGTGCCGCAGGTCGCGCACGGTCGAGTCGGCGCCGTCGCGGTCGGCCTTGTTGACGACGAAGACGTCGCCGATCTCGAGGATGCCGGCCTTGGCCGCCTGGATGCCGTCCCCCATGCCGGGCGCGAGCAGGACGAGGGTGGTGTCGGCGGCTCCGGCGATCTCGACCTCGGACTGCCCCACGCCGACGGTCTCGACGAGGATCGAGTCGAAGCCGGCCGCGTCGAGCACCCGGATCGCCTGGGGCGTCGAGACCGAGAGGCCCCCGAGGTGCCCGCGGCTGGCGAGCGAACGGATGTAGACGCCGGGGTCGGCCGCGGAGTCGTTCATCCGGATCCGGTCGCCGAGCAGCGCCCCACCGGAGAAGGGGGAGGACGGGTCGACCGCGAGGACGGCGACCCGACGGCCCTGGGCCCGCAGCGCGCGCACGAGCGCGTTGGTCGTCGTGGACTTGCCGACGCCGGGGGCACCGGTGATGCCGATGACGTGCGCGCCGCCGGTGTGCGGCGCGAGGGCCGCCATGAGCTCGGGCAGTGCGGCGTGCTGGTCGTCGACGAGCGAGATCAGCCGGCCGACAGCGCGGGACGTCCCCGTCCTGGCCTCCTCGACCAGGCCGGGGACGTCGACGTGACGGGTCAAGCTCAGGCGCTCGGCACGCGGATGATCAGGGCGTCGCCCTGACCGCCGCCACCGCACAGCGCGGCCGCACCGACGCCGCCACCGCGGCGCTTGAGCTCGTGCGCGAGCGCGAGCGTGATGCGGGCACCGGACATGCCGAGCGGGTGACCCATGGCGATGGCGCCACCGTTGGGGTTGACCTGCTCGTCCGACAGGCCCAGCTGCTGGGCGGAGGCCAGGCCGACGGCCGCGAAGGCCTCGTTGATCTCGACGACGTCGAGGTCGGAGACGGAGATGCCCTCCTTCTTCACAGCGGCCTCGATCGCGTTGGCCGGCTGGGCCTGCAGCGTGGAGTCGGGGCCGGCGACGACGCCGTGGGCGCCGATCTCGGCGAGCCAGGTCAGGCCGAGCTCCTCGGCCTTGGCCTTGCTCATGACGACGACCGCGGCGGCACCGTCGGAGATCTGCGAGGCGGAGCCGGCGGTGATGGTGCCGTCCTTGGCGAAGGCGGGACGCAGCTTGCCCAGCGACTCGGCCGTGGTGTCGGCACGCACGCCCTCGTCGGTGTCGAAGACGACCGGGTCGCCCTTGCGCTGCGGGATCTCGACGGGCACGACCTCATCGGCGAACTTGCCGTCGGCCCAAGCCTTCGCGGCCTTCTGGTGGCTCGCGGCGGCGAAGGCGTCCTGCTGCTCACGGGTGAAGTCGGAGTTCTCCGCGTTCTTGGCCTCGGTGAGCGCACCCATCGCCTGGTCGGTGATGACGTCGTGCAGGCCGTCGTAGGCCATCGAGTCCTTGAGCTTGGTGTCGCCGTACTTGATGCCCTCGCGGCTCTTGGGGAGCAGGTGCGGGGCGTTGGTCATCGACTCCTGGCCACCGGCGACGACGATGTCGAACTCGCCGGCGCGGATCAGCTGGTCGGCCAGGGCGATGGCGTCGATGCCGGAGAGGCAGACCTTGTTGACGGTCAGGGCCGGGACGTTCTTCGGGATGCCGCCCTTGATCGCGGCCTGGCGCGCGGGGATCTGGCCCTCCCCCGCGGTGAGCACCTGGCCCATGATGACGTAGTCGACGTCCTCGCCCTTGACGCCGGCCTTGTCGAGGGCGCCCTTGATGGCGAAGCCGCCGAGGTCGGAGCCCGAGAAGCCCTTGAGGGAGCCGCTCATGCGACCCATCGGGGTGCGCGCTCCGGCGACGATGACGGACACGGGACGATCGGACATCAGGGTGCCTCCACAATGATCGGGGTCCCGCGGCGCCGGTCCCGGCGCCACGGCTCTGTCGTTCACCCTAGCGACGTGGACGAAGGGAGGGCAGGGCCTCCCTTCGTGGGGGACGCCACAGCGGTGTCTCGCCTCACAGACGAAGGGGGCGCGCGCTCCCCCTTCGTGTCTCTAGGCTGCCGATCATGAACGATCTCTTCACCGCCATCGACCACGTCGGTGTCGCCGTCCCCGACCTCGACGAGGCCATCACCTTCTACCGGGACACCCTCGGCATGGAGCTCGCCCACGAGGAGACCAACGAGGAGCAGGGCGTGCGCGAGGCGATGATGCGCGTCGGCGACTCCGGCTCGTGCATCCAGCTGCTCGCCCCCCTGAGCCCCGAGTCGACGATCGCGAAGTTCCTCGACCGCAACGGTCAGGGCATCCAGCAGCTCGCCTACCGCGTCGACGACATCGACGCCGTGTGCGCGACCCTGCGCGAGCGCGGCCTGCGCCTGCTCTACGACACCCCCAAGCGGGGCACGAGCAACTCGCGGGTCAACTTCATCCACCCCAAGGACGCCCGCGGCATCCTCGTGGAGCTCGTCGAGCCCGCCGCCGACGCCGGGCACTGATCCCCTCCCTTCGCCCCGCCTGTGTGGCCGGGCACCACAAACCCATGTGTGAACTCAGTCATGAGCCCGTCCCGCGCGGGGTCATGACGACCTAGGTTGCACTGAACGCACGACCCCGACCCACCCGTACGAGGCCGAGGAGCCCCCACCACCATGGCAATCGACCAGATCCGCGACGCGATCCTCTCCGGTGACCGGAGCGAGGAGACCTACGCCAACCTGCCCCTGCCGGACACCTACCGCGCGACCACCGTCCACAAGGACGAGGTCGAGATGTTCAAGGGCCTCAAGAGCCGCGACAAGGACCCGCGCAAGTCGCTGCACATCGACGACGTGCCGATCCCGGAGCTGGCCCCCGACGAGGCGCTCGTCGCCGTCATGGCCAGCGCGATCAACTTCAACACGGTGTGGACCTCGATCTTCGAGCCGGTCTCGACCTTCGGCTTCCTCGAGCGCTACGGCCGCCTCAACAAGTACTCCAAGCGGCACGACCTGCCGTACCACATCGTCGGCTCCGACCTCTCCGGCGTCATCCTGCGCACCGGTGAGCACGTCTCGAAGTGGAAGCCCGGCACCGAGGTCGTCGCCCACTGCCTGTCCGTCGAGCTCGAGGACGCGGACGGCCACGACGACACGATGATGGACCCGCAGCAGCGCATCTGGGGCTTCGAGACCAACTTCGGCGGCCTCGCCGAGCTGGCCATCGTCAAGGCCAACCAGCTGATGCCGAAGCCGGACCACCTCACCTGGGAGGAGTCCGCCTCCCCCGGCCTGGTCAACTCGACCGCCTACCGCCAGCTGATCTCCAAGAACGGTGGCGCCCTCAAGCTCGGCGACCGCGTGCTCATCTGGGGCGCGTCCGGTGGCCTCGGCTCCTACGCCACGCAGATGGCCCTCGCGGCCGGCGCCACCCCGATCTGCGTCGTCTCCTCCCCGGAGAAGGCCGAGATCTGCCGCGCCATGGGCGCCGAGCTGATCATCGACCGCAACGCGGAGGGCTACAAGTTCTGGAACGAGGACGGCACCGAGCAGAACCCCAAGGAGTGGAAGCGCCTCGGCGCCAAGATCCGTGAGCTCACCGGTGGCCACGACGTCGACATGGTCTTCGAGCACCCGGGCCGCGAGACCTTCGGCGCCTCGGTCTACGTCACCCGCAAGGGCGGCAAGATCATCACCTGCGCGTCGACCTCGGGCTACATGCACGAGTACGACAACCGCTACCTGTGGATGAACCTCAAGAGCATCATCTCCAGCCACTTCGCGAACTACCGCGAGTCGTGGGAGGCCAACGAGCTGATCAACCGCGGTCTCGTGCACCCGACGCTCAGCAAGACGTACAAGCTCGAGGAGGTCGGCCAGGCCACCCTCGACGTGCACCACAACAAGCACCAGGGCAAGGTCGGCGTCCTCGCCCTCGCCCCCGAGCCGGGCCTGGGTGTGAGCAACACCGAGAAGCGCGCCAAGTTCGAGAAGGAGATCAACCGCTTCCAGGCGGTCTGATCGACCGATTCACCGCGAAGGGGGTGTGGCCGGGTTCGTCCGGCCACACCCCCTTCGTCGTGCCCGGGTCCGCGGCACTCCTCGTCCGGCCTCCGGCCTCCGCCCGCCCGCACGAAATGTGGCTGGCTACACCTTGGATGGTCGGCCACAGCACGTGCTGTGGCTGACCTGCGTAGCTGTGGCCAGCCACAGTTCGTAGGGGCAGGCGGCGCGACGAAGGGAGGTCAGGCCAGGTTGACCGAGGTGTCCAGCTCCGTGACGGCGGCGGCGAACTGGCTGCGGTAGAGCCTGGCGTAGGGGCCATCGGCAGCGAGCAGCCGCTCGTGCGAACCCTGCTCGACGATCCGCCCCGCCTCCATGACGAGGATGAGGTCCGCGTCGCGGATCGTCGACAGCCGGTGCGCGATGACGAAGCTGGTCCGGTCGCCGCGCAGCGCGGCCATCGCCTGCTGCACGAGCCGCTCGGTGCGGGTGTCGACCGAGCTCGTCGCCTCGTCGAGGATGAGCAGGCTCGGATCGGCGAGGAAGGCGCGGGCGATCGTCACCAGCTGCTTCTCGCCGGCGGAGATGTTGCCCCCTTCGTCGTCGAGGTGCGTGTCGTACCCGTCGGGCAGCGAGTGGACGAAGCGGTCGACATAGGTCGCCTCCGCGGCCGCCCGCACCTGCTCCCGGGTGGCACCGGGTCGCCCGTAGGCGATGTTGTCGCCGATCGTCCCCGCGAAGAGCCAGGTGTCCTGCAGGACCATGCCGGTCCGCGAGCGCAGCTCCTTGCGCGACATCCGCGTGATGTCGACGCCGTCGATGGTGATCCGGCCCGAGTCGAGCTCGTAGAAGCGCATGATGAGGTTGACCAGCGTCGTCTTGCCGGCACCCGTCGGGCCGACGATCGCGACCATCTGACCGGGTTCGACGACCAGGTCGAGCCCCTCGATGAGCGGCCGCGCGGGGTCGTAGCTGAAGGAGACGTCCTCGAACTCCACCCGCCCGTGCCCCGCGCCGGCCACGGACGGCCCGCTCGGGTCGGCGACCTGCTCGGGCGCGTCGAGCACCTCGAAGACCCGCTCGGCCGAGGCCACGCCGGACTGCATGAGGTTGGCCATCGACGCGACCTGCGTGAGCGGCTGGGTGAACTGGCGCGAGTACTGGATGAAGGCCTGCACGTCACCGAGCGTCATCGTGCCGGAGGCGACCCGCAGGCCACCGACGACGGCGATGACGACGTAGTTGAGGTTCCCGACGAACATCATCGCGGGCATGATGATGCCGCTGACGAACTGCGCGCCGAAGCCGGCCGCCCGCAGCTGCTCGTTGCGCTCGGCGAAGGCGGCGTCGACCTCGGCCTGCCGGCCGAAGACCTTGACGAGCGAGTGCCCGGTGTAGGTCTCCTCGATGACCGAGCTGAGCTCACCGGTGGACTTCCACTGCTGGATGAAGTGCCGCTGGCTGCGCTTGCCGATCGCCCCGGTGAGCACGATCGAGATCGGGATGGTCACGAGCGCGATGATCGCGAGCAGCGGGGAGATCCACACCATCATCGAGACCATCGCGACGACGGTGACCAGGCTCGTCAGCAGCTGGCTGAGGGTCTGCTGCAGCGACTGCGCGACGTTGTCGATGTCATTGGTGACCCGGCTGAGCAGCTCACCGCGCGGCTGCTGGTCGAAGTACGGCAACGGCAGCCGGTGCAGCTTGGCCTCGACCTGGGCTCGCAGGTCGAAGACGACCTGGTTGACCGCGTGGACGATGACCCGCCCCTGCAGCCACGACAGCACCGCGGCGACGACGTAGAGCCCGAGCGCGAGCAGCAGGATCCGGCCGATCGCGCCGAAGTCCATGCCCTGCCCGGGCACGAGGTACGGCATGGCCGCGATCATGTCGGCCTGCCGGTCCTCCCCCGCCGATCGCAGCTGCTCGACGACCGTCGCGACCGGCACGCCGGCGGGCAGCTGCGCGCCGATCCAACCGGCGAAGATCCGGTCGGTCGCGCGGGCGAGGACGAGCGGCCCGAGCGCGCTGAGCGCGACGGAGACGAGCGTCAGCGCGATCGCGGTGAGCACCCGGGTGCGCTCCGGCCGCAGCCGACCCACGAGGCGCTTCGCGGAGGGCCAGAAGTTCCTCGACTTCTCCCCCGGCGTCCCGACGTTCATCGGGCCACGACGCGGGCCGGAGCCGGGGCCGCGCCGGGCGGCGGCCGCCTTTTCCTCGGCGGTGGGCACCTCGCTCATGCCGCCTCCTCCCGCGCCGCCTGGCTCTCGACGATCTCGACATAGGTCGGGCAGGTCGCGAGCAGCTCCTCGTGCGTGCCGTCGCCGACGACCCGCCCGTCGTCGAGGACGACGATGTGGTCGGCGTCGACGATCGAGGAGACGCGTTGCGCGACGACGAGGACGACGCTGTCGGCCACGACGGGACGAAGGGCGGCGCGCAGCCGCGCGTCGGTCGTCAGGTCGAGCGCGGAGAAGGCGTCGTCGAGCAGGTAGATCGCCGGGCGTCGCACGAGGGCTCGGGCGATCGACAGCCGCTGCCGCTGCCCACCGGACAGGTTGGTCCCGCCCTGCGCGATCGGCGCGTCGAGCCCGGCGTCGAGCGCGCGGACGAAGTCCTCGACCTGCGCGATCCGCAGGGCCTCCCACAGCTCGTCGTCGCTCGCGTCGGGGCGCCCCTGGCGCAGGTTGGTCGCGATGGTGCCGGTGAAGAGGAAGGGCTTCTGCGGGACGACGGCGATGCTGCGCCACAGCTCGTCGGGGTCGAGCTCGCGCACGTCGACCCCACCGACGAGCACCCGCCCGCCGGTCACGTCGTGCAGCCGCGGCACGAGGTCGAGCAGCGTCGTCTTGCCGGCGCCGGTCGAGCCGATGATCGCGGTCGTGCGCCCGGGCTCGGCGCGCAGGTCGACGTCGCACAGCACCGGCTCGTCGGCACCCGGGTAGGAGAACTCGACGTTCTCGAGGACGACGGACGGTCGTGCCTGCTCCATCGGCCGCGGGTGCGTCGGTGGCACGACGCTGGTCTCGGTCGAGAGCACCTCGTCGATGCGGCCGGCGGAGACCGCCGCCCGCGGCACCATCATCATCATGAAGGTCGCCATCATCACCGACATGAGGATCTGCATGAGATAGGTCATGAAGGCGGTGAGCGCTCCGACCTGCATCTGCCCGGCCTCGACACGCTGCGCGCCGAACCACAGCACGGCGACCGTCGACGCGTTGAGGATGACCATGACGATCGGGAAGGCGAGCGACATCAGGCGCCCGACCGCGATCGCCGACCCGGTGTACTCCGTGTTGGCCAGCTCGAAACGCTCGCGCTCACTCCCTTCGCGCACGAAGGCACGCACGACCCGCACGCCGGTGATCTGCTCGCGCAGGATGCGATTGACCGTGTCGACGCTCGTCTGCATCCGGCGGAAGCTCGGGACCATCGCCCGGACCACCAGCCCCACCGAGACGGCGAGCAGCGGGACGGCGACGGCCACGAGCCAGCTGAGCCCGAGGTCCTCGCGCAGCGCCATGATGATGCCGCCGATCATCATCATCGGCGCGGTGACCATCATCGTCAGCGCCATGTTGGTGACCAGCTGCACCTGGGTGACGTCATTGGTCGTGCGCGAGATGAGCGTCGGGGCGCCGAACCGCGCGACCTCCTGCGCGCTGAAGCTGCCGACGCGGGAGAAGACCGCGGCCCGCAGCCGGGCGGCCATCGTCGCCGAGAGACCGGCGCCGATCCACGTCGCCGCGACCGTCGTGACGATCTGCACGACCGAGACCGCGAGCATGAACCCGCCGTGGCGCACGATGTAGTCGGTGTCGCCCGTGGCCACGCCGTTGTCGATGATCTCGCCGTTGAGGCTGGGCAGGTAGAGGGAGGCGAGGGTGGCGACCATCTGCAGGGCGAGCAGCGCCGCGACCCGACCACCCGTGCCGCTCAGGTGGCGGCGGACGAGGCGTGGTAGCACCGGACGATTCTTGCACCGTGCACGCATCTCCCCAACCGGTGACATTCACGCTGCCTGAGGCAGGTTGCGCAGCAACCGTCTCGAAGGCAAACCCCTCCCCGGGCGGATGCGCGGTCAGGAGGGCGAAGGGAGGTCAGCGCCCGTAGCGGCCGTGGTCCCGGGCCTTCCAGCAGGCGTTGTGCCAGTGGCGCCGGTCGTCCGCTCCCCCGAGCCCGTCGTCCGGCCAGACGACCACGTGCGCGGTACCCGGCCGGATCTCGTGGGTGCAGCCGGGGCAGGTGTAGACCCGGGTCGAGGTCTGTCCGGTCAACTGCCGCACGATCCACGCCCGGCCCATCCAGGTCACTCGCGTCTGCGGAGCCCGACCGAGCGCGAGCGGTCGGTGCTCGTCGCGTCGGCGGCGATTGGCGCGAGGCATGTACCCATCGTCCCAGAGGAGTTGACGCAGGGTGCACCATGGGGCCGACGCCACCCGAGGAGGAGACCCCGTGACCGACTTGCTGTGGATCAGCCCGCTCGAGGCGCTCGCCGTCGCGATCGCCACCGTCGGCATGTACCTGTGCATGCTCGTGCTGGTGCGTGTCCTGGGTCAGCGGGTCCTGTCATCGATGTCGAGCTTCGACCTCGTGGCGGTCATCGCCTTCGGCTCGATCATCGGCCGGGCTGCGCTGGGCGAGATCCCCGTGCTGGCCGGCGGGTTCGTCGCCCTGACGACCCTCATCGCGATCCAAGGCGTCGTCGGCATCCTGCGCCAACGCGCCGGCGTGCAGCACGTCGTGGTCAACCCGCCGGTGCTGCTCATGGCCGGCCCGCACGTCATCGAGGAGCACATGCGCCGCTGCCACGTCCTGCCCGGCGAGTTGCAGTCCCGGCTGCGCCTGGCCGGCGTGCGGCACTTCGACGAGGTCGTGGCGGTGACCTTCGAGCCCTCGGGGACCATCAGCGTGCTGCGTCGCGGCGAGCGCGTCGACCCGATGCTGCTCAGCGGCGTGGTCGGGGCCGGGCAGGTGCCGCCGGAGATGCTCATCGCCCCGTCCGAGCGGCCCCACTGAGCCACCCGGCCCCGGGGTGTACACACAAGGGACTCCCGGTGCACCACGTGGCAGATCCAGCCACGTAATGCCATAGGAGTCCCTCCTGTGCACGGCTGTCAGTAGGCGCGGAAGCCCTCACCGGTCTTGCGGCCGAGCTTGCCGGCGCCGACGAGCTCCCGCAGCAGCGGGGCGGGGGTGAGCGACTCGTGCTCGAACTCGGCGAGCAGCTCCTCCTCGATGGCCAGGGCCACGTCGTTGCCGACGACGTCGAGCAGGGCGAAGGGACCCATCGGGTAGCCGTAGTGCTCGGTGATGGCGCTGTCGATCGTGTCGAGCTCCGCGCCCTCCTCGTGCGCCTTGATGGCGTCGTTGAGGTACGGGAAGAGCAGCGCGTTGACGATGAACCCGGACCGGTCGGCGCAGCGCACCGGCACCTTGCGGGTGCTGCGGCACAGGTCGAGGACGGTGTCGAGGACGTCCTGACCGGTCGTCGGGTGGTTGATGACCTCGACCAGCTTCATCACCGGGGCGGGGTTGAAGAAGTGCATGCCGACGACGTCCTGCGGGCGCTTGGTCTGCGCGGCGAGGTCGGCGATGGACAGCGACGAGGTGGTCGTGGCGAGCACGGCGCCCGGCTTGCAGATGCGGTCGAGGTCGGCGAAGAGCTGGTTCTTGATGCCGATCTCCTCGGCGATCGCCTCGACGACGATGTCGACGTCGCCCAGGGCCTCGCGCTGGGTGGCGCCGGTGAGGCGGCCGAGGATCGCGTCGGCGTCGCCCTGCTCGAGCCGGCCCTTGCTGACCTGGCGCGAGAGGTTCTTCTCGATCTTCGCCGCGACGGCGTCGACCTTGTCCTGGCTGCGGGCGATGTAGGTCACGGGGAACCCGTTGGCCGCGAAGACCTCGATCATGCCGGTGGCCATCGTGCCGGAGCCGACGACACCCACGGTCTTGATCGGTCGGGCGTCGCCATGGCCGGTGTCGGAGGGGGTCAGCTCGTCGGCGACGACCTCGCCACCCTCGTAGGTGTAGAAGCCCTTGCCCGCGGCCTGACCGGTGCGCCCCTCGGCGATGAGCCGCTCGATGGCCGGGTTGGGCTCGTGGCGCGGGTCACCGGTCTCGGCGAAGCGCGCAGCGAGCGAGTCGCGGACGGTCTCGAGGCCGAGCTCGTCGATGACGGCGAGCGGACCCCGGGGCAGGCCGCAGCCGAAGCGCATGCCGTTGTCGATGTCCTCGCGCGAGGCGTACTGCTCGTCGAACATCGAGGCGGCGTGGTTCAGGTACGGGAAGACGAGGGCGTCTGCGAGGGCGCGGGAGTCTGACATGACAGGCACTATCGCAGCCCTCCTGACCGGCTGGTAGGGGTTCGCGGCGTGACGGTCCGCACAGGGCGATCGCCCGGCAAAGCCATGTGCGCGTAGGGTCTGCGGGGTGCGAGTGGTGATTGCGACCTGCAGCGTCGACTACGAGGGGCGGCTGAACGCCCACCTGCCCCTGGCGTCCCGTCTGCTCATCGTCAAGGCGGACGGCTCGGTCCTCGTGCACAGCGACGGGGGCTCGTACAAGCCGCTCAACTGGATGGCCCCGCCGTGCTCCATGGCGGAGGTCGAGCCGGACGAGGCCGAGGCCGCCGAGGGCGCGATCGCGGTGTGGAACGTCCAGCACGCCAAGTCCGAGGACCGCCTGCGGGTCAAGCTCCACGAGGTCCACCACGACTCCGCGCACGACCTGGGCGTCGACCCGGGTCTGGTCAAGGACGGCGTCGAGGCCCACCTGCAGCGTCTGCTCGCCGAGCACATCGAGACGTTGGGCGCGGGCTACACGCTGGTGCGTCGTGAGTACATGACCGCCATCGGTCCCGTGGACATCCTCGCCAAGGACGCGAAGGGGGTCAGCGTCGCCGTCGAGATCAAGCGCCGCGGTGAGATCGACGGCGTCGAGCAGCTGACCCGCTACCTCGAGCTGATGAACCGCGACCCGGCGCTGCGGCCGGTCACCGGCGTCTTCGCCGCCCAGGTCATCAAGCCGCAGGCGCGCACCCTCGCCGAGGACCGCGGCATCCGCTGCGTCACCCTCGACTACGACGAGCTCAAGGGCATCGACACGAGCATGCACCGCCTCTTCTGAGCGGCTCAGTCCAGCTCACGGCGGTCGAAGGGGGTCTCCCCCGCCGCGAGACCCGGCACCAGCACGACGACGGTCTCGCCGCGGTGCAGGTCGGCGATCGCGTGGAGGGCTGAGTGCGGTCCGGCCGCGTCGACCTCGGCCAGCTCCGGTTCGTCCTCGAGCGGCACGTCGAGCGCCGCGGCGACGTGCACCGCGACCTCGTCACCGGGTTCACGCACGACCGCGAGCACCCGCTCGCCGGCCAGGGACGCGGTGAGGTCACCGACCCCCTTCGCGTCGCGGGGTACCGGGGCGATCAGGAGCGTCGCCGGGCAGTGCAGGGCCATCCCGCCATCGTAGGCCGGTCACATGAGGGTCAGGGCCAGACCGATCGCGCACGGCACGGTGGTGACGATCGCGCCGAGACCGGCTCCCTTCGCCGAGGACGAAGGGAGGAGCAGCAGGACGCAACCCACTCCGACGACCACGCCGATCGCGATCATGCCGGCGAGTGCTGCGTCGCCGAGCGTGATCGTGAGGACGGCGGTGAGCACGACCCACGCGATCGCCGCCACCGGGACGGCGACGACCGCGTGGACCCACGAGACACCACGCCGGGGCTGGACCCCGTGGCGGCTCACGCGTCCGCGGTCTCGAGGGCGGGCAGACCCCGGCTGTCACGGATGATGTCGAGGAATCGGCCCATGATCTCGTTGAGCCCGAAGTCCTTGGGCGTGAAGACGGCGGCGACGCCCATCTCGCGCAACCGCACGGCGTCGGACTCGGGGATGATGCCGCCGACGATGACCGGGATGTCACCGGCGCCCTGGGCCTTGAGGCCCTCGAGGACGTCGGGCACGAGCTCCATGTGGGAGCCGGAGAGGATCGAGACGCCCACGAGGTCCACGTCCTCGGCGACGGCCGCCGAGACGATCTGGTCGGGCGTGAGGCGGATGCCCTGGTAGATGACCTCGAATCCGGCGTCGCGGGCGCGCACGGCGATCTGCTCGGCGCCGTTGGAGTGGCCGTCCAGGCCGGGCTTGCCGACGAGGACGCGCAGCGCCCCGCCGAGCTCCTCGGCCGTGGCCCGCACCCGGTCGCGCACGGCCACGAGGTCGGCCGAGCCGCCGTCGGCCACGCCGACCGAGCCGGAGACCCCGGTGGGAGCGCGGAACTCACCGAATACCTCACGCAGGGCCTGGGCCCACTCGCCGACGGTGACACCGGCGCGGGCGCAGACGAGGGATGCCTCGAAGAGGTTCTCGTCGGTGGCGGCGATCTCCTTCAGCCGCTCCAGCGAGTCGGCGGCGGCCCGGGCGCTCTGCGGGTCGGCGTCGCGCTCGGAGCGCCAGGCCCGCACGGCCTCGATGGCCTTGGCCTCGACGTCGGCGTCGACGGTCTGGATCGCGGTGTCGAGGTCGGCCGTGAGCGGGTTGGGCTCGGTCGTCTCGAACTTGTTGACCCCGACGACGATGTCCTCGCCGGCCTCGATCCGCTGGCGACGCAGGGCGTGACTCGCAACGAGGGCGTTCTTCATGTAGCCGGACTCGACGGCCGGCACAGCGCCACCCATGTCCTGGATGCGCTCGATCTCGGCCTTGGCGCCGGCGACGAGCTCGGCCACCTTCTTTTCCACCACCGGGGAGCCGGCGAACAGGTCGTCGTACTCGAGCAGGTCGGACTCGAAGGCGAGCACCTGCTGCAGGCGCAGGGCCCACTGCTGGTCCCACGGTCGGGGCAGGCCGAGCGCCTCGTTCCACGCCGGCAGCTGCACGGCGCGGGCGCGGGCGTCCTTGCTCAGCGTGACCGCGAGCATCTCGAGGACGATGCGCTGGACGTTGTTCTCCGGCTGGGCCTCGGTCAGGCCGAGGCTGTTGACCTGGACGCCGTAGCGGAATCGGCGCTGCTTGGCGTCGGTGACGCCGTAGCGCTCACGGCAGATCTCGTCCCACAGCTCGACGAAGGCGCGCATCTTGCACATCTCCTCGACGAAGCGCACGCCGGCGTTGACGAAGAAGGAGATGCGGGCGACGACCTTGCCGAACTCGGCCTCCGGCACCCGGCCGGAGTCGCGGACGGCGTCGAGCACGGCGAGCGCCGTCGACATCGAGTACGCGATCTCCTGCACCGGCGTCGCGCCGGCCTCCTGCAGGTGGTAGCTGCAGATGTTGATCGGGTTCCACTTCGGGATCTCGCCGACGGTGTAGGTGACCATGTCGGTGATCAACCGCATCGAGGGCCCGGGCGGGAAGACATAGGTCCCCCGGCTCAGGTACTCCTTGATGATGTCGTTCTGCGTCGTGCCGGCCAGGCGCGCGCGCACCTCGGCCGGGTCCTGGCCAGCCGCCTCGGCCTGCTCCTCCGCGGCGACCTGGTACATCGCGAGCATGTACATCGCGACGGCGTTGATCGTCATCGACGTGTTCATCTCGCCGAGCGGGATCTGGTCGAAGAGCTTGCGCATGTCACCGATGTGGCTGATCGGCACACCGACCTTGCCCACCTCGCCACGGCTGAGCACGTGGTCGGGGTCGTAGCCGGTCTGCGTCGGCAGGTCGAAGGCGACGGACAGACCGGTCTGGCCCTTGGCCAGGTTGCGTCGGTAGAGCTCGTTGGACGCCGCGGCGCTGGAGTGACCCGCGTAGGTGCGCATCACCCAGGGGCGGTCGCGCTCGGGTCGCGCAGCCTCGGCTGCGGGGGTCGGGGCATCGGTGCTGTCGGCCATAGGTGGCAAGGTACCCGCGAGCGCGTGACGAGAGCAGACCTGTCCGCGGTGAATACCGCCACATCCGCGGCGCTCACTCCATCCGGTCGGTCACCAGCGCCATGAGGCTCTCGACCGGTCCCTTGCCCAGCAGGCGCCACCAGGCCCAGCACGCGAGCACGGTCACCACGAGGATCCCGCCGGCGTAGATCGGCCAGGAGTCGTAGGGCGCCCTCGGGTCCCCCACCCGCTGGGCGATCGCGATGAGGCAGACGTGCAGCACGTAGGCGCTGAGCGCGAGGGCCCCGACGGCCCGGACCGGCGCGAGCGCCGTCACGACGGGCCGGGCCGGGGCCCACCGTGCGACCAGCACGATCGCGCCGAGGGCAGAGGCGGCGAGCGCCACGTCGAGGAGCGCGTCAGGCACCCCGCCGGACACGATGTCGCTGACGCCGATCCCGTGCCCGGCGAGGCGCAGCGCGGCGACCGCGACGCCGGCCGCGATCCCGATGACGAGACTCGTCAGGGCCGCGCGAGCCGTCAGGCCGGCCCGAGCGAGCAGCACGCCGGCCAGGACGAAGGGCAACAGGCTGACCACCCGGTAGTGCGTGGACAGCACGAACCACTGCAGTACCTGGTCGACGATCGCGGGCGAGTGGACCCGGGCGGGGTCGAAGGCCCCACGCGCGGCTGCGTTGACGGCCGGGCCGGCGGCGAAGACCACCACGGTCACCACGGCGAGCACCCGCACCGGCAGGAGCGCGAAGGGGGCGGCCACCATCAGCGTGGCCCCGAGCGACATCAGGACGATGGCGACGAAGGTCCCGAGCTGCTCCAGGGCCAGACCGATGGTGATGAGGATCAGACCGCGCACGAGGTTGCGCTCGACGAAGATCCTGCCCTGCACCGGTCGTGAGCGTCGGGTGAGCACGATGCCGGCCGAGACACCCATGACGAGGGCGAAGAGCGGAGACGCGACGTTGTTGACCAGGGTGAGGACGATCTTGACGAGGGTGTCCTCCGTCGGAGCCCACACCCTCACGTGGGCGATGACCATGCAGATGACGGCGATGCCTCGCACGAGGTCGACGGCCGGGTCGCGGCCGGTGTCCCAGGGCAGCTCTCGGACACGGTCGCTGTGCTGGGTCACGCTGCCTCCGGCGATCGACGTAGCCCGGAGTCCAGGCGCGGATGGGTCAGAGGATATCGCCGTGGTCCGCCGATGGCTCAGACGGCCAGCGAGGGGCGCCGGCGCCCGGACGGCGTCGGGGCGTCCTGGAGCAACCGGATCAGGCCGGCCCGGCGCAGCAGCCGCGTCGTGCGCTCGTCGGCCCCGGTGAACCGCAGGCGACGGCCGGCGCGGGCGGCGCGGGCGTGCGCCCCCACGAGCGTCGCGAAGCCCACCTGGTCGACGACCGTCGACCCGGAGATGTCGACGAGCAGGTCGTGGCCCTCGCGGATCGCGGTGACGAAACCCTGTCGCAGGTCGGCGCTGTGCCTCAGGTCGAAGGGCACCAGCACCCGCACTCGGGTGGACCCCTCGCCACCCACCGGCGTCAGCGCGGTCATTGCGCTCATCACGGTCACCTGCCTTCCCCTGAATGCTGCGTCCGTTGGGATCCAGTGTGACCGGCGTGACGGGCGTTGGCACGCACCCGGCAATCACGATGTGATCACGCCATTACCAGTAGTCGGTCATGGACATGCCACCGGGGGGTCACCGCGGCTCTGCGACGATGGGTCCATGGTCAACCTGACGAAGATCTACACCCGCACCGGCGACGAGGGCACGACCGCCCTCGGCGACTTCAGCCGGACGTCGAAGACCGATCCTCGGCTGCAGGCCTACGCCGACGCCAACGAGGCCAACGCCGTCATCGGGGTCGCCGTCGCGACGGGTGGTTTCGAGGAGGACGTCGTCGCGACGCTCACCCGGGTGCAGAACGACCTCTTCGACCTCGGCGCGGACCTGTCCACCCCCCTTCTCGCCGATCCCGAGTACCCGCCGCTGCGGGTCAAGCAGGAGTGGATCGACGAGCTCGAGGCGGACTGCGACCACTACCTGACCCGGGTGGAAAAGCTGCGCTCGTTCATCCTCCCGGGCGGCACCCCCGGCTCGGCCCACCTGCACCACGCGACGACCGTCGTACGGCGTGCGGAGCGCTCGGCCTGGGCGGCACGCGAGGCCTACGGCACGGAGGTCGCCGACGAGCGCGGGGCCGGTGGGGTCAACCCGCTGACGACGACCTACCTCAACCGGTTGTCCGACCTGCTCTTCATCCTCGCCCGGGTCGCCAACCTGTCGATCGGTGGCGACGTGCTCTGGCAGCCCGGCGGCGGGCGTGAGGCCAAGCCGACGAAGGGGGAATCCCGCGCCTGAGCGCGGGGTCAGGTGAGCCGGGGGTCAGGTGACGTTGACCCCGCGGCCGGGTGGCGCCGACTCCAACCACGAGCGCACGGCCGGGTAGATCTTCGACTCGAGGGCCAGGTCGGCGAGGTCGCCCGACTCCCCCGAGAGGGTCAGGCAGACCGCGGTGGCCAGGCCGGGGATGGAGACCGTCTCCATGGACGGGGTGGAGATGTCCAGGCCCTCCCGGGCCCACGACATCGTCGGGCTGGTCGTCACCCCGCTGACGCTGAACCAGTCGAGCTGCCCGGAGCTCAGACGCAGCAGCCCGAGTCGCCAGCGGGGCGACCCGGGCAGCCGGACGGCACAGGGACTCACAGGTCCGTGGGCGGCGAGTGCACGGCGGCGCAGCCACAGCAGCACCAGCCAGAGCGCGACGAGCAGACACCCTGCAAGGAGGACGATCTCCACCACTTGCAGGGCCGACATGGACGGGTCAGCCCTTGGCCGGGGCCTGGACGGTCTCGGCGACGATCGTCACGTTGTCGTGGTCGACGGACAGGAATCCGCCGTCGATGGTCGCGGTCTGGTCCCCGTCGGTGGCGTGGATGACGACGTCACCCTCGATGAGGACACCGAGCAGCGGCGTGTGGCCCGGCATGATGCCGATCTCACCCTCCGTGCTGCGGGCGCGGACCATCGAGGCCTCACCGGACCACACCTTGCGGTCGGCGGCGACGAGTTCAACGTTGAGGGAGCTCACTGGGGGTCCTTCGTCTGGTTACGGCGGCAGGGACACAATCGTAGCCCGCCGCGCTGATGGGTCTGCGCGCGCCTCAGGCCACGACGAGCGCGAAGTAGTCCTGACCGAGCGCCAGGCTGACGATCCGCACGGCGGAGTAGCCGAGCCACAGCCCCATGCCGACCATGAGGAACTTCGGGTTGAGCTGGTCGAAGAGGCGTTCGGTGGGTCGTCGACGCACGAGCGCGACGACGGTGTAGACGACCAGCCCGGCAGCCATCGCCATGCCGATCGGCCCGAAGAAGTTGTACTCGAAGGCGGTCGCCACGTCCCCGTGGGCGAGGTGCACCCAGGAGCGGGTCATGCCACAGCCGGGGCAGGGCATCCCGGTGGTGAGACGCAGCAGACACGTCGGCTGCCCCGAGTCCACCGACTGCACCGGCCAGACCCGCGCGACGACGAGCCCGATGAGGCTGAGCAGCGCGAGGACGGGCACGATCGCCCGCTGCGTGAGGCTCAACCCACGCGCGAGGTGGACCCGGCGCTCGGCCGGCGGGGCTGGAGGCAGGGTCACCGCAGCGGGCGCCCGTCGACGTCGACCATCTTGCGCATGACGACGAAGATCACGTCGATGATCGACCAGATGCCCAACCCACCGCAGGTGAGGAGCTTGAGCACGCCGAGGCCGGTCTGACCGAGGTAGAAGCGGTCGACGCCGAAGCCGCCGACGAAGATCGACAGCAGCAGGGTGGTCATCCACTCCCGGCTGGAGAACAGCCCGGGGACCTGCGAGGCCGGGAACCAGCCGTCCTGCCCCTCGCCGCGCACCGGGGTGTCGCCCTTGAGCTGGCCGTTGGCCGCCATGCCGGCGAGCTGGCCGAGGTCGTAGGGGCCGTGGTCCTGGCCCATGACGTTGAGGTGGTAGCGACCGGAGGACGGCAGCTGCATGCCCGGAGCCTGCGGCGCCTGCTGGTAGCCGCCCTGTTGCTGGCCGCCGTACTGCTGGCCGGGCTGCTGGTGCTGCGGGTAACCGCCCTGCGGTCCCTGTGGGCCCTGCGACTGCCCGGGCGGGGGCGGCGGACCCTGGGGCTGCCCGGGCGGGTTGTACTGCTCGCCGGAGTTCGTCATGGCCTCAGTGTAGGTGCGCACCCGCCCACTCCCCCAATGCCCCCGCCGACGGCGACGGCCGCCCCCTTCGTGGCGAAGGGAGCGGCCGCAGCGTGATCGGTCGGGCCGGATCAGAGGTTCTTCTGGATCTCCGCCCACTGGCGCTCGACGTCGTCGAGGCCACCACACATGAAGAAGGCCTGCTCGCCGATGTGGTCGTACTCACCGTCGCAGATCTTGGTGAAGGCCTCGATGGTGTCCGCGAGCGGAACCGTCGAGCCCTCGATGCCGGTGAACTGCTTGGCGACGTAGGTGTTCTGCGAGAGGAACCGCTGGATGCGACGCGCGCGGTTGACGAGGATCTTGTCCTCCTCGGACAGCTCGTCGATACCGAGGATCGCGATGATGTCCTGCAGCTCCTTGTTCTTCTGCAGGATCGACTTCACGCGGACCGCGGTGTTGTAGTGGTCCTCCGCAATGTACCGACGGTCGAGGATCCGGCTCGTCGAGGTGAGCGGGTCCACGGCCGGGTAGATACCCATGGACGCGATCTCGCGGTTGAGCTCGGTCGTCGCGTCGAGGTGGGCGAAGGTCGTCGCCGGGGCCGGGTCCGTGTAGTCGTCGGCGGGCACGTAGATCGCCTGCATCGAGGTGATCGAGTGACCACGCGTCGAGGTGATGCGCTCCTGGAGGACGCCCATCTCGTCCGCGAGGGTCGGCTGGTACCCCACGGCGGAGGGCATACGGCCCAGCAGCGTGGAGACCTCCGAGCCGGCCTGCGTGAACCGGAAGATGTTGTCGATGAAGAGCAGCACGTCCTGCTTCTGCACATCGCGGAAGTACTCCGCCATGGTCAGCGCGGACAGGGCGACGCGCAGACGCGTGCCCGGCGGCTCGTCCATCTGGCCGAAGACCAAGGAGGTCTGGCCGAGGACGCCGGCCTCCTCCATCTCGACCATGAGGTCGTTGCCCTCACGGGTGCGCTCACCGACACCGGCGAAGACGGAGACACCACCGTGGTCGCGGGCGACACGGGCGATCATCTCCTGGATGAGGACGGTCTTGCCGACACCGGCACCACCGAAGAGGCCGATCTTGCCACCCTGCACGTAGGGGGTCAGCAGGTCGATGACCTTGATGCCGGTCTCGAACATCTGCGTCTTCGACTCGAGCTGGTCGAAGGCCGGGGCGGGACGGTGGATGCCCCAGCGCTCGTTGACCTCGAGGGTCTGGCCCTCCTCGAGGTTGAGGCAGACGCCGGTCGCGTTGAAGACCTTGCCGAGGGTGACGTCACCGACGGGAACGGTGATCGGGCCGCCGGTGTCCTGCACCTGGGCGCCGCGGACGAGGCCGTCGGTCGGCTGCAGGGAGATGGCGCGCACCATGTTGTCGCCGATGTGCTGGGCGACCTCGAGGTTCAGCGTGCGGGTGTCGGTACCCGTGGTCACCTCGGTGGTGAGCAGGTTGTACTGGTCGGGCATCGTGTCGGCGCCGAACTCGACGTCGACGACGGGGCCGATGACGCGGGAGATGCGCCCGACCCCACCCGCCTGGGTGGTGTTCTCTTCGGTGACGGTGGCAGTCATGGGTTCTCTCTACCTTCTCACTTGGAATCGGCGAGGGCGCTGGCGCCACCGACGATCTCGGAGATTTCCTGGGTGATCTCGGCCTGACGGGCCTGGTTGGCCAGTCGGGTGTACTTCTTGATGAGCTCCTCGGCGTTGTCCGTCGCCGACTTCATGGCGCGCTGGCGCGCCGCGAGCTCGGAGGCGGCCGCCTGGAGGAGGCAGTTGAAGATGCGCGCGTTGACGTAGCGCGGCAGCAGCGTGTCGAGCAGCTCCTCGCCGCTCGGCTCGAACTCGTACAGCGGGTAGAGCTCGTCCTGCGCCGGCTCCTCCACACCCTCGACGACCTCGAGGGGCAGCAGACGGATGACCTCCGCCTCCTGCGTCACCATCGAGACGAAGCGGGTGAAGACCACGTGCACCTCGTCGACGCCGCCGTCCTCGAAGTCCTTGACGAAGTCCGCGACGAGGCGCTCGCCGATCTCGCGGGCATTGTCGAAGGTCGGCTTCTCGGAGCTGCCGGTCCACTCCGCCGCGAACTCGCGCTTGCGGAAGGAGTAGAAGGAGACCGCGCGGCGACCGACGAGGTACGGCACGACCTCCTTGCCCTGGTCGCGAAGGGCGGCGGCGACCCGCTCCCCTTCCTTGAGGACGTTGGAGTTGTACCCGCCCGCGAGACCGCGGTCGGCGGCGATGACGAGCAGCGCCGCCCGGCGCACGTTCTCCGGCTCGGTCGTCAGCGGGTGGTCCTCGTCGGAGTACGTGGCCACGGCCGAGGCCGCCCGGGTCAGCGCGCGGGCGTACGGCGTGGACTCACGCACCGCCTGCTGGGCCTTGACGACGCGGGAGGCCGCCATGAGCTCCATGGCGCGCGTGATCTTCTTGGTCGCACTGACGGACCGGATGCGCTGCCGGTACTCCCGGATCTGCGCTCCCATGTGCTTCCGCCTCTCTGGTGGTCTGTGGTCGGCTCACGGCCGGTGGCCGAACGGTGGTGCTGTGCCGGTCGAGCGCCGCTGGCGACGCCCGACCGGTGGTGGTCAGCGCTTCTGCTTGACGATCTGGACCTGCTCGGAGTCCTGGGCGTCATCGCCCGACTCCTCCGCGGACCCGACCGGGACGTTGTCCTCGTTGGAGGGGACGAAGCTGTCGCGGAAGCTCTTGATCTCGGCCTCGAGGGCCTCGATCGTCGAGTCCTCGAGCTTGCCGGTCTCCTGGATGCCCTGCATCAGGTCGTTCTTGTTGCGACGCAGGTGGTCGAGGAACTCGGACTCGAAGCGACGGATGTCCTCGACCGCGATCGGGTCGAGCTCACCGGTCGTCCCCGCCCAGATGGCGACGGCCTGCTCCGGGACCGGGTACGGGTCGGCCTGCTTCTGCTTGAGCAGCTCGACGAGGCGGGCGCCTCGGGCCAGCTGCTGCTTCGACGCCGGGTCGAGGTCGGACGCGAACATCGCGAAGGCCTCGAGCGCGCGGTACTGGGCCAGGTCGAGCTTGAGGCGACCGGAGACCGACTTCATCGCCTTGGTCTGCGCGGCCGAACCGACACGCGAGACCGAGACACCCACGTCGATGGCGGGGCGGACGTCGGAGTTGAAGAGGTCGGCCTGCAGGTAGATCTGGCCGTCGGTGATGGAGATGACGTTGGTCGGGATGTACGCCGAGACGTCACCGGCCTTGGTCTCGATGATCGGCAGACCGGTCATCGAGCCCGCGCCCATGTCGTCGGAGAGCTTGGCGCAGCGCTCGAGCAGACGCGAGTGCAGGTAGAAGACGTCACCCGGGTAAGCCTCGCGGCCCGGCGGGCGGCGCAGCAGCAGCGACATCGAGCGGTAGGCCTCGGCCTGCTTGCTCAGGTCGTCGAAGACGATGAGGACGTGCTTGCCCTGGTACATCCAGTGCTGGCCGATGGCCGAGCCGGTGAACGGGGCGAGGTACTTGAAGCCGGCGGCGTCGGACGCGGGGGCCGCGACGATCGTCGTGTACTCCATCGCGCCGGCCTCCTCGAGCGTGCCCTTGACGGACGCGATCGTGGAGCCCTTCTGGCCGATGGCGACGTAGATGCAGCGCACCTGCTTCTGCGGGTCGCCCGTCTCCCAGAACTGCTTCTGGTTGATGATCGTGTCGACCGCGACCGTGGTCTTGCCGGTCTGGCGGTCACCGATGATCAGCTGACGCTGGCCACGGCCGATCGGGGTCATGGCGTCGACCGACTTCAGGCCGGTCTGCAGCGGCTCGTGCACCGACTTGCGCTGGACGACCGAGGGGGCCTGCAGCTCGAGCGCGCGGCGCTCCTCGGACTCGATGTCGCCGAGGCCGTCGATGGCCTGGCCCAGCGGGTTGACGACGCGGCCGAGGAAGTTGTCACCGACGGGCACGGAGAGGACCTCGCCGGTGCGCTTGACCGCCTGGCCCTCCTCGATCTTGGAGAAGTCGCCGAGCACGACGACACCGATCTCGTGGACGTCGAGGTTGAGCGCGAGGCCGAGGGTTCCGTCCTCGAACTCGAGCAGCTCGTTGGTCATGGCCGAAGGGAGTCCCTCGACGTGGGCGATGCCGTCACCGGTGTCGGTGACGCGGCCGACCTCTTCGCGGGAGGCCGCGCCCGGGTTGTAGGACCGCACGTAGCCGTCCAGGGCGTCCCGGATCTCCTCCGGACGGATCGAAAGCTCCGTCATGTTGTCTTCTCCTCGTTGCCGGCCGCTGTGATGGCCGAATATGTGGTCTGCATGGGGTCTGGGCTGGTGGCTCAGCCGGCCAGGTGGCGCTTCGCCTCGTCGAGACGTCGCAGGACGGTCCCGTCGACGACCTCGTCGCCGATCTGGACCCGGATGCCGCCGATGACGTCCTCGTCGTGGACGATCTGCAGCTGGACGGGCTTGCTGTAGATCTGCTGCAGCGCGCCGGCCAGGCGGGTGCGCTGCTCCTCGGTGAGGTCGACCGCGGTCGTCACGACGGCGGTCAGCTGCTGGCGGCGCTCGGCGGCGATGTCGAGGTAGGCCTCGATCGTCCGGTCGAAGCGACGGCCCCGGGGGGCCAGCACCGACCGGCGGGCCAGGCGGACCGTCTCGGGCCGCGCCTTGCCCTCGAGCAGCCCACCGACGAGGTCGGCCTTGCCCGCGGGGTCACCGAGGCGGTTGGCCAGGGCGTCCCGCAGCTCGGGGTTGCCCGCGACGACCCGCTCGAAGCGGAAGAGCTCGTCCTCGACCTGGTCGATGACCCCGCCGGCCTCGGCGCCCTTGAGGGCAGCCTCGACGGCGAAGCGCTCGAACGTGTCGGTGAGGTCGCGCTCCTGGGCCCAGCGCTGGGCGACGAGCACGGAGGCGATCCCGACGGTCTCGTTGGAGACCTTGCCGTGGAGCAGTCGGGTGACCAGCTCGGACTTGTCCTTGCCCTCACGGGAGGGGTCGGCGACGCTGCGACGCAGGGTCGCGTTGTCGTCGAGCAGCGCGGTCACGGCGAAGAGCTCGTCCGACACGACAGCCGGGTCACCGGACATCAGTGCCGTCTCGAAGGACTGGCGTCCCTCGTGGACGGCGGCGCGGGAGGAACCTCGCATCAGGCGTCACGACCCGCGTCGCCGAGGTCGAGCTGGCCCTGCTCCGGCGTGGTCGCGGCGGACGCCCCGACCTTTTCGGGCTGGACCTGACCCGACTCCAGCTCGGCCAGGAAGCGGTCGATCAGACCCTGGCGGCTCGAGGAGTCCTGCAACTCGTGACCGACGATGCGGCCGGCCAGGTCGGTCGACAGACGACCCACCTCACCGCGCAGCTGGACGGACGCCTGCTGGCGCTCGGCCTCGATCTGCTTGTGCGCCGACTCGGTGATCCGGTTGGCCTCGTCCTGGGCCTGACCGCGCATCTCCGCGACGATCGCGGCGCCCTCGGCGCGCGCGTCCTCACGGATCTTCGCGGCCTCGGCACGGGCCTCGGCCAGCTGCGACTCGTACTGGGCCTTGGCGGCCTCGGCCTCGGCCTGGGCGTTCTCGGCCTGGGCGATGCCACCCTCGATCGCAGCGTGGCGCTCCTCGTAGGCCTTCTCGAGGTTCGGGGCGACCTTCTTCGCGACGACCCAGAAGAGGATCGCGAACATGATCAACCCGAAGACGAGCTCCTCCCAGTGCGGGATGAGGGGCATGGTCTCGCCCTCACCCGCCGCGGCGAGCCCCACGACCGATGAGACGGTTGCGGTGATGTGCACGGGTACTCCTAGTTACTGGTGCCGATGACTGGTGCCGTGACCGGCAGATCAGAGGACGAACGCGAGCACCAGACCGAAGATGGCGAGGGCCTCGGCGAGGGCGAAGCCGAGGATGGCGATCGGCTGCAGGAGGCCACGGGCCTCGGGCTGGCGGGCGACACCGTTGATGTACGCCGCGAAGATCAGGCCGACGGCGATGGCCGGGCCGATGGCGGAGAGGCCGTAACCGATCAGGGAGAGCGAGCCGGTGATTTCCACGATGATTCCTCTTTCGTGTTTCTGTGATCCGCCGCGAGGTCTGTCCCGCGGGGAAGTACTGGGTGGGTGCTATGCAGTTGTGGGTACGAGGTCGACGATCAGTGGTCGTCGGCGACGGCGCCGGCGATGTAGCTGGCCGCCAGGAGGGTGAAGACGAAGGCCTGGAGGAACTGGACCAGGAGCTCGAAGATCAGCATGATGCCGGCCATGAGGAAGGTCGGCAGCGACATCGCCTGCATGAGGATCCCGTCGCCGTGGAGCAGGAAGTAGAAGGCTCCGGTGACGAAGAGGTAGATGATCATGTGGCCGGCAAACATGTTGCCGAAGAGTCGCAGCGCGAGCGTCAGCGGACGGGTCACGAAGTAGGTGATGACCTCGAGCAGGAAAATGACCGGTGCGATCCACCCCGGCAGGCCCGGCGGGACCATGTGCTTGAAGTAGCCGACGAAGCCCATCTTCTGGAAGCCGACCCAGTGGTAGACGACGTAGACGACGAGCGTCAGGGCGATCGGGAAGCCGATCTTGCCGTTGACCGGGTTCATCGCGCCGAAGAAGGAACCGGCGAAGTTGTAGAAGAGGACCATGAAGAAGAGCGTGACCAGCAGGGGCACGAACTTCTTGAACTCCTTGGTCCCGATCATGTCTCGGGCGATGGAGTTGCGCGGGAAGTTGTAGGCACCCTCGAGCAGCCACTGGGCCTTGCTCGGGACGACCGAGGCGTTCTTGCTCAGGGCGACCAGGCCGATCGAGAGCACCGCGGTGATGATGGCGGCCCACGCCATCTGGTTGGTGACGGTCAGGCCACCGATCTCGAAGAGCGGCTGCCAGAAGATCTCCGGCGTCGGGGGCTGGTAGCCCTCGCCGCCACCGGCAGCGGGCAGCGCAGAAGTGAGCGCAGGCAGGGTCACTGAATCTCCTCGTTGTGTGGCTGGGCAGCCGTCGTCGACCCCTGCTCGGGGTCATCGTGCGTGGGTGCCTGGGACGTACCGTAGCGGAGCCAGATGGTGTAGAGCGACAGACCCATCCCGGCGATGATCCCGGCCGCGATGAAACCCGTCACGCCCAGCCACCGGTCGATGCCCCAGCCGATCGCGCCGAAGAGCAGCGGACCGGTGATGAGGTAGGCCAGCACGGTCGAACCCATGGCATCGGCCTGGGCCGTGGGGTTGGGTCGGCTCGGGTCGTGGGCGTAGCGCTCGCTGACCGCCCGCACCTGCTCCGGGTCGGCGTCGGCCTTGGTGACCAGACGGGGGGTCCGGTCCGGGCTCCGCCGCGTGAGCGCGCTCATGCGCGGCCTGCCTGCGGGTCGATGGCGTGCCGGGCACGGACGTACCCACGCAGCTGGGCCACCTGGATGAGGACGACCTGGACGATAGCGGCGGCCGCGATGACCGGCCCGTCGAGGGATGGCTGCTGGCGCAGCAGCGCGATCGCGGCGACGAGGACGATGAGCTGGCCCATGAAGACCAGTCCGGCACCCGCCATGGAGGCGCCGGGGTCCCCTGCGACGACCGCGGAGATCGCGACGAGGCCGAGCAGCAGGACGACGAACGACAGGAGCGCTCCGGCGAGGGCACTGAGGGCACCGTCGGCCCCCTTCGCCACCGCTCCGGCGACGGTCAGGGCGACCGTGCCGCAGAGCCCGGCGACGAGGACGCCGCGGCGCATGCCCTGCACGGGGCTGCGGCGTTGAGTCGTCGTCATCGGCTCACTTCGGGACGGGAGCACGAGGTGCTCTGCTGGTCGGACCACAGGGTCCGGCGGGCGCTTGTGAAAGTTTACACAAGCGCCCGGAGGCCCACCAATCCTGCACCTCCAAGCGCGCATTTCCCCGGGCGCCTGCGCGCCCTTGCGCGCATTTCCCCGGGCGCCTGCGCCTTTCCACGCTGGTCGAGGTGTGAGGGCCCCCGGGCCCGAACCTCGAGACCAGACCTACGCGTCGAGGCGGCGTCCCTTGGTGTCGTACTCCTTGGGCCGGTGGCCGGGGGCGGAGAACCGCGGCAGCCAGGCGGTCAGGCCGGCGGCGAGCGCGAGCATCACCACTCCCGCGCCGGCGGCGACGTACCACGGCAGGACGACGAAGCTCACCGAGCCCATCGCGACGACGAAGGCCCACAGCCACAGCAGGAGCACGGCGCGACGGTGCCCGTGCCCGATCTTGAGCATCCGGTGGTGCAGGTGCTGGCTGTCGGCCTGCCACGGGCGCTGGCCGCGCGCGGTGCGCCGCACGACGGCCCAGAGGACGTCGATGAGCGGCAGCATCATGATCGAGATGGGGATGAGCAGCGGCAGCACGGTCGCGGCGAGCTGGTTGGCGCCGAGCTGGCTGACCTGCGCGGGGTTGATCTGTCCGACGTTGAGGATCGTCGCGGCCGCGAGGAGCAGGCCGAGCGTCAGGGCGCCGGAGTCGCCCATGAAGAGCTTCGCCGGGAAGACGTTATGGGGCAGGAAGCCGAGGCAGGCACCGGCAAGCGCCGCGGAGACGAAGGTCGCCGAGGAGAAGACATTGGGCGGCGCGTAGCTCGCCGAGATGAGGTAGCTGTAGATGAAGAAGGCGACCGCGGCGATGGCGACGAGTCCGGCGGCCAGCCCGTCGAGGCCGTCGATGAAGTTCACCGCGTTGATGCACAGCACGACGATGAAGATCGTCATGAGCACGAGCAGCGGCGCGGGCAGCACCGTGACGACCCCGAGCGGCAGGGAGAAGAGCTGCACGCCGGAGAAGGCGATGACGGCTGCGGCCACGAGCTGGCCGCCGAGCTTGGTCAGCGCGTCGAGCTCTCGCATGTCGTCGATCGCGCCGACGAGGCACACGACTCCGGCCCCGATGAGGATGCCGACGAGCTCACCGGACTCGAAGACCTGCCGCAGGAAGGGCATCCGCCACGCGACGAGCGTGGCGACGGCATAGCCGAGGAACATCGCCACGCCACCCATGCGCGGGATCGGCACGACGTGCACGTCCCGCTCGCGCACCTCGGTGAAGGCACCGACGCGGATGGCCACCGTGCGGGCGAGCGGGACGAGCAGGTAGGTCGAGACGAGCGCCACGAGGAAGACGAAGACGTACTCCCTCACGGCACCCCTCCTCCGGCTGCGAGCGGGATCAGCGCGGGTAGGCGGGGAAGCGGGTCACGAGGTCGGTGACCTCGGCCCGCACCGCGCGGGAGACCTCGTGCTCGGGGTCGGCGTCACCCGTCGTCACCGCGGTGTGGATCAGCTCGGCGATCTTGACCATCTCGTCGGTGCCCATGCCCTGCGTCGTGACGCAGGGGGTACCGACGCGGATGCCGGAGGCGATCGACGGCTTCTGCGGGTCGTTGGGGATGGCGTTCTTGTTGAGCGTGATGCCGGCCGCGTCGCAGCGCGCCTCGGCGTCGACGCCGGTGACCCCGACGCCCTGCAGGTCGAGCAGCGACAGGTGCGTGTCCGTGCCGCCGGTCGTCGGCCGGATGCCCCGCTGGAGCAGCTCGTCGGCCAGCACCTTGGAGTTGGCGATGACGTCTTGGGCGTACTGCTGGTACTCGGGGGTCGCGCACTCCTTGAAGTTGACCGCCTTGGCCGCGATGGTGTGCATCTGCGGGCCGCCCTGCATCATCGGGAAGATCGCCTTGTCGAGCGCCTTGGCGTGCTCCTCCTTGCACACGAGCGCGCCGGAGCGGGGGCCACGCAGCACCTTGTGCGTCGTGAAGGTCACGACGTCGGCCAGCGGGACGGGGCTCGGGATCGCCTTGCCGGCGACCAGGCCGATGAAGTGGGCGGCGTCGACCCACATGATCGCGCCGACCTCGTCGCAGATCGCGCGGATCCGCTCGAAGTCGATCAGGCGCGGGATCGCCGAACCACCGGAGCAGATGACCTTGGGCCGGTGCTCCTTGGCCAGGCGCTCCATCTCGTCGTAGTCGACGTCCTCGGTCTCGGGGTGCACGCCGTAGTGGACAGCGTCGAACCACTTGCCGGAGAAGGAGACCTTG
Organism: Janibacter anophelis NBRC 107843; assembly: GCF_001570945.1. Classification (GTDB taxonomy): domain Bacteria; phylum Actinomycetota; class Actinomycetes; order Actinomycetales; family Dermatophilaceae; genus Janibacter; species Janibacter anophelis. The sequence continues at coordinate 42,422 of NZ_BCSQ01000025.1, forward strand.
GTGCCGTGGGTCAGGTGGCCACCGTGCGGCAGCGACATCGCCAGGATCTTTTCCCCCGGCTGGAGGAAGGCGCCGTAGACGGCCTGGTTGGCGCTCGCGCCGGAGTGGGCCTGGACATTGGCGTGCTCGGCACCCAGCAGGCTCTTGGCCCGCTCGATCGCGAGGTTCTCCGCCTTGTCGACCTCGGAGCAGCCGCCGTAGTAGCGACGCCCCGGGTAGCCCTCGGCGTACTTGTTGCTCAGCGTCGACCCGAGCGCGGTGAGCACCTCCGGCGAGGAGATGTTTTCGCTGGCGATGAGCTGCAGTCCGCCGCGGATGCGGTCGAGCTCACTGGTGAGCACACCCGCGATCTCCGGGTCGAAGGCGCTCAGGGCGCCGAAGTCGGAGCCGTAGAAGGTGTCGTCGGTCATCGCTGGGCCTCCGTGTCGCTGGGGGTGTGGGTGATCGGGTCGGTCGTGGGGTCGTGCGGGCCGTCGTCGGCGGTCGAAGGGAGATCCTCCCACCCCTGCGAGGTGGCGGCCGTGTCGTCCGTGCCGGACGAGCGCGCCTCGGCGCGCAGGCGCTCCTCCTCGGCAGCGGCGACCACCGGGTCCTCGTCGTGGAACTCGGGCCGGTCGCCCGGCTGCGGGTCGTCGAAGGGCTCGTCGTCGACCTCGCCGACCTCGTCGGCCCGGGTCACCTCGTCGACCTCGCCGGGCTCGTCGACGTGAGCCGCCTCGTCGTCGGCGACATCCGTGACGTCCGCGGCCGCCGCCGGTGCCCGGTCGAAGTCCGCGCCGAGGATCTCCTCGAGCCGCTCGCGCCCGATGGCGCCGAGCCGCAGGACCTCGGGCACCTCGCCGGTGCAGTCGATGATCGTCGACGGCTCCTGCGTGCTGCGGGGTCCGCCGTCGAGGTAGACGCTCACGGCCGGGCCGAGTGCGACCGCGGCCTCGGTGACGGTCGTCGCGGCCGGCTCGCCGGTGCGGTTGGCGCTCGTCACGGCCATCGGGCCGGTCTCGCGCAGCACCTCCAGCGCGATCTCGTCGTCGGGCATGCGCAGCGCGACGGTGCCGGCGGTCTCGCCGAGGTCCCAGTGCAGCGACGGCTGCGCGTGGAGCACGAGGGTGAGCGGGCCGGGCCACAGCTCGTCGATGAGCCGACGTGCCCAGTCCGGGACCGCCCGGGCCAGGCCGTCGACGGTGCGGGTGTCGGGGATGAGGACCGGCGGGGGCATCTCCCGGCCCCTCCCCTTCGCCTCGAGGACGTCGGCCACCGCGGTGACGTCGAAGGCGTCGGCCCCGATGCCGTAGACGGTGTCGGTGGGGATGACGACGATCTCGCCGCGGCGGACGGCGTCGACCGTGGTGGCGACGCTCGCGGCGCGCTCGTCGGAGGTCGCATCGACGACTGGACTCATGGGCCCCACCCTATGACTCCGGACTTCGTGCTCCCACCCGACGCCATGCATACCCGCGCGTGGAGCGGGTAGTGCGGGCAGGACCTGTCCCCTCGCACCACAGGAGGAACAACATGCGTGGATCCAGCCTGATCTGGACGATCGTCGGTGTCCTGCTCATCATCGCCCTGCTCATCTACATCCTCTGAGCGGTCACTGAGCTCGCCGGGCGGTCGTCGTGCGCGGCCGCCCGGCGAGGTCGTCGTGGTCGGACACCTCGACCCACGCACCCGTGGCCGCGAGCGCCCGCGGCAGCGACTCCCCCTGACCATCGGCGTGCTCCATGACGAGCAGGCCCCCCGGCCGCAGCAGGGTGGCGGCCGTGGCGGCGACCCCCAGCGGGATCGCGAGCCCGTCCTCGCTGCCGCCGTAGAGCGCGATGTCGGGGTCGTGCTCGGCGACCTCGGGGTCGAGCGGCACCATCCCGACGGGGATGTACGGCGGGTTGCTCACGACGACGTCGACCCGACCGACGAGGTCCGCGAGCGCAGGGACGCTCGCGGGGTCGGCGGTCGCATCGGCTGCCACGAGCTCGACAGGCAGCCCGGTCGTCTCGATGTTGCGTGCGGCCCAGGCGAGGGCGAGTTCGCTCAGCTCGACGGCAGCCACCCGCGCGTGCGGCGCCTCGTCGGCGACCGCCAACGCGAGCGCCCCCGACCCCGTGCACAGGTCGACGACGACCGGCTCGGCGATGCCGTCGAGGGCGGCGAGCGCGTGGTCGACGGCCTGCTCCGTCTCGGGTCGCGGCACGAAGACCCCCGGCCCGACGTGCAGCTCCAGGTGGTGGAAGGGGGCGCTGCCCGTCAGGTGCTGCAGCGGCACCCGGGTCGCGCGCTCCTCGACGAGACCGGCGAAGCGATCGACGAACCCCGCGTCGACCTCACCCCCGAGGAGCATCCGGCGCTCCACCTCGCCCCGGTCGCAGCCGAGGACGTGCCCGGCGAGGACGAGCGCGTCGATACGAGGGGTGGGGACACCCCCTTCGTCCAGCGTGGCGGTGGCCGCGTCGACGGCGGAGCGAAGGGAGGTGGTCACTCCCCCTCCCCCGCGAGGGCCGCGAGGCGCGCCTCCTCATCGGCCTGCACCGCGGAGTCGACGACCGCGTCGAGGTCACCGTCGAGGACGGCGTCGAGCCGGTTGGCCTTGAACCCGGTGCGGTGGTCGCTGATCCGGTTCTCCGGGAAGTTGTAGGTGCGGATCCGCTCGGAGCGGTCGACCGTGCGCACCTGCGAGGCGCGCGCCTCCTTGGCCTCGGCCGCGGCCTCCTCCATCGCCATCTGGTGCAGGCGGGCGCGCAGGACGCGCATCGCCGACTCCTTGTTCTGCAGCTGGGACTTCTCGTTCTGGCAGGAGACGACGGTGCCGGTCGGCAGGTGGGTGATGCGCACGGCGGAGTCGGTCGTGTTGACCGACTGCCCGCCCGGGCCGGAGGAGCGGTAGACGTCGATCTTCAGGTCGTTGGGGTGCAGCACGTCGACGTCGGCCGTGTCTTCGATGTCGGGCATGACCCACACGCCCGCGGCCGAGGTGTGGATGCGGCCCTGGCTCTCGGTGACGGGGACGCGCTGGACGCGGTGGACTCCCCCTTCGTACTTGAGGCGGGCCCACGGCGCGGAGCCGGGCTCGCTCGCCCCCTTCGCGGAGACGGCCACGCGCACGTCCTTGTACCCGCCGAGGTCGGACTCGGTGGAGTCGAGCAGCTCGGTGCGCCAGCCGCGCTTCTCCGCGTGACGCAGGTACATGCGCAGCAGGTCGCCGGCGAAGAGGGCGGACTCCTCTCCCCCTTCGCCCGCCTTGATCTCGAGGATGACGTCGCGGTCGTCGTCGGGGTCGCGCGGGATGAGCAGCCGGCGCAGCCGGTCCTCGGCCGTCGCGACCGCCTCCTCGAGGACGGGCAGCTCCTCGGCGAAGGCCGCGTCCTCGGCGGCCAGCTCGCGCGCCGCCTCGAGGTCGCCACTCGCGGAGTCGAGCTCGCGCTGCGCGGTGACGACCGGGGTCAGCTCGGCGTAGCGACGGTTGACGTCACGCAGCCGGTCGGGGTCGCCGATGACGTCGGGGTCGGCGAGCGATGCCTCCAGGCGGGCGTGCTCGGCGAGCAGGGACTCGACGGACTCGAGCACGGGGACCTCCGGGGCGACGGGTGGTGGGTGGAGACGCAGATGCGCCGGCCAGCCCGCAGTGGGCTGACCGGCGCATCGGAAGAACTACTTGGCCTCGGCCTTCTTGGCGTAGCGCTTCTGGAAGCGGGCCACGCGGCCACCGGTGTCCATGATCTTCTGCTTGCCCGTGTAGAACGGGTGGCAGTTGCTGCAGACCTCGGCCTTGATCTGGCCGTCGGACTTGGTGCTGCGGGTCGTGAACGTGTTGCCGCAGGTGCACGAGACGGTCGTGGTCTCGTAGGTGGGGTGGATGTCCTTCTTCACGTGGTGCTCCTCGGTGTCTGAGTGTCCGGGTCGGCGTCGCGCCCTCTGCGGGACCCACGACTGCGGGCATCTGTGCCGCCTGCCGTGAACCGGACCAACCATGGGATTGTGCCAGACCTGACACAGGGGTTCCAAACAGCGCCGAGGCCACGGTTGTTCCCCACGTGGGTCTGGGTCCCACGTTCGCGTGGGCGGTGCGAGGGCGTCCGCGCCCGAGCCTCGAGACCCAGGCTTCGAGGCTCCTCCGTCGCACCTCAGCCAGCGACGCGGCAGGATGGCCCCATGGCTCCTCGTTCCCACCGCCTGCCACGCCGCGCCGCCCGTGACCGACGAAGGGAGCCGGTCCCCGGCCCCGTCGAGGGCTCCGTCATCCGCCCGGCCGTCGCCGGCGACATCGCGACGATCGTCGCGCTGCGGGCGTTGATGTTCGAGGCCATGGGCACGCTCGCGGAGCAGATCTCCGACATGGCCTGGCAGCAGGATGCCGCCCGCTGGCTGCAGCAGCACCTCCACGACGAGCGCACCCACGTCGTCGTGGCCGAGGCCAACGGCACCGTCGTCTCGTGCGCCATCGGCCAGGTGCTCGACCTCATGCCCGCGCCCGGCCGGCAGGGCGAAGGGGGCCTGGTCACCAACGTCGCGACCTTCCCCCGACACCGCCGGTTGGGCTTCACCCACGCCGTCCTCGGGGCCCTGCTCGAGTGGTTCGAGGAGGAGACCGACGTCGAGCTGATCACGCTCAACGCCACCGAGGCCGGGCGCGACATCTACGACGACTTCGGGTTCGCGGCCTCGACCTTCCCCGAGATGCGGCTGCGCCTGGAGCGGGCGGTGCCGGAGGAGGACTGACGCGTCCTCCCCCTTCGTCCGCTCAGTCCGTGACGGGCAGGACGAGGGTGACCGTGGTCCCCTCGCCCTCGGTCGAGTCGAGCCCGACACGCCCGCCGTGTGCCTCGGCGATCCTGTGCCGGACCGCCACCGGACGGACCTGACCGGTCTCGTTCATTGCTAGAGACCAAATGCTCCGCCGGTGACGAGGATGACGATGCCGAGGCCGATGAGGACGATGGGGAACAGGATGTGTTCCCAGCGTTCGAGGATTTCAGCGATTGGTGGGCGGGTGGCGACGAATTTGGCGAGTGCGACCAAGACGGCGACCAGCGCGAGGAAGACGATGCAGTAGGCGACGACCGCTAGGGGATCCACGCTGAGGAAGACGGGGGTGTAGACGCCGATGTTGTCTCCGCCGTTGGCGAAGGTGACACCGGCGACGGTCCACGCGCCGATCTTCTTGCCAGCGACCTTGGCGTCGTCATCATCATCGTCGCCGCGCCAGGCGTTCCATGCAGCCCAGAGACCGAGGATGAGGGGAATGAGCCCGAAGTAGGGAATGGCCTCGGAGGGCAGGAAGGCGCCGGCTCCGATGGTCACCAGCACTGCCGCGCCGAGGATGCCAGCGAACCCGAGGTACTGGCCGACCAGGATGCGGGTGGTGGTGCCGCGCTGGCCCGCGCCTCGAGCGAAGAAGAGTGACAGCACGATGATGTCGTCGATGTTGGTGGCCATGAACAGGCCGATGGCCTGGAGTGTCGTGGTGAGCATCAGGCGTCCACCTCTCCTGCGCAGCAGTCCGGGACCAAGCAGCCTGGATCGATGCATGGGGAGCTTTCGTCGACAGCCAGGGTGATGTCGACCAGCGCCGCCAGTGCCTGTGCGAGATGTGAGTCGACGATTTCATAGCGCGTCCTGCGGCCCTCGTGCTCAGCAATTACGATGCCGCAGTCGCGCAGGCAGGCCAAGTGGTTGGACACGTTCGAGCGAGTCAGGTCCAAGTCCCGGGCCAGCTCTGCCGGGTAGGCGGGACTGTCGAGCAGGGTCAGGAGGATCTGGGATCTGGTCGGGTCGGCCAGTGCACGGCCAAGACGGTGCATCGCGTCCAGCCGGGTATTAATGGTCAGCATCTGGTGAACTATACAGCAGATGCTGAATGATCTAGGCCCGAAGCGGATGAAGGTGCTTGCACGGCAAAATCGTCAATTGCGGCACCTCAACGTACGGCTCGGTGACGTCAGGTTCTGAGTCACCAAGCCGCCACTGTCGGCCA
>NZ_BCSQ01000026.1 GCF_001570945.1 Janibacter anophelis NBRC 107843
GGCGTGATCGGAGTGTCTCACTCCGATCACGCCGGCCCTGTCGTGTGACCTCTGGCACGTCCGGGCCGCTAGGTTTCTCGGCATGCCGAGCGACACCGCGACCCATGAACCCCTCGTCGTGCTCACCGACGTCAACAAGCACTTCGGGCAGCTGCACGTCCTCAAGGACATCAACCTGACGATCGGCAAGGGCGAGGTCGTCGTCGTCATCGGTCCCTCCGGATCCGGCAAGTCGACGTTGTGCCGCACGATCAACCGCCTCGAGACCTTCGAGTCCGGCAGCATCACCATCGACGGCCAGCCGCTGCCCGAGGAGGGCAAGGAGCTCGCGCGCCTGCGGGCCGACGTCGGCATGGTCTTCCAGGCGTTCAACCTCTTCGCGCACAAGACGATCCTGGACAACGTCACCCTCGGGCCGATGAAGGTGCGCAAGAAGTCCAAGGCCGAGGCGACCGAGCGCGCCCGCGAGCTGCTGACGCGTGTCGGCGTCGAGGCCCAGGCGAGCAAGTTCCCCGCGCAGCTGTCCGGAGGGCAGCAGCAGCGCGTGGCCATCGCCCGCTCCCTCGCCATGGACCCCAAGGTCATGCTCTTCGACGAGCCGACGTCGGCCCTCGACCCCGAGATGATCAACGAGGTCCTCGACGTCATGATCCGGCTGGCACAGACGGGCATGACCATGGTCGTCGTCACCCACGAGATGGGCTTCGCCCGCCGCGCGGCCGACCGCGTCGTCTTCATGGCCGACGGACAGATCGTCGAGACGGCCACCCCGGACGAGTTCTTCACCAACCCGCAGAGCGACCGGGCCAAGGACTTCCTCGGCAAGATCCTCAGCCACTGACCATCGCACGACCCAACCCAGGAGGAGCACCATGATCACGCGACGCATCGGCGCAGCAGCCACCACCCTCGTCCTCGCCGCCGGCCTCGCGGCCTGCGGCAGCGACGACGGCGACAGTGGGGGCGGTGGCGGCGACGACAGCAGCATCAAGATCGGGATCAAGTTCGACCAGCCGGGACTGGGCCTGAAGGAGGGCAACACCTACACCGGCTTCGACGTCGACGTGGCCAACTACGTCGCCAAGGAGCTCGGCAAGACCGACATCCAGTTCGTCCAGGCACCAAGCAAGCAGCGTGAGGACCTCATCGCCACCGGCCAGGTGGACCTGATCTTCGCGACCTACTCGATCACCGACGAGCGCAAGGAAAAGGTCTCCTTCGCCGGCCCGTACTTCATCGCCGGTCAGGACCTGCTCGTCGCCACGGACGCCAAGATCACCGGGCCGAAGGACCTCGACGGCAAGAAGCTGTGCTCGGTCACCGGCTCCACCTCCGCCGACAACGTCAAGGAGGAGGTCCCGGGCGTCAACCTGCAGGAGTTCGACACCTACTCCAAGTGCGCGGAGGCGGTCTCCAAGGGCCAGCTCGACGCACTGACGACGGACGACACCATCCTCGCCGGGTACGCGGCGCAGGAGCAGTACAAGGGCAAGCTCAAGGTGGTGGGCGCCCCCTTCTCCGAGGAGCGCTACGGCGTCGGCCTCAAGAAGGGCGACACGGCCCTGTGCGAGGACGTCAACGCGGCCCTGACCAAGATGGTCGAGGACGGTTCGTGGGACAAGGCGGTCGAGGACAACTTCGGCCCGGCCGGGTTCAAGGTCGACTCCAAGACCAACCCGCCCAAGCTGGACGCCTGCTCCTGAGATGACCGACGGGGTGGTCCGGTCCACCGGACCACCCCGTCGAGCACGGACGACGCGTAGGCACAAGGAGTAGTGGATGAACGAGCTCTTCCAGCAGTTCGACGTGTGGGGCGCCTTCTGGCTCACCATCAAGCTGGCTGTCTTCTCCCTCGCGGGAGCCCTGGTCATCGGGACCGTCGTGGCGATCATGCGGGTCTCACCGGTGGCGGTCTTCCGCTTCGTCGGTGCGGCCTACGTCAACATCATCCGCAACACCCCGCTGACCCTGATCCTGACCTTCACGATCTTGGTCATGCTCTACGACCTGGGCATCAACCTCGCCGACGAGTCCAGCCCGACCTCGATCACGGACAACGGCGTGCGCTGGGCGATCGTCGGGCTCGCGGTCTACCACGCGGCCTTCGTCTGCGAGGCCCTGCGCAGCGGCATCAACACCGTGCCACCGGGTCAGGCGGAGGCCGCCCGCTCGCTGGGCCTGGGCTTCGGCCAGAACCTGCGACACGTCGTCCTGCCGCAGGCGATCCGTGGGGCCATCGCCCCGCTGGCGTCGGTGACCATCGCCCTGATCAAGAACACGACCGTCGCCGCCGCCATCGGCGTCGCCGAGACCGCGGCGCTGATGAGCGCGGCCATCGAGCTGCGGGCGGATCTGAACTACGTGACCTTCGCGCTCGTCGCCGGGTTCTTCCTGCTCATCACCCTGCCGATCGGCATCGGCCTGACGAGCCTGTCGCGGCGGATGGCGGTGAAGCGGTGAGCACCAGCGTCCTCTTCGACACCCCCGGCCCGCGGGCCCGCGCCCGCTACCGGGTCATCGCGGTTCTCGGCCTGCTGGTCGCGCTCGCCATCGGCTGGGTCGTCGTCGACCGACTCAACCAGTACCAGGAGTTCTCCGGCGCCAAGTGGTCACCGATGGCGACCTGGTCGACGTGGCGCTACTACCTGCTGCTCGGGTTGTGGAACACCATCAAGGCCGCCGGGCTGTCGGTGCTCGGGGCCACCGTCTTCGGGTTCGTCTTCGGCTCCGGCCGACTGTCGCAGCACGCACCTGTGCGCTGGATCAGTGGAGCGGTGGTCGAGTTCTTCCGCGCGATCCCCGTGCTGATCATGATGATCTTCTTCTTCGGCATCTACGCCTACAACGGGGTCTTCTCCGCCGAGCTCAACCCGCTCGCGGCGGTCGTCACCGCGCTGACGCTCTACAACGGCGCGGTCATGGCCGAGTTGCTGCGCTCGGGTGTCCACTCACTGCCCGCCGGTCAGGCGGAGGCGGGACTGTCGGTGGGCCTGTCCCCCGGCCAGGTGCTGCGCTCGATCCAGATCCCGCAGGCCGTGACGGCCATGCTGCCGGCACTGGTCAGCCAGCTCGTCGTCATCCTCAAGGACACCGCCCTGGGCACCGTCATCACCTACCCGGAGCTGCTGCAGCAGGGGCAGAACCTGTCCTCCCTGCACTCGAACATCTTCGCCGCGCTCGTCGTCGTCGCCCTGATCTTCATCACGGTCAACTGGGCCCTCACGGCCCTCGCGGGCTTGCTGGAGCGGCGGATCAACCGCCGCGGACGCACCGCCGGCGAGGCCATCCAGACGGCACCGGTGGCGGCCGGGGCGGAGGACTGACACCAACAGCGAGCACAGGAGCTTGCTCTGCACGCCCACGACGAAGGGCGCCGCGCCAAGGAGGGTGCGCGGCGCCCTTCGTCGTGGGGCGTGGTGCTGGGTCGGGCGTGTCAGCCGACCTTGTGCAGCCAACGCACGGGCGCGCCGTCACCGGCGTGACGGAAGGGCTCGAGCTCGGCATCCCAGGCGTCGCCGAGGAGCTCGCCGAGCATGTCCTCGACGGCCTCGCCGGCGCCCTGGGCGAGGGTCATGACCTCGCGCAGACGGTTCTCGTGGAGGACGACGTCGCCGGAGGCGGAGATCGTCGCGTGGTGGATGCCGAGGGTCGGCGTGTGGCTCCAGCGGGAACCGTCGAGGCCCGGGGTGGGCTCCTCGGTCACCTCGTAGCGCACGTTGTCCCAACCGCGCAGCGCGGAGGCAAGCTTCGCCCCCGTGCCCGGCTCTCCCGTCCAGGAGAACTCGGCACGCTTGAGCGACCGGCCGAGCTGCTGCTCGGTCCAGTCGAGGGTCACGGCCTGACCCAGCACGGCTTCGAGCGCCCACGTGATGTGGGGGCACAACGCCGTCGGGGTGCTGTGGATGAACACCACACCTCGCGTGCTGACACGCTTTCCTGCAGACATCTCGATCCTCCTTGAGTGCGATGGACGTCTTCCCCAACGCCAGGCACTCGTGCTGGACCGAACTGCTGCGCCACGTGTCGATCGTGGTGTGCTGCTCGACGATCTTCGGTTGTGCCGCCCATCATGCCCCATGTACCACACGAGCACCAGTCCTCACGCCAACCCCGGCCACCCCACTCGTCCCACGCCGTGACGGGGTAACCTCACGCCGTCGCCCTCGGGCGCACGGGGCGGTAGCTCAGTCGGTCAGAGCAGCGGACTCATAATCCGTCGGTCCTGGGTTCAAGCCCCAGTCGCCCCACCACGACGCGGTCACTCCCTTCGTCCTGCGGGCCGACCTGCGAGGATGGACCCGTCCGACGAAGGGGGATGACGTGCGCCGTGTCCGCGTGCTGGCCGCGACCGCACTCACCGCTACCCTCCTGGCCGCCTGCGTGCGCCCGGTCGACGTCGACCCCACGGGGACGGCAGCACCCGACACCACCAGCAGCACGCCCACGAGCACCTCGACGAGCGAGCACAGCTCCTCGTCCAGCAGCACCACCGGCCCGACCCTGCAGGAGACGGACCTGCCGGACACCCTGCGCGTGGCGATCTCCTTCGACCAGCCGGGCGTCGGCCTGCGTGAGGGCGACACCTACTCGGGCCTGGACACCGACGTGGCCCGGTACGTCGCGCGGTACCTGGGCATCTCCCGGATCACCTTCGTCGAGGGCGTGACCGACCAGCGCCAGACCCTGCTCGCCACCGGCCAGGCCGACCTGGTCCTCGGGGCCTACACGATGACACCCGAGCGGGCCGAGGAGGTCACCTTCGCCGGCCCCTACCTCACGACCGGTCAGGGCCTGCTCGTGCGCTCCCGCAGCAGGATCCGCACACCGGCGGACCTCCCGGGCTTCACCACGTGCAGCGTGCAGGGCTCCCGGTCCACGGCCGAGCTGGTGGACAACCACCCGGGTCTGCACCTGACGATGCGCGAGCGCCTCTCCGACTGCGTCGACCTGCTCGAGGACAACAAGGTCAACGCCGTGACATCGGACGCGGCGATCCTGCGCGGGTACGCGAGGGCGTCCGAGGCGCCGGACAAGCTGCGCACGGGCGGCACGACCTTCACCACTGAGCAGTGGGGCGTGGCCATGCGCCGTGAGGACACCGACCTGTGCCAGGACGTGCGCGCTGCCCTGGCCGACATGGTCGACACCGGTGCGTGGAAGCGGTCCGTGCGCGAGAACCTCGGCCCGACCAAGGCGATCGGCAAGCGGACCGCGACGCCACCTCAGCTCAAGGCCTGCCCGCCGCCCCGACCGTCGAGCAGCTCGACCTCCGGGTCCCCCTCCCCCTCGTCCAGCTGAGCAGCCGGCCCAGCAGCACTGCGCCGAGGGCACGCAGAAGGCCGGCACCCAATGGGTACCGGCCTGCTTGCTGTGCTCCCCCGGTTGGACTCGAACCAACAACCCTCCGGTTAACAGCCGAATGCTCTGCCAATTGAGCTACAGGGGATCGCGCCGAAGCGCTGCGCCACCATAGCAAGAAGGTGGCCGCGAAACGAAAACGAAACGTCGGACTCAGTCCGAGGACGCGACGAGGTCCGCGTGGTGACGTGCGGCGACGTCGGGGTGGGCCCGCAACCTGGCCTTGAGGAGGTTCTCGCCGTAGCGCCCGCCGAGGACGTTGGCGGCGTCCCGGGTGACCCCCTTCGCCCGGGCCGCGAGCTCCGGTGGGAGCTCGACGGAGGGCACCGGGGCATCGAGCGCCGGGTTGAAGAAGAAGGGGATCGAGAGCCGTTCGCTCCCCGGAGGCGGGGCGGTGACGCGGTGCTGGGTGGCGCGCAGGTACCCGTCCGTCGCGACCTCCATGAGCTCGCCGATGTTGACGACGAAGCAGTCGTCGGTGGGCGGCACGTCGATCCACCCGTCATCGGTCCGCACCTGCAGGCCACCCTTGCCGGGCTCGATGAGCAGCAGGGTGAGGATGCCCGGGTCGCTGTGCGCGCCGACGCCCTGCGGGGTGTCGGCGGTGCCGGGGTACCGGACGAGCTTGAGCAGGATCGAGGCCGGGTCGAAGGTCGGGACGAAGTGGTCCGCAGGGCCGCCCAGGGAGATCGCCCACTGCGCCAGCAGCCGGTGACCGAGCTGCTCCAACCGGTCCATCCACGCGGTGATGACGGTGCGCAGCTCCGGCAGCGCGTCGGGCCACTGGTTGGGCCCGTCGAGTCGCATGTACGGCGGGTCGACGATGCCCGTGACCGGCCGCTCCGATCCGATGTCGATCTGCTCGCGGTGGTCGACCTGCCCCTGGGTCAGCTCACCGGCCAGTCGCGTCCACCCGCGGAACTGCGGGCTGCGGGTCATCTCGATCGCCCGCTTGTCGGCCTCCGGCAGGGCGAAGAAGCGTCGGGCCACCTCGAAGAGCTCGCCGATGACCTGCGGATCGATGCCGTGCCTCAGGTGGAAGAAGCCGACCTCGTGCGTGGCCGTGCGCAGCGCCTCACGGAAGCGCTCGGCGGCCTCGGGTCCGGCATCGAGATCGGCGAGGTCGAGCAGCGGCAACGTGCGGTCGGACATGACCGCACCATAGGTCGGCGGTCCGGTCGGATCGAGTCTCGTGCCGCAAGGCAGACCGTCAGGGCTCGCGGCCGACCTGCTCGGCCAGCCGGGCGGCAGCGGCCTCGGTCGCGGCGACGAGCTCCGGGTCGTCGGGATCGCAGCCCCGCCCCACGATGGTCTGGGCGAGCAGCCGGTCGGTCGCGAGGTCCTTGCGCAGGACGACCCTGGCCCGGCGGGTGCGGTCGAGCGCGACCTCCTCGACGAGCACGATCGTCGCCTGCACCCGGGCGCGGAAGTGGTCCGGCACCGCGCCCGGCTCGGGCAGCGTCCACCGCCCGGGCGCGCCGTGGTCGACCCAGGTCACGTCCAGCTCGTCGGTGTCGGGGTCCCACCGGCCGCGGTCGACGAGGTGCCAGGGACGCCCTTCGGCCAGCTCTCCCCCGGGCACGACGAGCCGGTGGGTGGTGATGACCACGACCTCGTCCCCGGTCGTGGCCGCCGTCGCGAGCACGCGCTCGCCCCGGGCGAGCTCGACACCGTCGGGCACGGGCACACCCCGCGCACGCTGCCACCGGCTCCACGTCGGGCTCACTGGACCGCCTCGCGCAGGGCCGCCCGCTCGCGCTCCAGGGTCTGCAGCGACAGGGACAGCTCGCGCATCGCCCCGGGGTCGGCGCTCGGGTCGGCGGCCATCCGCCGCATCTGCGACATGGCGTCGGAGATGCGCCGCCCGATCGACACCTCACGCACGCGCACCAGGAGCGAGCGGGTGTAGTGCGGCGGCGGCAGCCCGGTGGACGGGTCGTGCACGACGGGAAGGGGGGCGACCGACAGCTCCGCGACGAGCGGCGCGACCGCGAGCGGGGTCGCCTCGTCGATCCGCGCGTGCCACGCCGCCAGCGTCGTGCCCTCGGTCAGGGGACCGACGGCGCGAACCGCGTCGAAGACGGCGCGGTGGGCCGGCGCGACGAAGCCCTCCGGCTCGACTGCGTCCAGGTCGGTCGGCGTGAACATCGACGGGTGCTGCAGCATCGACTGGAGCAGCTGCCGCTCGGCCATGACGATCGGGTCGCGCAGGTCCGGTGCCGGCACGCCGGCGGCCGCCTCGCCCACCGTGGGCTCGGGGGTCTCCGGGTTGGCGCGGGTCTCCCCCTTCGCCTCCTCGCGGGCCTGGATGCGCCCGGCCCGCGTCACGGCATCACGCATCTGCTCGACCTCGACACCGACCCAGCCGGCGACCGTGCGCACGTACTCCGGGCGCAACGACGAGTCGCGGATGCTGTTGATGATCGGGGCGACGGCCCCCATCCCCCGCACCCGGCCCTCGGCCGTGTCGAGGTCGAAGCGGGCCAGGGTCGTGCGCACCGCGAACTCGAACATCGGCACCGCGTCGGCGACGAGCTCGCGCACGGCGGAGTCGCCCTCGCGCAACCGCAGGTCGCACGGGTCCATCCCGTCCTTTGCGACCGCGACGAAGCTCTGGCTGGCCCACTTGTCGTCCTGGGCGTAGGCCTTCATAGCCGCCTTCTGCCCCGCGGCGTCGCCGTCGAAGGTGAAGACGATGCGCGCCGGCGCCAGGTCGGCCTCGTCGCGCACGATCCGCCGGATGACCTTGATGTGGTCCTCGCCGAAGGCGGTGCCGCACGTCGCGACCGCCTCCTCGACCCCGGACAGGTGCGCCGCCATGACGTCGGTGTAGCCCTCGACGACGACGGCCAGCCGCTCGTCGCGGATCGACTTCTTCGCCAGGTCGAGCCCGTAGAGGACCGTCGACTTCTTGTAGATCGGCGTCTCGGTCGTGTTGAGGTACTTCGCCGCGATGCGGTCGTTGTCGTAGAGGCGCCGGGCACCGAAGCCGATCGTGTCGCCGGTGATGTCGCGGATCGGCCAGACGAGCCGGCCACGGAAGCGGTCGTACAGCCCCCGCGAGCCCTTGCCGCAGAGCCCGCCGATGGTCAGCTCGTCGTCGGTGAAGCCCTTGCCCCGCAGGTGGCGGGCGAGCTCCTCGCCGCCACGCGGCGCGTAGCCGATGCCGAAGAGCTTGGCCTCGGGCGAGGCAAAGCCCCTCTCCCGCAGGAAGTCCCGCCCGATGCGCGCCTCGGGCGAGCCGAGCAGCCGCTCATGGTAGAACTCCGCCGCCGCGCGGTGCGCCTCGAGCAGTCGGCCGCGCTTGCCCAGGCCGACGCCGTCGCGCGGACCGCCGCCCTCCTCGTAGCGCAGCTCCATGCCGAGCTTGCCCGCGAGGCGCTCGACGGCCTCGGCGAAGGTCAGGTGGTCGAGCTTTTGCACGAAGGAGATGACGTCGCCGCCCTCCCCGCACCCGAAGCAGTGGTAGGCGCCGACCGTCTCGCGGACCGTGAAGCTCGGCGTCTTTTCGTCGTGGAAGGGACACAGGCCCTTCATCGACCCGATGCCAGCAGGGCGCAGGCTCACGTGCTCACGGACGACGTCGGTGATCGAGGAGCGCTCCTTGACCGCCTGCACGTCATCGGCGCGGATCCGTCCCGCCACGGGCCACCTCGCTCCCTGCTCGCTCGTTGGGTCGAGTGTAGGCGGACGGCCTGACGACGCGGAGGTCAGCCTTCGGCCGGGACCACCATGACGTGCCCACCCATGCTGCCCGGGCTGTCGCCGTCCTCCTCGGACCACACCGCCTCGACGCGATAGCTCGCCCCGGCGATGTCCACGGTCGCTCCCTCGCTCACGTCCGTGGCCTCCGACGGGCCGTCGACGGTGATGCGCAGCGTCGCGTCGTCGCCCTCGACGTCGGTGGCGACCACGGACATCCCGTCCACGGTGCCCGGCTGGTTCTCGACCAGCACGACGGCGCCCTCGGGCGTGCTCTCCGGGGCGGAGTCCCCGTCGTCACCGCACGCGGCGACGGCCAGGGCCAGCAGTGGCACGAGAGCGAGCGCCCGCACTCCCCGCGCGGTGCTCACCGGGCGGCACCGTCCACCACGGAGAGGGTGACGCGACCGGACGCACGACCGGGCCGGCCGGCGTCGCCACCTCCCGTGATCTCGTCGACGTGCAGGGCGCGATCCCCGAAGGGCACCGTGTCGCCCGCCCCGACCTGGTGCTTGACCATCGGCTCACCGGGCGGCTCGACGATGACCGTGGCCGCCCCCTCGTGGACGTTGGCGGCGATGAGGCGCATGCCCCATGCCGGGGTCGGGATGTTCTGCTGCAGCGTGATCGTCGTGTCCATCGCCTCTCCTGCACTCACTTGGTCGACCCGACGTCGAGACGGGCGAAGTTCTTCTCGAACTCCTCGTAGCTCATGGTGATCGGTGCCTCACCCTTGCCCCACGGGTTCTGCACGGTGACCTCGCCGGTCTCGGGGTTGACGTCGGTGACGGTGTAGGCGTGGTTGCTGTAGAGGTCGCCGTCCGAGTGCTTCTTGCCGTCGCCGTCGGTCGAGGCGACGACGACGCCGCCGTCGTCGAACTTGGCCTGCAGGTCCGAGGCGCCGGGGAAGTCCTTGTCGTCCCAGGGCATGAGCCCCTCGTCGTAGGTCTCCACCTCGTTGCCCGTCATGGCCTCGATGGCCTTGGCGGGCCAGTCGCTGTCGAGATCCTCGTAGTCCCCGCCGAACTCCTTGGCCATGGCCTTCTCGTAGAGCAGGGGCCACAGCTCGCGTCCGCCGCCGTCGTTGTTGGCGTACACCGGCTCGCCATCGGGACCGACGGGCAGCTTGCCGTCGACCGTGACGACGACCGGCTCCCCATCGCGGTAGAGGGTGACGTCGTAGGTCCCGTCCCCGTTGTCCTTGATGTTCTTCTCGATGAGCTCCTGGCCCGAGGGTGTGCCGGCGATGCCCTTCATCGAGCTGATCAGCCAGCAGTCACCCAGGGCGCCCTGCTTGACGTCGTCGGGCTCGACCCCACCTTCGTCGATCAGCGGGCCGTCGACGTCCTTGTACTCGGCGTTCTCGGTGTCGTCCTTGATGTCGGGGTTGGAGGAGCTGACCCCGTCGCCGTCCCCACCGGGGCCTCGGGGGCCGCCTCCACCGCCCCCGCCGCCTCGGCGGCTGCCGCTGGCCTCGTCCTGCTGGTCGGCCTGGGCGCGCATCCGCTCCCCGAAGGAGCGCAGCGTCTCGGCGGTCTCGTCGCACTGGCGCCCCACCTGCGTCCACCCCTGCGCGAAGAACTCCGTGTCCGGCCCCTGCCACGCCTCGACGAGCCTGCTCATCGAGGCCGATCCGTCCTGTGCCACGCCGGTGAGCTGCTTCGACTGCAGCACCAGCTGTTCGGCGATCTGGCGCATGCGCGCCACGTCCATGCCGTCGGTCAGTGTCATCCCTGGTCCCCGTTGTCTGTGTGGTCAGGAGACTAGCGACGCCACACCGCTGCGGCGAGGGGGAGCGCTCCCCCTAGGGGCAGTGCTGCGCGTGCAGGGCGAGCGCCCGCACGTCCGTCAGGCTCGCCACCTGGTCGACGACGACCCGCAATCGCGCCGCATCGTCCTGCGCCGCAACGAAATCGGCCCTCAGGTCAGCGTCGAGCCGTGCCTCGGGGTCGGCGGCGAACCACGCCGCGAGGTCGGCGACGACCTGCCGCTGGTAGGCGTACTCGTCGTCGCGCTCACCGGTGAACATGACGAAGTGGGCGGCCACCGCCTTGAGCACCGCGACCTCGGCGCGCGAGTCCTCGGGCACGACGAGGCGGGCCTCGTAGCGGCCGAGGTCGCCGGGCCCGTGAACGGCACGGGTTGCCTGCTCGGCCGCGTGGACGAAGCGCCCGATGAGCCGTGAGGTCATGTCCTTGAGCCCCGCGAGCCCGGCCCGCGAGCCGTCGTAGCCATCGGGCACGGCGCCCGTCGCGAGGAGCCTCTCGAGACCCTCGGCGAGCGTGTCGCGCCCCAGGTCACGGGCGAAGTGCTCGGCCGCCACGTCGACGACCGCCTGGCTGTCGTCGGCATCTCGCAGCCGGCGCAGGTCCAGCCGCCCGGAGGCGATCGCGTCCTCGACGTCGTGGACGGAGTAGGCGACGTCGTCGGACCAGTCCATGACGTCGGCCTCGAGGCAGCGCACGACACCACCGGGGCTCCCGGCGCGCAGCCACTCGAAGACCGGCAGGTCGTCCTCGTAGACGCCGAACTTGGGGGTGGGCACCGGGCCGTGCCCACGTCGCCACGGGTACTTGGTCGCCGCGTCAAGGCTCGCCCGGGTGAGGTTGAGCCCGGCGGGCCGTCCGTCGGGATGGACCCGCTTGGGCTCCAGCCGGGTGAGGATGCGCAGCGTCTGCGCGTTGCCCTCGAAGCCCCCGATCCCGGCGGCGACCTCGTCGAGCGCCGTCTCCCCGTTGTGGCCGAAGGGAGGGTGCCCCAGGTCGTGCGCGAGACAGGCCACCTCGACGACGTCGGCCTGGCAGCCCAGGGCCCCGCCGAACTCCCGGCCGATCTGGGCGACCTCGAGGCTGTGGGTCAGCCGGTTGCGCACGAAGTCGTCGCTGCCCGGCCCGAGCACCTGCGTCTTGGCGGACAGGCGGCGCAGCGCGGCCGAGTGGACGAGACGCCCCCGGTCGCGGGCGAAGTCGTCGCGGTCGGCGCGCTTGTGCACCGGGTCCTCCGAGACCCAGCGCTCGCGGTCGCTCTGCCTGCTCACGCCGGCGAGCCTATGCCGTTCTCACAGAGAGAACCGCCCGGACGTCGGGGCGCCGGACCGTGTCAGGGTGTGGCGGACGCCACTTCCCCACCCCGGAGGTCCCATGTTCAGCAAGATCCTCGTCGCCAACCGAGGCGAGATCGCCATCCGCGCCTTCCGCGCGGCCACCGAGCTCGACGCGACCACCGTCGCCGTCTATCCCCTCGAGGACCGGCTCTCGGAGCACCGGATGAAGGCCGACGAGGCCTACCAGATCGGCGAGGAGGGGCACCCGGTCCGCGCCTACCTCGACCACGAGGACATCGTTCGTGTGGCCCGCGAGGCGGGCGTCGACGCGATCTACCCCGGCTACGGGTTCCTCTCCGAGAACCCGCAGCTGGCCGAGGAGTGCGCCGCCCACGGCATCACCTTCATCGGCCCGCCGGCAGAGGTCCTCGAGCTCACGGGCAACAAGGCGCGCGCCATCGCCGCGGCCAAGGCGGCCGGGCTGCCGACGCTCGACGGCGCCGACGCCACGACCGACCTCGACGAGCTCGAGGCAGCGGCCGAGCGGATCGGCTTCCCCGTCTTCGTCAAGGCCGTGAGCGGTGGCGGCGGCCGCGGCATGCGCCGGGTCGAGCGCCGCGAGGACCTGCGTGCCGCGCTCGAGGCCGCGCAGCGCGAGGCCGAGTCGGCCTTCGGCGACCCGACGCTCTACCTCGAGGAGGCGGTGGTCAACCCGCGGCACATCGAGGTGCAGGTCGTCGGTGACGCGAGCGGCGAGGTGCTCCACTTCTTCGAGCGCGACTGCTCGGTGCAGCGCCGCCACCAGAAGGTCGTCGAGATCGCTCCCGCGCCCAACCTCGACCCGGACCTGCGCGCGCGGATGTGCGCCGACGCGGTCGCCTTCGCCCGCTCGATCGGCTACGTCAACGCGGGGACCGTCGAGTTCCTCCTCGGCGAGGACGGTCGGTACGTCTTCATCGAGATGAACCCGCGCATCCAGGTCGAGCACACGGTGACCGAGGAGGTCACCGAGGTCGACCTCGTCGTCATGCAGATGCAGATCGCGGCCGGCGCGACCCTGGCCGAGCTCGGGCACCGCCAGGAGGACATCGCGACGCACGGCTTCGCACTGCAGTGCCGGATCACGACCGAGGACCCGGCCAATGGCTTCCGCCCCGACTCCGGCACGATCTCCGCCTACCGCTCCGCGGGCGGCTCGGGCGTGCGCCTGGACGGCGGCACGACCTTCGTCGGCGCCGAGGTGAGCGCCCACTTCGACTCGATGCTCGTCAAGCTCACCTGCCGCGCCGCCACCTTCCCCCTCGCCGTGCGGCGCGCCCGGCGCGCGCTCGCCGAGTTCCGCGTCCGCGGCGTCGCGACCAACCTCCCCTTCCTCGAGGCGGTGCTCGCCGACCCGGCCTTCCAGGAGGGCCGGGTCACGACGAGCTTCATCGACGAGCGCCCCCAGCTGCTCGACGCGCCCACGGGCAAGGACCGGGCCACCAAGCTGCTCACCTACCTCGCCGACGTCACCGTCAACCAGCCGCACGGACCCCGCACGAGCGACGTGCGTCCGCGGACGAAGCTGCCGGACCTGACCACCGACGAGCGACCCGAAGGGAGTCGCGACCGGCTCCTGCGCCTCGGCCCGGCCGGCTTCGCCGCCGACCTGCGCCGGCGCACCGACGTGCAGGTGACCGACACGACCTTCCGCGACGCGCACCAGTCGCTGCTCGCCACGCGCGTGCGCACCCGCGACCTGCTGCACGTCGCCGAGCACGTCTCGCACCTGACGCCGCAGCTGCTGTCCGTCGAGGCCTGGGGCGGTGCGACCTACGACGTCGCCCTGCGCTTCCTCCACGAGGACCCCTGGGAGCGTCTGGCCGCGCTCCACGAGGCCATGCCCAATGTCGCTCTCCAGATGCTGCTGCGCGGCCGCAACACCGTCGGCTACACGCCTTACCCGACGACGGTCACCGACGCCTTCGTCGCCGAGGCCGCCCGCAGCGGCCTGTCGATCTTCCGCATCTTCGACTCGCTCAACGACGTGAGCCAGATGCGCCCGGCCGTCGAGTCGGTCCTGGCCACCGACACCGCCGTCGCCGAGGTCGCGCTGTGCTACACCGGCAACCTCCTCGACCCGGGTGAGCGCACCTACACGCTCGACTACTACCTGCGCCTGGCCGAGCAGATCGTCGACACCGGTGCGCACGTGCTGGCCATCAAGGACATGGCCGGCCTGCTGCGCGCACCCGCCGCGGCACGCCTGGTGAGGGCGCTGCGTGAGCGGTTCGACCTGCCCGTCCACCTACACACCCACGACACCGCAGGCGGCCAGATCGGCACGCTCCTCGCGGCGATCGACGCGGGCGTCGACGCCGTCGACGCCGCGAGCGCGACGATGGCCGGCACGACCTCCCAGCCCTCCCTGTCCGCGCTCGTCGCGGCCACCGACGGCACCGACCGTCCGACGGGTCTGGACATCGAGCAGGTCTTCGCGCTCGAGCCGTACTGGGAGGCGGTGCGGCGGCTCTACGCCCCCTTCGAGTCCGGCTTGGCCTCGCCCACCGGCCGCGTCTACCGGCACGAGATCCCCGGCGGGCAGCTGTCCAACCTGCGCCAGCAGGCGATCGCCCTCGGCCTCGGCGAGCGCTTCGAGGAGATCGAGGACATGTACGCCTCGGCGGACGCGATGCTCGGCCACATCGTCAAGGTGACGCCGAGCAGCAAGGTCGTCGGGGACCTCGCCCTCTCGCTCGTCGGGCTCGGTGCCGACCCGGCCGAGTTCGAGGCCGACCCGGCGCGCTTCGACATCCCGGACTCGGTCATCGGGTTCCTGCGCGGCGACCTCGGTGACCCCCCGGCCGGCTGGCCCGAGCCCTTCCGCACCAAGGCGCTCGAGGGCCGGCGCGAGGCACCGCCGACCGCGGACCTCACGCCCGAGCAGGAGCAGGCCCTGCGCGAGGACCCGCGCGGCACGCTCAACGAGCTGCTCTTCCCAGCCCCCACCGAGGAGCTGCGCACCGCCCGCGCGTCCTGGGGCGACACCTCGGTGCTCGACACGGGGCTCTTCCTCCACGGCCTCGAGCAGGGCGTGCAGCACGAGGTCGAAATCGAGCCGGGCAAGACGCTCACCTTCGGTCTGACCTCGATCAGCGAGCCCGACGAGCTCGGCATGCGCACCGTCCTGGGCACCGTCAACGGCCAGCTGCGGCCGGTGCAGGTCCGAGACCGCACGGTCGAGGCCGATGTCGTCGCCGCGGAGAAGGCGGACCCGTCCGTGCCCGGCCAGGTGGCCGCTCCCTTCGCCGGAGTGGTGACGCCGCAGGTCGCCGAGGGCGACGAGGTCGCGGCCGGTGACGTGGTCGCGACGATCGAGGCGATGAAGATGGAGGCCTCCATCACCACGCCGCAGGCGGGCACGGTGAGCCGCCTGGCGATCGGTGGCCGCCAGCAGGTCGAAGGGGGCGACCTGCTCGTCGTCGTGGGGTGAGCCTCAGCCGCCTGCGGCGGCCACCGCTCCCCCGGTGCCGGTCGACGTGCTCGGCGACAGGTCGAAGTCGTCGAGGTTGCCGGCGCCCGGGTGCCGTCGCCCGATCGGTCCGGCGGCCATCGCCTCGAAGAGCGTGGTGGAGACGGTGCGTGCGAACTCGACTGCGGCAGCGTCGATCCCGAGGCGCGGGTACTCGCCCCGGATGCCGTAGCACCACGACATCGTCCCGGTGCTGACCACGGCCGAGCCGGAGTCGGTGGTGTAGCAGGTCAGGTCGGCGTGGGTCGCACGACCGCCCGCGAGCGGGGTCGGTGAGTGCGCGATGATCCGCAGGGTCGGCGGCGTGCCGTCGATCGGGTAGACCCGGTCGATCTCGCTGCCGACCAGACCGGCATAGCTCGACCCGGCCCGCGCCCCGGTCCCCTCCAGCAGCCAGTGGTCGGGGTCGTGCACCACGAGCGGCCCCACGGCGGGGAAGGCCTCGTAGAGCATGCCGGTCAGCGAGTTCTCCGGCCGGGGCTGCGGGTCCGCACGCCACAGGGCGGTCGTCGTCTCGTCACGTGTGGGGTCGAGGTCGGCGGACTT
This sequence comes from Janibacter anophelis NBRC 107843, assembly GCF_001570945.1. Taxonomy (GTDB): domain Bacteria; phylum Actinomycetota; class Actinomycetes; order Actinomycetales; family Dermatophilaceae; genus Janibacter; species Janibacter anophelis. Next base: position 16,161 of record NZ_BCSQ01000026.1, read on the forward strand.
GTGGCAGACGACGGTGCGGCCCTCGTCGGTGAGGCGCACCCGCCAGTAGCAGGCGTTGGCGCCGAGGAAGGCCAGGTTGGTCCCGGCGTCGCGCGCCTGCTCGACCGCGTCGCGCATCGGGACGCTCCAGTACTCGTCGTGGCCGAGGGAGATGATCCCGCGGGCGCCCGTGAGGTCGGTCGTCTCGAGGTCGGCGCTCGTCAGGTAGGCGAGGTCGAGGCCGAGCTCCTCGGCCAGCTGGATCGGGGCCTGCTCGTACTTGAGGACGATGCTCGCGCCGTTGCCGTCGTAGGGGCGGTCGAAGCTGACCGCGCCCGAGCGCGCGGCGAAGGTGCGCTCCCCGTCCGCGCGCCCGTGGTAGAGCGACGCGCCGCCCCACTCGTTGTACGCGGCGTACGTGGCGGTCGCGTTGACGATGACGAGCCGGTCGGTGACGTCGGCCGAGCGGACGGTGATGGGGACGAGCTTGCTCCGGCCGCGGGCCTCGAGCCGGACGAGGTGGGTGCCCTCGAGCCAGTCGCTCGTGTCGAGCGTCAGGGTGCTGGTCCAGCGGCAGCGGACGGTGCCGAGGTCGTCGACCTCCGGCTCGGGCTGCGCGGCGACGCGCACCCCCTTCGTCTCGTGGACGAGGCGACCGCCGGTGCCGCCGTAGTGTCCGAGGCGGAAGACGCTCACGTCCACCGGACCGCGGCGCGAGCGCACGAAGAGCTCGACCGGCTCCCCCGGCCGCACGCTCGTCGCCCCCGCGTAGCCGACGAGGTCCTCGCCGGCGGTAGAGGGCGCGTAGATCCGCCACCCCGTGCTCCCCGGTCGTGCGTTCTCCGCCCTGACCCAGGCCGGGTCGTGCCCGGTCGTCGTGGCGGTCGGCTCGTCGGCCGTCGTCGTCGCGGCGCTCGTCGGGTCGCCCGCGGCGTCGCCGCTGCACGCCCCCAGTGCCCCCAGGCCGAGCGCTCCGAGACCCAGTGCACCCATGACGTCGCGACGCGCCGGGCCCTTCCCGCCTGCACCCATGGCCCGAAGATAGCAACGGGCGAAGGGGGCGTCAGCCCCCGTCGGCGACCGAGGACTCCGCGGAGGCGACCTGCGCGCGCTGGGCCTCGTCGAGCTCGCGCGAGGCGAGCCAGTTCTCCGGGAGCGCGACGACGCGGGAGGAGCCGGCGCGGCCGCGCTGGCCCTCGGCGGCCTCGCCGGGCCACGGACTGGTCGGGTCCATCGTCTCGATGAGCCGGTCGAGCGCGGCGAGCGAGTCGACGAGCGCGAGCTGGTTGCGCACGGTCGAGCCTGCCGGGAACCCCTTGAGGTACCAGGCGATGTGCTTGCGGATGTCGCGGCAGGCACGCAGCTCGTCGCCGTCGTAGAAGTCGGTGAGCAGCTCCGCGTGCCGACGCAGCGTCGCGGTGACCTCACCGAGGTCGGGACGCACCCGGACCTCGGTGCCGGCGAAGGCCGCGGCCAGGTCGGCGAAGAGCCACGGGCGGCCCAAGCAGCCGCGCCCGACGACGACCCCGTCGCAGCCGGTCTCGGCGACCATGCGCAGCGCGTCCTCGGCGGACCAGATGTCACCGTTGCCGAGCACGGGGACGGTCGTGATCGTCTCCTTGAGCAGCTTGATCTTCGACCAGTCCGCCTGGCCGGAGTAGGCCTGGCTCGCCGTGCGGGCGTGCAGCGCGACCGCGACGACACCCTCCTCGACGGCCGCGGTCGCGGCGTCGAGGTAGGTGTGGTGCTCGTCGTCGATGCCGACGCGCATCTTCACGGTGACGGGGACATCCCCCTTCGCCCCCTCGGTCACGGCCGCGGACACGATCGCGCGGAAGAGGTCGCGCTTCCACGGCAGCGCCGCCCCGCCGCCCTTGCGGGTGACCTTGGGCACCGGGCAGCCGAAGTTGAGGTCGATGTGGTCGGCGCGCTCCTCCGAGACGAGCATCCGCACCGCCGCCGCGGTCGTCGCCGGGTCGACGCTGTAGAGCTGCACGCTGCGCGGGCGCTCGTCCTCGTCGTGCTCGATGAGGCGCATCGACTCGGGGGTGCGCTCGACGAGCGCGCGCGAGGTGACCATCTCGTTGACGTAGAGGCTGCTCGCGCCGGTCGCACCGCTCGCGGCGAGCCCGGCGTCGCCGGCCTCCCGGCACAGGCGGCGGAAGGCGCGGTTGGTGATGCCCGCCATCGGCGCGAGGACGACCGGTGAGTCGATGACATGCCTCCCGAGACGAAGGGGAGGCAGCACGCGCTCCCCCGTGGTCGCCGGGGTGATCGGGGCAAGGGTCTGGCTGGTCATCGCGCCACCCAGTGTCGCACCGCGGGCCCCGACGGGGACAATCGTCGCCATGAGGCAGCAGACATCGGTGGACACCGCGGGCGACGGCGACCCGCCGGTCTCCCTGCGCCCGGCACTGCCCTGGCTCGCGCTCACGCTGGGACTCGGTGTGGCCGCCGTGGTCGTCGGCGTCGCCCGCTTCGCCGAGCTGCCCGACCCGTACCCGGTGCACTTCGGCCTTGCCGGGGACCCGGACCGGTTCGACGACAGGAGCCACGCCAACGTCCTCATGCCCGTGGTCGTCGGACAGCTGAGCGCGCTGTCGGTCTTCGCCTGCCTGCTGCTCGTCCGTGGCCAGGGGCACCGGCGGCTCGTCGCACCGCTGGCGGCCCTGGCCTGCGTCATCGGGGGTGGGATCTCCCTGGTCTCCATCGCCCAGTACCTGTCCGCCGACACGGTGGCACCGCCGTGGACCTTCTGGGCGCTGCTGGCCGGGATCGTCGTCACGACCGTCTGGGTCGTCGCCGCCGCCGTGCGTGTGGGGAGAGCGAGGCCGGACGACCGTGAGGGGTGGAGGCTCGGTGGGCTCGTCTACGCCGACCCCGACGACCCGGAGGTCTTCGTCAGCAAGCGCGTGGGTGTCGGGGTCACGCTCAACCTCGGTCGCCCGTTGGGGTGGGTCGTCCTGGCCCTGGTCCTGCTGCCCGTGGCCCTCGTCGTCGTGCTCGTCTCGGTGAGCGCATGAGCACCTCGTCGCGCCGCCACCTCGAGCGGTTCGCCTGGCTGTCCATCGCCGCCGCGCTGTCGACGATCGCCCTGAAGACCGGTGCGTGGTGGATCACCGACTCGGTCGGCCTGCTCGCCGACGCGGCGGAGTCGATCGTCAACCTCGTGGCCGCCGTCGCCGCGCTGGTCGCCCTGCGGGTGGCCGGCCGGGCTGCCGACGACGACCACCACTTCGGCCACTCCAAGGCGGAGTACTTCTCCGCGGCGATCGAGGGGGCGATGATCTTCGTCGCCGCCGGATTCATCATCTGGCAGGCGATCGGCCGCCTGCTCGACCCCCGCGAGATCGACCAGGTCGGTACCGGTCTGGCGATCTCCGTCGTGGCCTCGGTCATCAACGGAGCCGTGGCCTACGTGCTCATCCGCGCCGGTCGTCGACACCGCTCGATCACACTGCGCGCCGACGGCCAGCACCTCCTGACCGACGTGTGGACCTCCGTCGGCGTCGTCGTCGGGGTGGCGCTCGTCGTCGTCACCGGCATCGAGGTCCTCGACCCGATCGTCGCCCTGCTCGTCGGTGCCAACATCCTGTGGACCGGGTGGCGCCTGGTGAGCGAGTCCGGGACCGGGCTGATGGATGCCGCGCTCACCCCGGAGGAGAACGCGGACCTCGCCGACACCATCGCCGGGCTGACCACCGACGAGGTCGCCGTCCACGGGCTGCGCACCCGAGTGGCCGGGCACGTCTCCTTCGCCGAGCTCCACGTCCTCGTCCCCGGCGCATGGTCGGTACGGCGAGCGCACGACGTCGTCGAGGACATGGAGGCGGTCATCGCCGAGCATCATCCCGACCTGCGCGTGACCGCCCACATCGAGCCGCGCGAGGACCCGCGTGCCTACGATGACTTCGGCGGGTACGAGATCCCGATCGAGCCGCTGCCCGACGGCGACGACCCCACCCCGGAGGAGACCCCGTGAGTGCCCTGATCAGCGCCACCGACCTGCAGCACGAGCTGCTCGACAACCCCAAGCTCGTCGTCCTCGACGTGCAGTACACCCTCGACGGGCAGGGCCCGGCCCTGTACGCCGACGGGCACGTGCCGGGCGCTCCCTTCGTCGACCTGGACTCGGTCCTCGCGGGCCCGGCGGGCGAAGGGGGACGACACCCCCTCCCCGACGTGGCGACGCTGCAGGCGGGTCTGCAGACGGCCGGCGTCATGACCGACTCCGTGGTCGTCGTCTACGACCAAGGCCCGTCCCTCGGCGCGGCGCGCGCGTGGTGGGTCCTGCGCTGGGCCGGCATCGAGGAGGTCCTCGTCCTCGACGGCGGGCTGGCCGCCTGGCGGGCGGCCGGGGGCGCCGTGGACACCGACCCCGTCGAGACCGAGCCCGGCGACGTCGTGCTCGACCCGGACCAGCTCGTCGCCCTCGACGCCGAGGACGCCGCGGCCACCGCCCGCCTCGGTGTCCTCGTCGACGCGCGCACCCCCGAACGGTTCCGCGGGGAGAGCGAGCCCATCGACCCTGTGGCCGGGCACATCCCCGGCGCGGTCAACGTGCCGATGGCCGACCTCGCCACCGACGACGGCCGTCTGCGGCCGGGGCGGGAGCTGCGCGAGCGTTTCGCCCGGGAGGGCATCGACGAGGTGACCGTCGTCGGCACCTACTGCGGGTCCGGCATCACCGCTGCGCACACCGCGCTGGCGCTGCACGAGGCCGGGGTCGAGGCGGACGTGTACGTCGGCAGCTGGAGCGAGTGGATCACCGACTCCTCGCGCCCGGTCGCCACCGGCGACTGAGTCTCAAGGCAGCGTCGCGACGAAGTCCACGAGCGCCCGTGCCACCGGTGCCGGGTGCGTGACCGGCGCAAAGTGGGTCGCTCCGGCGACGTGGACGATCTCGAGGTCCTGACGCAGGCGACGGGCCCTCCCTTCGCCCACCCGGAACTGGTCGAACTCGCCGTTGATCGCGAGGATCGGCACGTCGACGTTGCCCAGCACGCTGAGGTCGACCCCGTCGATGACGGCGTCCCAGGCGTCGGGGATCGCCGCGAGGCCGGTCCCCCGCTCGATGACCGCCTGCGCGGCACGGGTGCCGATGATCCGCCGCAAGGACGCCGCATCGCTCTCCTCGATGCGCCCCGCCCGCCGTTCGTCCCCCAAGCCGGCGCGCAAGGCGCTGCCGAACGCGCGGTAGATGCCGGCCAACCGGGAGGACGGCTGTGCCGTCGCGCCCATGAGCACCAGGCCGGAGAGCACGTCGTGGTGGGCGGCCGCCCACTGCATCGCGACGTATCCGCCCAGGCTGTGCCCGACGAGGACCACGCGGTGCAGGTCCGGCTCGAGCGCCTCGACGGCCTCGCCCACGACCTCGAGGGCTCCGGCCATCGTGAACGGCTCGCCGGCAGACGTCCCGTGACCGGGCAGGTCGATGTGCGAGCAGACGAGACGGCCCAGGAGGACCTCCTCGAGCGGCATCCACGAGGCCGCGTTGAGCCGGCTGCCGTGGACGAGCAGCAACCGGACGGGCCGGGCCTGCCCGCTCACCGGGTCAGGACCCGAGGAGCTTCGGCGCGAGGTAGGCCTCGACCTGGTCGATCGAGACCCGCTGCTGCGCCATCGTGTCGCGCTCGCGGATGGTCACCGCGTTGTCCTCGAGGGTGTCGAAGTCGACCGTGATGCAGAAGGGGGTGCCGATCTCGTCCTGGCGGCGGTACCGCTTGCCGATGGCCTGGGCGTCGTCGAAGTCGACGTTCCAGTTCTTGCGCAGCTGCGCGGCGAGGTCGCGCGCCTTGGGCGAGAGGTCGGCATTGCGCGAAAGGGGCAGGACGGCGGCCTTGACCGGAGCCAACCGGTGGTCCAGGCGCAGGACGGTGCGCTTGTCCACGCCCCCCTTCGCATTGGGCGCCTCGTCCTCGGCGTACGCGTCGACGAGGAAGGTCATGATCGAGCGGGACAGGCCCGCCGCCGGCTCGATGACGTAGGGCGTGTAGCGCTCGTTGTTGGCCTGGTCGAAGAAGGTGAGGTCCGTGCCCGAGTGCTCGCTGTGGCTGCTGAGGTCGAAGTCGGTGCGGTTGGCGATGCCCTCGAGCTCACCCCACTCGCTGCCGGCGAAGTTGAACCGGTACTCGATGTCGACGGTGCGCTTGGAGTAGTGGCTCAGCTTGTCCTGCGGGTGCTCGAAGTGGCGCAGGTTGTCGGGGTTGATGCCCAGGTCGGTGTACCACCGGGTGCGCTCGTCGATCCAGTACTGGTGCCACTCCTCGTCCTCGCCCGGCTTGACGAAGAACTCCATCTCCATCTGCTCGAACTCGCGGGTGCGGAAGATGAAGTTGCCCGGCGTGATCTCGTTGCGGAAGGACTTGCCGGTCTGCGCAATGCCGAAGGGGGGCTTCTTGCGTGAGGTCTGCAGCACGTTGTTGAAGTTGATGAAGATGCCCTGGGCGGTCTCCGGGCGCAGGTAGTGCAGCCCGGACTCGTCCTCGATGACCCCGAGGTGGGTCTTGAGCATCATGTTGAACTCGCGCGCCTCGGTCCACTGGCCGCGGGTGCCGCAGTCGGGGCAGACGATCTCACTCATGGGGATGGAGTCGGGGTCGATCTCCTCCCCCTTCTTGGCGGCCTTGTCGGCCACGGCCTCCTGCAGGTGGTCCTGGCGGTGCCGCTTGTGGCAGTTGAGGCACTCCGTGAGCGGGTCGGTGAAGGTGCCGACGTGGCCGGACGCGACCCAGGTCTCGCGGGGCAGGATGATCGAGGAGTCGAGGCCGACGACGTCGTCGCGGCCGGTGACCATCGACTTCCACCACTGCCGCTTGATGTTCTCCTTGAGCTCGACGCCGAGGGGACCGTAGTCCCAGGCGGAGCGGGTCCCGCCGTAGATCTCACCGCAGGGGAAGACGAAGCCCCTGCGCTTGCACAGGTTGACGACGGTGTCCACGGTGGAGGTCTGCTTGGCCATGAGGGAGAGGCTATCCGGCACCGTGCCGGACCACGGAATCGGGCCGCCTACCCTGTGGGGGTGTCCAGCAGCCCCTCGCCCCGTCCCGAGCCCATCGCGACCAATGCCTTCGAGCGCGCCAGCCTGCCGCTCACCCGGCTCATCGCCAGGATGCCGCCGCTCGTGCCGATCCTCGTCGTCTTCGCCCTCGTCCTCGTGGGCTCCTTCCTCGGCCCGTGGGGAGCCATTCCGCTCGGGCTCGTCGTGCTCTTCCTGCTGTGGATGCTCGGCCTATCGTGGCCGCGGCTCACCGCGAGCGAGCGCCTCATGCGCATCGCCGTCATCGTGCTCGTCATCGGCCTGACGGCGATCAAGCTCTTCCCCCGCTGACGAGCGCCGAGTTGACAACGGTTCTCACTTCGCCTGAGAATCGTTCTCATGAAGATCAACCGGCTCGTCCTCGCCGCCTCGGCCCTCGTGCTCGCCGTCACCGGATGCGGGTCCGGCTCGAGCGATGACGACGACGCCTCCGGCGACGCACTGACGATCGCGACGAGCTTCTACCCCCTGCAGCACGCGGCCGAGCAGGTCGGCGGTGACCACGTCGAGGTCACCAACCTCACCCAGGCCGGCGCCGAGCCGCACGACCTGGAGCTGACCCCCAAGCAGATCCTCGAGGCGTCCCAGGCCGACGCCCTCGTCTACCTCAAGGACTTCCAGCCCTCCGTCGACGACGCCGCCGCGGAGGCGGGCGACACCGCCTTCGAGGTCTCCCCCTTCGCCCGGCTCGACATCGAGCCCCACGAGGACGAGCACGGCGACGAGCACGAAGGGGAGGACCACGAGGGCCACGACCACGGCTCCGTCGACCCGCACTTCTGGCTCGACCCGACCCGCTACGCCGACGTCGTCGACGCCCTCGCGGACCACTTCGCCGAGATCGACCCGGACCACGCGGCCGACTACCGGGCGAACGCCAAGGCCTTCACCGCCGAGCTGTCGACCCTCGACACCGACCTCACCGAGGGCCTGGCCGAGTGCACGAGCACCGACCTCGTGACCGGCCACTCCGCCTTCGCCTACTTCGCCGACCGCTACGGTTTCCACCAGGAGTCGGTGAGCGGGCTCTCGCCCGGCGCCGAGCCGAGCCCGGCCGCGCTGGCCGACCTGATCACGCACATCAAGGACGAGGGGATCACGACCGTGTACGCCGAGACCCTCGTGCCGACCGACGTCGCCGACACGATCGCCCGCGACGCCGGCGCCGAGGTCGCGGTCCTCGACCCGATCGAGGGCCTGACGGACGAGTCCGCCGGCGACAGCTACGTCGAGGTCATGCGCAGCAACCTGGCCACCGTCCGCGAGGGACAGGGGTGCGAGTGACCGACCAACCCGTCATCGAGCTCTCCGGAGCCGCCTTCGGCCACGGCGACCGCACGGTCGTGAGCGGCCTCGACCTCACCGTGCGCCGCGGTGAGGTCGTCGCCGTGCTCGGCCCCAACGGCGCGGGCAAGTCGACCCTGGTCAAGGGACTGCTCGGCATCGCCGAGCAGCACGCCGGCACGGCGCGCGTCCTCGGCCACGAGGTCGGCAGCGCCCCGGCGCGCGCGGGCATCGGCTACGTGCCGCAGCGGCACACGCTGGCCTCCGCCGTGCGCGCCACTGCCTCCGAGATCGTCACGATGGGACGCACCGTGCGCACCCCGTGGTGGGCGCCGTGGCGCATCCGCTCCGCGGCCGACCGCGCGATCGTCGAGGAGTCCCTCGCCGTCGTCGGGCTGGGCGACCTCGCCACGCAGGATGTGACGACCCTCTCCGGCGGCCAGCAGCGCCGCGTGCTCATCGCGCGCGCGCTGGCCAGCCGCCCCGAGGTCTTCCTCATGGACGAGCCGACCGCCGGGGTCGACCGGGGCCACCAGCAGGTGCTCGTCGCGGTGATGCGTCGCCTCGTCGAGCGCGGCGCGACCCTGGTCATCGTCACCCACGAGCTCGATGCGCTGGCCGATATCGTCACCCGCGCGATCGTCGTCCGGGGCGGCGGCATCAGCCACGACGGTCCCCCCGACCGGCTGCCCCCGGCCGACGTCGCCCACGCGCACCACGACGACGACGGCGAGGCGCCCCCTTCGTCCGTCCCGACCACGATGATCACGACGAAGGGGGGATCCCGGTGATCGACCTGCTCGCCCTGGAGTTCATGCAGCACGCGCTGCTCGCCGCGCTGCTCGTCGGCGCGTCCGCGCCCCTCGTCGGCGTCTTCCTCGTCCAGCGGGGCATGTCGCTCGTCGGCGACGGCATGGGCCACGTGGCCCTCGCCGGCGTCGGCGTCGGCCTGCTGACGAGCACCAGCCCCGTCCTCACGGCCCTCGTCGTCGTCGTGCTCGCGGCCGTCGCCATCGAGGTGCTGCGCCACCTGGGTCGCACCGGCGGTGACCTCGCGCTGGCCATCATGTTCTACGGCGGTCTCGCCGCCGGTGTCGTCATCATCGCCAAGGCGCCGCAGGGGTCGGCGACCAACCTGCAGGGCTATCTCTTCGGTGCCCTGACGACCGTCTCGCGCGGTGACCTCGTCCAGTTCGCCGTGCTCGCCGCCGTCGTACTGGTCACCGTGATGCTGCTGCGCGAGCGCCTCTTCGCCGTCGCCCAGGACGAGGAGTACTCGCGCGCCTCGGGCCTGCCGGTCCTCGCGACCAACATCCTGCTCGCCGTGCTCACCGGCGTCACCGTCGTCATCTCGATGCGGGTCATCGGGCTGCTGCTCATCAGCGCCCTGATGATCCTGCCCAATGCCACCGGCCAGTACCTCGGCCGCTCCTTCCGCGGCGGCCTCGTGTGGGCCGTCATCGTCGGCACGCTGACGAGCGTGGGCGGCGTCGTGACGAGCTTCTACGCCGACACCCCGTCCGGCGCGACGATCGTCCTGCTCGCGATCGCCGTCTTCGTCGTCTCCGCCGCGGTCGTCACCGCCGCCCGGACCCTGCGCGGCCGGCACCACCAGACCGCCGAGGCGCACGAGCACGTGCACTGGGAGGAGTGCGGCCACGAGGTGGTCCTGCACGGCGACCACGTCGACTTCCTCCACGACGGGCACCGGCACGCCCGCCACGGGGACCACTGGGACGAGCACGACCCCGACCACACCGAGCTCGAGGGGAGCCACCGATGACCGACACCCGCACCCGCCGCCCCACGCGGCAACGCACCGCGATCGAGGCCGACGTCGACCGCTCCGACGAGTTCCGCTCCGCTCAGGAGGTGCACGCCAGCCTCGTCGCCGGCGGCGACAAGATCGGCCTGGCGACCGTCTACCGGACGCTGCAGGCGATGGTCGACGAGGGCGCGCTGGACTCCCTTCGTACCGACGACGGGGAGCAGGTCTACCGCCGCTGCAGCACCGGCCACCACCACCACCTCGTCTGCCGCGACTGCGGCCGCACGGTCGAGGTCGAGGGCCCGGCCGTCGAGCGCTGGGCCGAGCGGGTGAGCGAGGAGCACGGCTTCACCGACGTCGCGCACACGCTCGAGCTCTTCGGCCGGTGCGGGGAGTGCACCGCGCGGGTTTGACGACACCGACCTCGGGTAGGGCCACGGGACCCGACCAGAGGAGGCAGACATGGCCACGTGCGAGGTCTGCGGCAACGACTACGACAAGTCCTTCGACGTGGTGGCCGCCGGCGCCACCCACACATTCGACAGTTTCGAGTGCGCGATCCACGCGATCGCGCCCGTGTGCGAGCACTGTGGGTGCAAAGTCATCGGCCACGGCACCGAGGTGGACGGTCACTTCTACTGCTGCGCCCACTGCGCGAAGCACGCCGAGGGTGCTGAGGATGCTCCGGTGGCTGACCGGGCCTAGCTGCTATCGAGCCGTCGACCGGTGAACCTCGAGGGGTGCAACTGGCGGCGTCGTCAGGGCAGTGGCTGTCCGACCAGACGTCGCCTACCGTCGACGATTCCCCCTTGAGAAGTATCCGCACCTCGCGGAGGACGACTCTTTCGGTGACGTGTCGCACGACGATGGTCTGCCTGCCGAAGCGGACGTCGAAATCAGCCTCGTCCAAAAGATCATCGAAGCCGGCGGTGAGATCGCCTAGCTGACCGCCGGCGCGTCGACCGCCCCGCCGTACCGCCGCTCCCGCCGGGCGTAGGTCTCGATGGCCTCCCACAGGTGGCGCCGGTCGTAGTCGGGCCACAGCGTGTCCTGGAAGACCATCTCGGCGTAGGCGCTCTGCCACAGCAGGAAGTTGCTCGTGCGCTGCTCGCCCGAGCTGCGCAGGAAGAGGTCGACGTCGGGCATCGTCGGCTCGGTGAGGTAGCGCGCGATCGTGCGCTCGTCGATGCCCGAGCCCTTGAGCCGTCCTGCCTTGACGTCGTCGGCGATGCGCCGCACCCCGTCGACGATCTCGGCGCGGCCGCCGTAGTTGACGCAGAAGTACAGCGTCATCGCGTCGTTGTCCCGGGTCATCTCCTGGGCGATCTCGAGCTCCTTGATGACCGAGCTCCACAGTCGCGGCCGACGGCCCACCCACCGCATGCGCACGCCCCAGGCGTGCAGCTGGTCGCGTCGGCGGCGGATGACGTCGCGGTTGAAGCCCATGAGGAAGCGCACCTCCTCGGGCGAGCGGCGCCAGTTCTCCGTGGAGAACGCGTACGTCGACAGGTGCTGCACCCCGATCTCGAGGGCTCCGGCGACGACGTCGAGCAGCGCGCCCTCCCCCGCCTCGTGCCCCTTGGTCCGGGGCAGGCCCCGCTGGTTGGCCCACCGACCGTTGCCGTCCATGACGACGGCGACGTGCCCGGGGACCAGGTCGGCGGGCACGGGCGGCGGCGTCGCTCCGCTCGGGTGGGCGAAGGGGGGCTCGTAGCGACTCATCCGGTCCTCTGCGGTTGGTGGTGGTCGGGGCGCGTGCGGTCGACATGACGCAGGGAGAGCACCCCGCGCTCGAGGTGCCACTGGAGGAAGGCGGCGGTCAGCCCCGACCCCTCGCGCCGGTGGCGCTCGATCGAGGCGTCGGCGGTCGGCCAGTCCCCGGCGAGCAGGGCGGCGAGCAGACCGAGGGTCTCGGGTGCGGGCGAGCTCGAGCCGGGCACGCGGCACAGGCGACAGAGCACCCCGCCGGAGGCGACGTGGAAGGCGCGGTGCGGCCCCTCGTCACCGCACTGGGCGCAGTCGTGGAAGCTCGGCGCCCAGCCGGCGATCGCGAGCGCCCGCAGGAGGTAGGCGTCGAGGACGAGTTCCGAGGCATGTCCCTCGTGGGCGAGGGTGCGCAGGGCGCCCGCGAGCAGCAGGTACTGCTGCAGCGCCGGCTCGTGCTCCTCGGTGAGCCGGTCGGCGGTCTCGAGGATCGCGCTCGCCGCGGTCCAGCGCGAGTAGTCACGGGCGAGCGCGTCGCCCCACGGGTCGAGCGACTCGGCCTGCGTCACGGTGTCGAGGTTGCGCCCCTCGTAGCACTGGAGGTCGACGTGCATGCCCGGCTCCAGGCGCGCGCCGAACTTGGACTTCGTGCGACGCACCCCCTTCGCCACCGCGCGGATCTTGCCGCGACCGCGGGTGAGCACGGTGATGATCCGGTCGGCCTCACCCAGCTTGTGGGTGCGCAGGACGACCCCGGAGTCGCGGTAGAGGGGCATCGCTCCATTCTCCCCCTTCGTCCGGGCGCGACACGCACCCCACGCCGATCGCGCAGGTATCGAACACGTGTTCGAGATGCTGCTACGGTCGAGGCATGCAGGCGCTCCAGTCCTCGCTCTTCGACACCGCCGACTCCCCCACGCTCGGCGACCTCGACCGGCGCCACCGCCGCTTCCTCGACGAGACCGCGTGGCTGGACCTCCTGCCCGGGTGGGCCTGCGGCACCGACGAGGTCCTCGCCACGCTGCTCCACGAGGTGCCGTGGCGCTCGGAGCGCCGGCAGATGTACGACGCGGTCGTCGACGTCCCTCGCCTGACCTGCTTCTACACCGCAGGCGAGACCCTTCCCCACCCGCTGGTCACCGACATGCGTGACCAACTCTCGGCGCACTACGCGATCGAGCTCGGTGAACCCTTCGTCACCGCGGGGCTGTGCCTCTACCGCGACGGGCAGGACTCCGTCGCCTGGCACGGCGACCGCATCGGCCGCAGCCGGGAGCAGGACACGATGATCGCCATCGTCTCCCTCGGCTCCGCCCGCCACCTCGCGCTGCGTCCGCGGGACGGCGGCAGCTCGCAGCGGGTCTCGCTCGGCCACGGCGACCTCGTCGTCATGGGTGGCGCCTGCCAGCGCACCTGGGACCACGCCGTCCCCAAGACGAGCGCCGCCGTCGGGCCGCGGGTGTCGATCCAGTTCCGCGTGGCCGGCGTCCGCTGAGCGATCCCATCGAAGGGCGAGTCGAAGAAGGACCGCGACCAGGAGGTCGCGGTCCTTCTTCGAAGGGCGGGTGACGGCGACTCAGGCCGTGGCGTCGCGCTCGGCGCGGTTGACCGCCGAGAGGATCGCCCGCAGCGACGCCTTGACGATCGAGTCGTGCAGGCCGACGCCCCACAGGACCCGCTCACCCACCGCGCACTCGACGTACGCAGCAGCGCGGGCGTCGCCGCCGGCGGAGAGGGCGTGCTCGGCGTAGTCGAGGACCCGCACGTCGATGCCCAACGGCTGCAGGGCGTCGAGGAAGGCCGCGATCGGGCCGTTGCCGGTCCCGGCGATCTGCACCTCCGTGCCGTTGTCGAGGATGTGCCCGTCGATCCGGTCCAGGCCGCTGTCCTCACCCGTGAGCGTGGAGCGCACGGGCTGGAACCGGCCCCAGCCGTCCTTGTCCTCGCTGTGCAGGTACTCGTCGTTGAAGACCTCCCACAGCGCCAGGCCGCTCATCTCGCCGCCGTCGGTGTCGGTCTTGCGCTGCACGACCGCGGAGAACTCCATCTGCAGGCGGCGCGGCAGGTCCAGGCCGTGCTCGGACTTCAGCAGGTAGGCGACGCCGCCCTTGCCCGACTGGCTGTTTACGCGCACGACCGCCTCGTACGAGCGGCCGATGTCGTGCGGGTCGATCGGCAGGTACGGCACACCCCAGTCGATGCCGTTGACGTCGGTGCCGGCCTCCTTGGCCCGCACCTCCATGTCCTCGAAGCCCTTCTTGATCGCGTCCTGGTGCGACCCGGAGAACGCGGTGTAGACGAGGTCGCCGCCCCACGGGTGGCGCGGGTGCACCGGCAGCTGTGTGCAGTGCTCGACGGTGCGACGGATCTCGTCCATCTGCGAGAAGTCGATCTGCGGGTCGATGCCCTGGCTGAAGAGGTTCATCCCCAGCGTCACCAGGTCGACGTTGCCGGTGCGCTCGCCGTTGCCGAAGAGGCAGCCCTCGATCCGGTCGGCTCCGGCGAGGTAGCCGAGCTCGGCGGCAGCCACCCCTTCGCCGCGGTCGTTGTGCGGGTGCAGCGACAGCACGATCGACTCGCGGCGCTCGAGGTTGCGGCTCATCCACTCGATCGAGTCGGCGTAGACATTGGGGGTGGCCATCTCGACGGTCGCCGGCAGGTTGATGATCATCTTGTGGTCCGGCGTCGGGTCGATGACGTCGATGACCTCGTTGCAGATGCGCGCGGCGAAATCGAGCTCGGTGCCCGTGTAGGACTCCGGCGAGTACTGGTAGTACACGTCGGTGTCGGGGATGGTCTCCTCGAGCTTCTTGCACAGGCGGGCGCCCTGCAGCGCGATGTCGACGATGCCGTCCTGGTCGCTGTTGAAGACCACGCGGCGCTGCAGCACCGACGTCGAGTTGTAGAAGTGGACGATCGCCTGCTTGCTGCCGGCGATGGCGTCGAAGGTCTTCTCGATGAGGTGGTCGCGGCACTGCGTGAGCACCTGGATCGTCACGTCGTCGGGGATGTGTCCGCCGTCGATCAGCTGCCGGCAGAAGTTGTAGTCCGTCTCGCTCGCGCTGGGGAAACCGACCTCGATCTCCTTGTAGCCCATCTTGACGAGCAGCTGGAACATCGTCAGCTTGCGCTCGGCGTCCATCGGGTCGATGAGGGCCTGGTTGCCGTCGCGCAGGTCGACCGCGCACCAGCGGGGCGCCTGCGTCATCACCTGGTCGGGCCAGGTGCGGTCGGGCAGCTCGACGCTGATCTGGTCCTGGAAGGGGACGTACTTGCGCACCGGCATCGCGGTGGGCTGCTGGGGATGGATCATGCTCTGTCCTTCGTCACGCGTCTCTGTGCTGGTCGGCACCACGAACTCCGCGACGAGGGTGGCCGTCTGTCAGGCCTCGCCGCGGCAGAGAAGGAGGAGGTCCGTCCGCATGCCCAGCACCATACTCCTCGCCGGACCCAGGGATGACCCCGGTCACCATGCGGACGAGCCTGCCTGGGGCGATGCAGGCGAAGGGGGGCGGTAGCGCCGCTCGGGTCGGCCCACCCGGCCGTACTGCTGGCGCCCCTCGAGCGCGCCGGTCGCGGCGAAGTGCTCCAGGTAGCGGCGCGCCGTCACCCGGGACAGGCCGACGAGCTGCGCGCACTCGCTCGCCGACAGGTCCCCGGCCTCGCGCACCGCGCCCAGGACCAGCTCGCCCGTGTCGGCGCTCAATCCCTTGGGCAGCACCGGGATCGGTCCCGAGGCGCCTGACCCGCCGGCGAAGATCGCGTCGATGTCCCCCTGCGCCGCGGCCTCGCCGGCGACGCCCTCGAGCCGCTGCAGCTCGAGGCGGAAGTCCTCGAGGCGCGTCGCCAGGTCGACCTGGCCGAAGGGCTTGACGAGGTAGCCGAAGGCGCCGCCGCTGCGCGCCGCGCGGACCTGCTCGACCTCACGGGCCGCGGTCACCATGAGGACGCCGACATCGAGCCCTTCGGCCCGCAGCCGGCGCAGCACCTCGATGCCGGTCATGTCGGGCAGGTGCACGTCGAGCAGGAGCAGGTGCGGGTCGTGTTCGTGCACCGCGTCCAGCGCGGCCTGCCCGGTGGCGGCGGTCGCGACGACGCGAAATCCGGCGACGCTCTCGACGAAGCGGGTGTGCACCTTCACGACGAGGAAGTCGTCGTCGACGACGACGACGTCGAGGGTCTGGCTCATCGCTCCTCCTGGGCCGGTACCCCACCGAGCGACGCGGTGAAGACCGCGCCGTGGTCGCCCTGCGTGACGGTCACCCGGCCACCACCCCGGGAGCATACGGCTTGGACGAGGGCCAGCCCGATGCCGCGACCGGCGGACCCGGCCGGCTTGCTGGACCACCCCCGCTCGAAGACGCGGTCGATGTCCTCGGGCGCGATGCCGGGCCCGGTGTCGGCGACCCGCACCGTCAGCCCGTGCGGCCCGCCGGCCAGCCGCACCGACACCTCCCGGCCCCCGTGCGAACGGGTCGCGTCGAGCGCGTTGTCGATGAGATTGCCCAACACGGTGATGACATCGGCCGACACCGCTGGGTCGAGCCGCTCCAGGCGTGACTCGGGCTCGATCGACAGGTCGATGCCGACCTCGGACGCGGCGGTGACCTTTGCGATGAGCAGCGCGGCGACCCGCGGGTCCTCGACGTGGCTGGTCACGGCGTGGCTGATCTCGGTGCGTCGACGGGTGACGTCGGCGACGAGCGCCACGACCTCGTCGTACTCCCCCAGCTGCACCAGCCCGGAGATCGTGTGCAACCGGTTGTCGAACTCGTGGGTCTGGGCCCGCAGCGCGTCGGTGATGCTCGCCTGCGCCGCGACCTGGCTCTGCAGGGCCAGCAGGTCGCTGCGGTCGACCATCGTCGTGACGGTGCCGACGGCACGACCGGCGAAGTAGGTGCGTCGACGAGTCAGGACCAGGGTGCGGTCCTCGACGACGATGAGTGTCGGGTCGCTGTCGCCGCCGGCGACGAGGAAGTCCCCGACCCCCGGGTGCAGGTCGACCTGGCGGACCTCGCGACCCACGTCCGCCTCGCCGAGACCGAGCAGCTCCTGGGCCGAGGTGTTGACCAGTGTGATGACGCCGGAGCCGTTCACCCCGACGACGCCCTCGTGGATGCCGGTGAGCAAGGCCTCCTGGTGGTCGGCCAGGCGGCCGATGTCGGCCGGCTCCAGCCCGCGGGTCTGCCGCCGGATGAATCGGGAGAGGCCGAAGGCTCCCGCGATGCCGAGCACTCCGGCGGCACCGAGGAAGAGCAGCAGGTCGGGCGCCGCGCCGAGGAGGCGCTCCGACCACGGAGGGTAGTCCTCGACGACGAGGGCGACACCCTGCACCTGCTCGTCGTCGCCGATGACCGGTGCCTGCCCACCGACCGCCCGCGTGCCGTCGATCCGGAGGTCACCCGACCACGAGCGGCCGTCCGCCACGGGCACCGCCAGCGTGGCCGTCGTCCCGATGTCGGTGGCGTCGGTCGAGGCCGCGACCTTGCCGTCCAGCCCGACGAGCTGGACCCGACGGGCACCGGACAGGCTCGCCGCCCGACCCAGCTGTGCCTCGAGGGCGCGACGGTTGCCCCCTTCGACCAGCTCGGACCGGACCACCGGCGTGGCCGCGAGGGACTCGGCGACGGCCAGCATGCGGGTCTGGCGCGATGAGCGGAAGTCGGAGGTCGACTGCTGCACCGTGATCGCGGCGACGACGAGGAGCACGAGCAGCAGCGCGACGAGCTGCCACACGAGCAGCTGGGCGGCGAGGCTCCAGTGACGCGCACGTGACCGCAATGACCACAACCTCCTTTGTGTCCGCAATGGTGACGGGCGGCACACCACCGGGTGACCATCGAACGTGCCCATCCTCCACCATCCCCAGGAAGGAGTGCCCGACATGCCTCCCGGCCCCCCACGCCGCAGCGTGCTGCTGGCCTCCCTCGGAGCCCTCGCCCTCCCTTCGCTCGCCGCCTGCGGTGTCACCCGCGGCGACGACGCCGGCTCGACCCGGCTGCGCATGATGATCCCCAACTCGCCCGGTGGCGGCTACGACCTCACCGGTCGTGCCGCCGTGCGTGTCATGGAGGACACCGAGATCACGAGCCGCTTCGAGGTCTTCAACGTCATCGGCGCCGGCGGCACCGTCGCCATGGCGCGACTGTCCAACGAGCGTGGCAACGAGGACCTCATGATGGCCATGGGTCTGGGCGTGGTCGGCGCGACCTTCACCAACAAGTCGCAGGCCCGCGTCTCGAGCATGACGCCCCTGGCCCGCCTCATCCAGGAGTCCGAGGGCGTCATCGTCCCCGCCGACTCCCCCCACAAGAGCATCCAGGACCTCATCGACGCCTGGAAGAAGGACCCCAAGGCGGTCAGCATCGGTGGCGGCTCCTCCCCCGGCGGTCCCGACCACCTCTTCCCGATGGAGTTCGCCAAGGCGGTCGACATCGACCCCCGCGACGTCAACTACATCACCTACGACGGCGGTGGCGACCTGCTCCCCGCCCTGCTCGGGTCGAAGATCAAGGCCGGCATGAGCGGTCTGGGCGAGTACGCCGAGCAGATCGACAAGGGGCAGGTCAAGGTTCTCGCGGTCTCCGGCGAGGAGCGGGTGCCCGGGATCGACGCCCCGACCCTCAAGGAGTCCGACGTCGACCTGACCTTCATCAACTGGCGCGGGATCCTCGCGCCACCCGGCATCTCCGCCGAGCGACGGAGACAGCTGATCGACCTGCTGCAGCAGATGCACGACACGCAGGAGTGGGCCGACGCGCTCAAGACCAACAACTGGACCGATGCGTGGATGACCGGCGACGAGTTCGGCGAGTTCCTCACCTCGCAGGACGAGCGCGTCGAGACGACCCTCAAGGAGCTGGGACTGCTGTGAGCGACACGATCGAGACCACCACCCCGGCCGCCGCCCCCGAGCGTCGTCGCGACCTGGCCCAGTTCATCGTCGTGGCCTTCCTCGTCGTCGTCGCGACGATCCTCGTCGTCGACGCGTCCGGCCTGCGCAACGACTTCGCCGAGACCGACCCCGTCGGTCCGAAGTTCTTCCCCTGGTTCGTCGCCGGTGCCCTCTACCTCACCGCAGCCCTGCTGAGCATCGCCATCCTGCACGGCTCGATCCCGGAGGAGGAGGGCGGCGAGGACATCGACCTCACGCAGCGCGCCGACTGGCTCACCGTGGCCAAGCTCGTCGCCGTCTTCGTCTTCCTCATCGCCACCGTCGACCTGCTCGGCTGGGCGATCTCCGGAGCCCTCTTCTTCGCCGGGTGCTCCCTGACCCTCGGCAGCCGCACCTGGCTGCGTGACCTCGTCATCGGCACGGCCCTGTCGGTCGGCTCCTTCTACGCCTTCTACGTCGCCCTCGGCGTCCCGCTCCCCGCGGGCATCCTGGACGGGATCCTCTGATGGACAACCTCAACCACCTCATCGAGGGGTTCGGCTCGGCGCTGACCCCCACCAACCTGCTCTTCGCCTGCGTCGGCGTCCTCCTCGGCACCGCCGTCGGCGTCCTGCCCGGCATCGGACCGGCCATGACGGTCGCCCTCCTGCTGCCGATCACGTACAACGTCGAGCCCTCGAGCGCACTCATCATGTTCGCCGGCATCTACTACGGCGGCATGTACGGCGGGTCGACGACCTCGATCCTGCTCAACGCCCCGGGAGAGTCCTCCTCGGTCATCACCGCCATCGAGGGCAACAAGATGGCCAAGGCGGGCAGGGCCGCACAAGCCCTCGCCACCGCCGCGATCGGCTCCTTCGTCGCCGGCACGATCGGTACCGCCCTGCTGGCTTTCTTCGCCCCGTGGATCGCCGTCCAGGCGGTGAAGCTCGGCGCCCCGTCGTACCTGGCGATCATGGTGCTGGCCCTCGTCGCCGTGACGGCCGTCCTCGGCAGCTCCAAGCTGCGTGGCTTCATTGGGCTCTTCCTCGGTCTGGCGGTCGGCATCGTCGGCATCGACAGCCTCACGGGGCAGAACCGGTTGACCTTCGGCATCCCCCTGCTCGGCGACGGCATCGACATCGTCGTCGTGGCGGTCGCGATCTTCGCCATCGGCGAGGCGCTGTGGGTCGCGGCCTTCCTGCGCCGGCGTCCGCTCGAGATCATCCCCGTCGGCCGCCCGTGGCTGGGCAAGGACGACCTGCGTCGCTCGTGGCGGCCGTGGCTGCGTGGCACCGCCTTCGGTTTCCCCTTCGGTGCCGTCCCGGCAGGCGGCGCCGAGCTGCCGACCTTCTTGTCGTACATCACCGAGCGCAAGCTGTCGAAGCACCCCGAGGAGTTCGGCAAGGGCGCGATCGAGGGCGTCGCCGGCCCCGAGGCCGCCAACAACGCCTCGGCCGCAGGCACGCTCGTGCCGATGCTCGCCCTCGGCCTGCCGACCAACGCGACCGCGGCCATCATGCTCGCCGCCCTCATGAGCTACGGGATCCCGCCCGGCCCCGCACTCTTCGAGTCCGAGTCCACCCTCGTCTGGGCCCTCATCGCGAGCCTCTTCATCGGCAACCTGCTGCTGCTCGTGCTCAACCTGCCCCTGGCACCGCTCTGGGCCAAGATCCTGCGCACCCCACGGCCGTACCTCTACGCCGGCATCCTCTTCTTCGCCTCGCTCGGTGCGCTCGCGGTCAACCTGCAGTGGTTCGACCTGGCCCTGCTCCTGTTCTTCGGTCTCGTCGGGCTGGGCATGCGCCGCTTCGGCGTCCCCGTGCTGCCGATGATCATCGGCGTCATCCTCGGCCCTCGCGTCGAGGAGGAGCTGCGCAAGACGCTGCTCCTGTCGAGCGGCGACTGGGGCGGCCTCGTCAGCGAGCCGACCGCCGTCATCGTCTACGCGATCATCGCCCTCGGCGCCATCGGCCTGACGGTCTCCGGCTACCTGCGGGGCCGCAACTCCCCCACGACCACGGAGGTCTCGGCATGACCATCGTCATCGGCTTCACCCCGGAGCCCGCCAGCACCCAGGCGCTCGAGCGCGGACTCGAGGAGGCCCGCCGGCGCGGCGAGTCGGTCCTCGTCGTCAACGCGACGAAGGGGGATGCCTTCGTCGACACCCGCTACGGCACCGATTCCGAGATCGGGCAGGTCCGGCAGCAGCTCGAGGAGTCGAGCGTGCCGTTCGAGATCTCCCAGCCGATGGGGCCCGACATCGCCGACCTCGTCCTCGACGAGGCCGAGCGGGTCGACGCTTCCTGCATCGTCATCGGGCTGCGCCACCGCACCCCCGTCGGCAAGCTGCTCCTCGGCTCCACCGCCCAGCGCATCCTCCTCGACGCGACCTGCCCGGTCCTGGCGGTCAAGCCCCCGCGCTGACCCGAGGGCGGCCACGACGCGGGGCGCCGCTCACCGTGATGGTGAGCGGCGCCCTGCGTGGTCTCGAGGCTCGTGCCTCGACCAGCGGGATCAGGCCTGGCGGGCGACGATCTGCTCGGCGATCTGCACGGCGTTGAGCGCAGCACCCTTGCGCAGGTTGTCACCCACGACGAAGAGGGTGAGGCCCTTGCCCTCCACGACGGACTGGTCGGCGCGGATGCGGCCGACGAAGACCTCGTCCTTGCCCGCGGCCTCGAGCGGGTTGGGCACGTCGGTGACGACGACGCCGTCCGCGGCCTCGAGGATCTCCTGCGCCCGCTCCGGGGTGATCTCGCGGTCGAACTCCGCGTGGATCGCCAGCGCGTGGCCGGAGAAGACGGGGACGCGCACACAGGTGCCGCTGACGCGCAGGTCGGGGATGTGCAGGATCTTGCGCGACTCGTTGCGCAGCTTTTGCTCCTCGTCGGTCTCGAGGGTGCCGTCGTCCTGGACGGACCCGGCGACCGGCACGACGTTGAAGCCGATGTTGGCCTCGTAGACCTGCGGGGCGGGCAGGGTGAGCGCGGACCCGTCCCGGGCGAGGTCCTTGGGGTCGCCCGAGGCGTAGCCGGCGCGCAGCTGGCTGTCGAGCTCGGTCAGGCCCGCGCCACCCGAGCCGGAGACGGCCTGATAGGTCGCGACGCGAAGGGCGACCAGCCCCGCCTCGTCGTGCAGCGGCTTCAGCACCGGCATCGCGGCCATGGTCGTGCAGTTGGGGTTGGCGATGATCCCCTTGGGCAGCTCGGCGATGTCGTCGGCGTTGACCTCGGAGACGACGAGCGGCACCTCCGGGTCCTTGCGCCAGGCGCTCGAGTTGTCGACCACGGTCGCGCCCGCGGCGGCGACCTTGGGCGCCCACTCCTTGCTGGTGGACCCGCCGTTGGAGAACAGCGCGATGTCCAGACCCGAGAAGTCGGCGGTCGCGGTGTCCTCGACCGTCACCTCCTGGTCCTTCCACGGCAGGGTCGACCCGGCGGACCGCGCAGAGGCGAAGTAGCGGATCGAGGTGACGGGGAAGTCCCGCTCCTCGAGCAGCGCTCGCATGACCTGTCCGACCTGGCCGGTGGCTCCGAAAACTCCGATGTGCATGGTCCAAGGATAGGCGTCGGGGCCTGAACACCCACATCGGTGTTCAGGCCCCGGACGAGCAGATCAGGAGGTGGGGCGCTGCTGCCCCTCCTCGTCGGTGCTCTCGCCGGCAGTGTCAGCGGATGCGCTCGACCCCTGCGCAGGGCTCGATGCCGCCTCGGTCGGGGTGACGACGGCCGCGACCCGGTCGCGGTCGATGCCCTCGCCCGGCTGGACCGGGTCGATCGACAGGACGAAGTCGTCGCCGTGCTCGGTGACACCGGTGACGACCGCCTGCTTGAGGGCCTCCCGCGCGTAGGCACGACGCACCGCCATCGGGTCGGACTGCAGGTCCTTCACCAAGGAGACCGCCATGCCGATCATGATGAGGACGAAGGGCAGTGCCGCGACGATGGTGATCTGCTGCAGACCCGTCAACGAGTCCTCACCACCGATGATCAGCATGATCGCGGCAGCGGCACCGGTCGCGACACCCCAGAAGACCACCGTGACCTTGTTGGGCTCGAGCGTGCCGTGCTCGCTGAGCGAGCCCATGACGATCGAGGCGGCATCGGCGCCGGAGACGAAGAAGATCGCGACGAGCACCATGACGAGCACGGAGGTGACACCGGCCCACGGCATGGAGTCGAGCAGCGCAAAGAGCGTGCTCTCCTCACCGTCGCCGAACTTGTCGAGGGCCTGGCCCATCTCCTGCGCCTTGATGGCGGCACCGCCGAAGATGGCGAACCACAGCAGGCTGACCGTGCTCGGCACGAGCAGCACGCCGGTGACGAACTCACGGATGGTGCGGCCGCGCGAGATGCGGGCGATGAACATGCCGACGAAGGGGGTCCAGCTGACCCACCAGGCCCAGTAGAAGATCGTCCAGCCCGACAGCCACGACTTGATGCCGTGCTCACCCTGCGCGTTGGTGCGGGCGGAGTACTCCATCAGGTGCTGCATGTAGGTGCCGAGGGACGTGGGCACCAGGTTGAGGATGAAGATCGTCGGGCCGACGATGAAGACGAACAGGGCGAGGACGAGCGCCAGCACCATGTTGGTGTTGGACAGCCACTGGATGCCCTTTTCGACGCCGGAGACGGCGGAGAAGATGAAGCAGATCGTCAGCACGACGATGATGAGGACGAGCACCGTGTTGGTCACGTCGTTGGCCCAGCCGACGATCTTGGCACCGGACGCGATCTGCAGGGCACCCAGGCCGAGCGACGTCGCGGAGCCGAAGAGCGTGGCGAAGATGGCGAAGATGTCGATGACCTTGCCGGCCGGCCCGTGGACCTGGCGCTTGCCGATGAGCGGCTCGAAGACCGCGCTGATCGTCAGCCCACGACCCTTGCGGAAGACGCCGTAGGCGATCGCCAGACCAGCGACGGTGTAGATGGCCCACGGGTGCAGGGTCCAGTGGAAGAGCGTCGTCGCCATCGCGGTGCGCGTCGCGTGCTCGTTGCCCGCCTCGCCGGTGCCGGGCGGTGGGGTGAGGAAGTGCGCGAGCGGTTCGGCGGCGCCCCAGAACATCAGGCCGATGCCCATGCCGGCGGAGAACATCATCGCGATCCACGAGACGGTGCGGAACTCCGGCTGCTCGCCGTCGGCGCCGAGCGGGATGTTGCCGTACTTGCTCGCCGCGAGCCAGATGACGAAGAAGACGAAGCCGGTCGACGCGAGCGCGAAGAGCCACCCGGTGTTGGTGACGACCCAGTCCAGCCCGCTGGCGGACGCGTCCGCGAGCGAGGCGGTGCTGATGACGCCCCAGAGGACGAAGGCGACGGCGAGGACGGCGGTCACGCCGAAGACGATGGTGTCGAGCCCGGCCTTGTCGGACTTGGGCACGATCCGCGGCTCGAGGGCCGGGTGGTCGACACGACGGGTGTCGCGCGGGGCGGCGTCCTTGCCGGAGGTGGGTGGTTGCGTAGGTTCAGTCACGATTCAGGTCGGGTCGGGGCGAGCGAGTCGTCCCGCCCGCTCCTCCCAGGTATCAGTCGTTACGAGTCAGAGTCGGTGGCGGTTACCGGGCAGCATGCTGCCCAATCGCCCACCATGGCCCACGGGCGAGCCGTGGCCCAAATCCTTGTGACCGACTCGTGACCTCAGAAACCGAGGCGTTGCAGCTGCTTGGGGTCGCGCTGCCAGTCCTTGGCCACCTTGACGTGCAAGTCGAGGAAGACCTTGCTGCCGAGCAGCTTTTCGATGCCGACGCGGGCGTTGGTGCCCACCTCGCGCAGCCGTGAGCCACCACGTCCGATGATGATCGCCTTCTGGCTGTCACGCTCGACGAAGACGTTGACCCGCACGTCGAGCATGGGGTCGTCCTCGGGTCGGCCCTCGCGGGGCACGATCTCCTCGACGACGACGGCGAGGCTGTGCGGCAGCTCGTCGCGCACCCCCTCGAGGGCGGCCTCGCGCACGAGCTCGGCGATCATCCGCTCGTCGTCCTCGTCGGTGAGCTGGTCCTCGGGGTACAGCGGAGCGGGCGACGGGGGCAGGTGGTACCCGAGCACCTCGAGGACGTCCTCGACCTGGTCCCCCCGCGTGGCGGAGCACGGGACGATGGCCGCCCAGTCACCGAGCTGGTCGATGGCGATGAGGTGCTCGGCGAGTCGCTCGCGGTCGACCTTGTCGCTCTTGGTCGCGATCGCCACGACCGGCACCCGCTTGGCCCGCTGCAGCTCGGCGAGGTCCTTGGCGATGAAGGTGTCGCCGGGCCCGATCCGTTGGTCGGACGGCAGGCAGAAGCCGATGACGTCGACCTCGAGCAGGGTCTCGCGGACGAGGTCGTTGAGCCGCTCCCCCAGCAGGGTGCGCGGCTTGTGCAGCCCCGGCGTGTCGACGAGGATCAGCTGCCGCTGCTCGCGCGTCACGATCCCCCGGATGACGTGCCGGGTCGTCTGCGGCTTGCTCGAGGTGATGGCGACCTTGTCACCCACGAGGGCATTGGTCAGGGTCGACTTGCCCGCATTGGGCCGACCGACGAGGCAGGCGAATCCTGCGTGCCATGTCTCCTGCGGCTGGTCCACGCTCATGCCCCGATCTCCTCGTGCTCGCGCCCACCGTGCGCCTGCTCGGTCGGAACCGGCTCGACGATGACGGTGGCGATGCGGTGCTGTCTCCCCGACATCTTCTCAGCCGTGAGCGAGAGTCCGGCGACCTCGCAGTGCGCGCCGATGATCGGGACCCGTCCGGTGACCTTGCCGATGAGTCCCCCGACGGTGTCGACCTCCTCGTCGTCGAGCTCGATGCCGTAGAGCTCGCCGAGGTCGTCGAGGTGCAGTCCGGCCGGCACGCGGTGGCGGCCGTCGCCGAGGTCCTCCACGCTCGGTCCCTCGCGGTCGTACTCGTCGGTGATCTCGCCGACGATCTCCTCGAGGATGTCCTCGATGGTCACCAGCCCCGCCGTACCGCCGTACTCGTCGACGACGATCGCGGCGTGGGTCTGGTCGCGCTGCATCTCGCGCAGCAGCTCGTCGACGGGCTTGCTCTCGGGGACGAAGGGGGCCGGCCGCATGAACTCGGAGACGGGCAGGTCGCGGGTCTCCTCGTCGGCGAGCAGGCGACGCACGACGTCCTTGAGGTAGAGCAGCCCCACGATGTCGTCGCTCGACTCACCGACGACGGGCACGCGGGAGAACCCCGAGCGGATGAAGAGGTTGAGCCCCTTGCGGGCGGGCTTGTCCGACTCGATCGTCACCATGTCGGTGCGCGGCACCATGACCTCACTGGCCATCGTGTCGCCGAGCTCGAAGACGGAGTGCAGCATGTCGCGCTCCTCGTCCTCGATGATCGCGGACTCCCCCGCCAGGTCGAGCAGGTCGCGCAGCTCGGCCTCGGAGCGGAAGGGCCCGTCGCGGTACCCGCGGCCGGGCGTCACGGCGTTGCCGATGGACACGAGCAGTCGGGCGACCGGCCCGAGGACGCGTCGCAGCCCGATGACGAAGGGGGCGGCCGCCACCGCGATCGCCGTGCTGTGCTGCTGCCCCAGGGTCCGCGGCGAGACGCCCACGAGGACGAAGGTCACGACGACCATGATCGCCGCGGAGACGAGCAGCGCCACCCAGGTGCGCTCGACCTGGTCGACGACGACGAGGGTGATCAGGACCGCGGCGGTCGCCTCGGCGACGGCGCGCAGGAAGGCGAGGACGGAGATCGGTCCCGCGCTGTCGGCGAGGATCTCGCGCAGGGCGGGTGCCCCCCTTCGTCCCGCGCTGTCGGCCTCCTCCGCGGCGACGCGGGAGGCCGAGCCGATGGCGGCGTCGACGAGGGTGAGGACGAAGGCGGCGACGATCGCGACGACCGCGCCGATGATCAGGGTGGTCACCCCTGGGCCTCCCGGCCGCGGCCGGCGAGGAAGGTGAGCAGCAGCTGGCGCTGCAGCTCGAACATCTCCTTCTCCTCATCGGGCTCCGCGTGGTCGTAGCCGAGCAGGTGGAGGATCCCGTGCGTCGTCAGCAGGAGCATCTCCTCGATGGCGGCGTGGCCCGCCGCGGCGGCCTGCCGCTCCGCGACCGACGGGCACACGACGATGTCGCCGAGGACCCCCTCGGCGGAGGTCTCGCCCTCGCGACCGGGCCGCAGCTCGTCCATCGGGAAGCTCATGACGTCAGTCGGGCCGGCGAGGTCCATCCACTGCTCGTGCAGGACGGTCATCGTCGCCTCGTCGACGAAGCGGATGCACAGCTCGGCCTGCGGGTGCACGCGCATCTGCTCGAGCACGTAGCGGCTGAGGTCGACGAACTCGCCCTCGTCGACGTCGTGGTCGGTCTCGTTGAGCACGTCGATGCTCATCGGCGCTGCCCCTTCGTCGCGTCGTATCGGTCGTAGGCCCCGACGATCTCCCCGACGAGCCGGTGGCGGACGACGTCGGAGGCGTCGAGGTGGGCGAAGTGGACGCCCTCGATGTCGGTGAGGATGCGCTGGACGACCTTGAGGCCGGACTCCATCCCGCCGGGCAGGTCGACCTGGCTCGTGTCGCCGGTGACGACCATCTTCGAGCCGAAGCCGAGGCGGGTGAGGAACATCTTCATCTGCTCGGGCGAGGTGTTCTGCGCCTCGTCGAGGATGATGAACGCGTCGTTGAGCGTGCGGCCACGCATGTACGCCAGCGGCGCCACCTCGATCGTCCCGGCCGCCATGAGCCGCGGGATCGACTCCGGGTCGATCATGTCGTGCAGGGCGTCGTAGAGCGGGCGCAGGTACGGGTCGATCTTGTCGTTGAGCGTGCCGGGCAGGAAGCCGAGCTTTTCGCCGGCCTCGACCGCCGGGCGGGTGAGGATGATCCGGTTGACCTCCTTGGCCTGCAGCGCAGCGACCGCCTTGGCCATGGCCAGGTAGGTCTTGCCGGTGCCGGCGGGGCCGATGCCGAAGATCACCGTGTTGTCGCCGATCGCGTCGACGTAGTGCTTCTGCCCGAGGGTCTTGGGGCGGATCGTGCGGCCGCGGCTGGAGACGATGTTCATCGTCAGCACGTCGGCGGGACGCTCGCGGGTCTGACCGCGCAACATGGTGATCGAGCGCTCCACGGCGTCCTTGTTGAGCGGCTGGCCGGCCTCGACGATCTCGGTCATCTCGTCGAGGAGCCGGTCGATGACCTCGAGGTCACCGCGCGGGCCCTCGAGGCGGAACTCGTTGCCCCGCACGAGGATCTCGGTGCGGGGAAAGGCTCGCTCCATCGTGCGCAGCAGCTCGTCGGTCGGGCCGAGCAGGCTGACCATCGGCACGTTGTCGG
Source organism: Janibacter anophelis NBRC 107843 (assembly GCF_001570945.1). GTDB lineage: Bacteria > Actinomycetota > Actinomycetes > Actinomycetales > Dermatophilaceae > Janibacter > Janibacter anophelis. Next base: position 44,080 of record NZ_BCSQ01000026.1, read on the forward strand.
GCAGGACGATGGTCTGGCGAACGCTGGGCGCGCTGCCCGGCGCGGCGGCTCGCGGTTCGTCGGGGATCGCGTCGAGGGCGCGCAGGTCGGGATGGTCTGATTGAGGCATCGTGCGGCCCAGTCTACGGGGGCCGGGTCGCAGGGACGACCCGTTTGGCTCACCGTCGTGGCAGGCCGAGGACAGGGTCGGTGAGCAGGCGTTCGCGCTGCAGGGCGGGATCGCGCCGCAGGTCACCGGCGTCGACGGACCGGCTGAGGGCGAAGGGGGTCAGCCCGGCGGCCGGATAGCCGTCCGCGACCATGGCCTGCTCCATCGCCGTGAGGAAGGCGCGTGGGTCGGTGGGCCCCAGCTGCCACCACCCGAAGGGCGAGTCGCTCGGCTGCGGCTGGTAGCGGTAGGCGCTGGAGAAGGCCTCGAACCACCACGTGGTGCCGACCGGACGCTGCGTCCAGCCGTTGACGACGACGCCCGGCGGGAGCGTGGCCTGTTGCCGGTAGAGCGCCAGCGGCATCCGGGTCATGGCCCGCACCGTCGTGGCCACGAAGACCCGACCCGGATCGATCGTCGCCCACGGGATGGCCTCGGCACCGCCCCAGGCCCCGGAGGCGACGAGTCCGTGAGCATGCACGTCGCAGCGGTGACGGCGGGCGAGGAGCCACACGGCGAGCAGGACGAGTAGCGAGAGACCGGCAGTCACGACGCAGGTGCCCACGACCGTGCCCACCCCCGGGTCGGGCGCGAGCAGCGCGACGAGGACCGACAGGGCGATGCTCACGACCGAGACCAGGACGAGAGCGCCGAGCCAGGCTCGTCCCGTCAGGCCGCCTCGGAAGGTGGCCAGGCGCGGACCCATCTGCTCGGGCCGGGCACCGGCGAACCACGCGAGCGCCGCGTGGTCCGCCTCGGTCCCGCCGGACCACTGGTAGAAGGCGCGCGTCACCGCCAGCGACCCATGGCGCTCAGGACCGCGATCGCCGCCGGCCCGGCGGTGGACGCCCGCAGCACCTGCGGACCGAGGCGCACGGGGGTCGCGCCGGCCGCGACGAGGCGGTCGACTTCCTGCGGCGAGATCCCCCCTTCGGGCCCGACGACGAGGAGCACCTCGCCCTCGGTCGGCAGATCGATCCCGGCCAATGGCGTCGTCGCGTCCTCGTGCAGGACGAAGGGGGTGCGCCCAGGGCACTCGAGCGCCAGACCGCTCGTCGTGACCATCGGCGAGAGCTGGGGCCAGCGGCCCCGTCGCGACTGCTTGGCGGCGCGCTCGATGACGTTGGCCCACTTGCGCAGGCCCTTGTCGGCCTTGGGCCCCCGCCACCGCACGATCGATCGGTCGGCCTGCCACGGGATGACCCGGTCGACGCCGAGCTCGGTGGCCGCCTCGACGGCGTCCTCGTCGCGTCCGTCCTTGGACAGGGCCTGCACGAGCGTGAGGCGAAGGGAGGGCTCCGGCTCGTCGGCGCGCTCGAGCACCCGCAGCCGCACCAGCTCTCGGGTGACCTCGGTGACCTCGGTGAGCACGCGGGCGCCCTGCCGGTCGGCGACGAGCACGTGCTCCCCCACCGCGAGCCGCACGACGGCCGCGGCGTGGTGGGCCTCCGGCCCGGTGAGGTCGACGACGTCGGCGACCCCGAGACGGTCGAGGGCACCGGGGTCGACGACGAAGAGTGGTGCGGTCATGGCCCCAATCCTGCCTCTGGTCGGGCCCGCCACAGCGGCGGG
>NZ_BCSQ01000027.1 GCF_001570945.1 Janibacter anophelis NBRC 107843
CCTGCGGGTAGCCACGGGCAGCCGCCGCGGGCCGCCACCACGCCTCGATGCGTGCCTGCCCGTCGGGGCTGCCCATGGTGCGGCGCACCTCGTCGGCCTGGGCCAGGGTCGCGCCGGTCGTCTCGGAGATGATCCGCAGCATCTGCTCGTGGAAGACGACGACCCCTTCGGTCTCGGCGAGCGCGGGCACGAGCCGGTCGTGGAGGAACTGCGGCCGCGACCACCCGTGCCGCGCCTCGAGGAAGGGCCGGATCATGTCGGACTTCACCGGGCCGGGGCGGAAGAGCGAGATGTCGATGATGAGGTCGTCGAAGACCGTCGGCGCGAGCTTGCCGATGAGCTCGCGCTGCCCCGGGCTCTCGATCTGGAAGCACCCGAGCGTGCGGGTCGTGCGGATCATCGCGAAGGTCGCCGGGTCGTCGAGCGGGACGTCGTCCCGGTCGTCGAGGTCGATCCGCTCCCCCGTGGACCGCTCGACCTCACCGACGGCGTGCGCCATCGCCGACTGCATCCGGATGCCGAGGACGTCGAGCTTGAGCAGACCGAGCGCCTCGACGTCGTCCTTGTCGAACTGGCTCATGGGGAAGCCCAGCCAGCTCGACTCCACGGGCGTGCGGTCGAGCAGCCCGCCGTCGGACAGGACCACCCCGCACGGGTGCAGCGCGATGTGCCGCGGCAGGCCGTCGAGCCGCTCGACGAGGTCGAAGAGCACCCCCAGGCGTGGCCCGTCGAGGCTGCGGGTGCGCAGCTCGGGCAGCTCGGCCATCGCCGAGCGCACGTCCTTGGCCCGGATGTGCGGGAAGGCCTTGGCGATCTCGTCGACCTCCGAAGGGGGCACCCCCAGGGCCGCGCCGACGTCCCGGATCGCGTGCCGCGCCTTGTAGGTGTCCATCATCGACACGCACGTCACCCGGTCGCGGCCGAAGCGCTGCAGGATCAGCTCGTACATCTCGGTGCGCCGGGCCGACTCGACGTCGATGTCGATGTCGGGCAGCTCGGCCCGCAGCGGCGAGCAAAAGCGCTCCATGAGCAGGTCGTGCCGGATCGGGTCGATGGCGCTGATGCCGAGCAGGTGGTTGACGAGGCTGCCGGCGCCGGAGCCGCGGGCGGCGACCCGCACCCCCGCCCCGACGATGAGGTCGACGACCTCGGCGACGGTGAGGAAGTAGGTCGGGTAGCCCAGCGCCTCGACGACGTCGAGCTCGTCGGCCAGCCGCTCCTCGACCTGACGCAGGACCGAAGGGGGTGCGTCCGGGTAGCGGGCGCCGATCGCCGCCCGAGCGCGCTGGGCGAGCACCGCCTGCGGGTCCTCGTCGGGGCGCAGCCCGAGCACGTGGGCCTCGGGCAGGTGCACCCGGCCGATGCCCAGGTCCTTGCGGTCGTCCTGGGCACAGGCCATCGCGGTGGCGAGGGTCGTGTCGAGCAGCGCCGCGGCGCGCTCGGCCGGCCCGGCGCAGGACCAGCCGCCGGCACCACCGCCGAGGACGCTCGTCACCCGGTGGGCCCGCTCGGCCATCGTCGCGTCGTCGGCGAGGTGCCCTGCGGTCGTCACCCGGTCGAGGTGGCGGGTGTCGAGGACGACGAGCCGACGGGTCGCGTCGAGGACGTCGGCCGTCGTCGCGTCCTGCGGGTGCAGGTGGCGCACCGCCGCGGTGAGCACCGCGGGGACGCCGCAGGCGTCGGCCAGGCCGAGCAGGTGGGCGGCGTGGCCGGTCGAGGCGGGCGTGCCCGGCGGCCCTCCGTGGTCGACGACCTCGATCGCGAGCGCGTCGGGAGGCAGCACCTGCTGCCAGGCCCGCAGCCGCTGCCGGGCCAGGTCGGGCCGGCGGGCGAGCAGCGCGGCGCCGACGTCGGAGGCCGGGCCGAGCAGGACGAGCAGCGGTCCCGGCTCGTCGGGCCCGGGCGCTGCCGCGTGCCGGGCGACCATGGCGGCGCTCGCCACGGCCTCGCCCCGCTCCCCCGTCAGGTGCACCTCGCTGACGAGCCGGCACAGCCGGGCCCAGCCGACCCCGTGCGGCACCCCGGCACCGGCCCCGCGGGCCAGGACGGTGACGCGGGGGTGCCGCGGGTCGACCTCGGCTCCCCCGCGCACCGGCGTGCGTCGCCGCGGGTGCACCGGGGCCCCGTCGGCGACGGCCAGGTCCACGCCGAGGACCGGCGCGACCCCGGCCGCGGTCGCCGCCCGGACGAACCGCACCGCCCCGTAGAGCCCGTCGCGGTCGGTGAGGGCGAGCGCCGGCTGCCCGAGCTCCGCGGCCCGTGCCACGAGGTCCTCCGGTGTCGTCGTGCCATGACGAAGGGAGAATCCCGACGCCACGTGCAGGTGGGCAAAACTCACCCGGCACCACCCCCGGCCCACGTCTCCTCCGAGCCGCCCGCGCGCATGTCCCCGGGGAAATGCGCGGTCTGGTCCGCGCCCGCGCGCATGTCCCCGGGGAAATGCGCGTCCTGGTGCGCGCCCTCGGACGACGGGGTGAGCGCGACGAGGTCGCCGGTCACCCGCACCGGCGGCAGGCCGAGGATGCCGGCGACGAGCCGCACGAAGTCCTCACCCTGGCGCAGCAGGTCGTCGACCTCGCGCACGCTCATCGGACCGGACGGCCCGTGACCGGGGCGGGCGCCCCCTTCGGGCAGGACGGTCGCGAAGAAGTCCGCCCACTCGGTCAGCTCGGGCGCCACCTGCGGCAGCAGCCGCCACACGTCGACGGGCCCTGCCGCGCCCGTGGTGCGCCCCCGGACGGCGAGCACGGCCGCGGCGGCCCGGAGCACCGCCAGGCGCGTCCCGGAGCTGCGCTCGGGCACGCTGCGCGCCATGTGCGCGGCGGCGAGGCTCTCCCCGGCGCAGGAGAGCAGGTCCAGCGCCCCGTCGAGACGATCGGGACGGAGTACGGCGACGGCAACCACCACGACCCCCTCAGTCCTGGGTCCGCAGGAGCAGCCAGCCGGACGTGCCCTCGGGGTCGCCGTCGACCCCGAGGTCGTAGACCCCCGGCGTGCTGCTGCGTCCCCGGCTGGCCTCGACCCGCCACACGTCCCGGGCGAGCGGGACCTGCGCGAGCGGCCGCCCGCCCTCGCGCCACCACGCGTGCCTCTCCTGCCAGTGGTCGACCACCTCCGTCACCCGGTAGAGCCGCCCCCTCCACAGGAACTGCTCCGGCGAGGTCTCGCCCACCCGCACCTCGATGGACTCCTCGACGAGCCTGACCATTGCCCACTCCTTTGCTCGAACACCTGTTCGAACAACAGTAGACCCGGGGGCCGACACCGCGTCAACCCCGCTCGACGTAGGCTGGGCGCGATCACCGGATCCGACCACGGACCCCCGACAACCCCTCTGCCCCTGGAGCCCACGTGCCGCACCCGCTGGACCTGGCCGACCTGCGCTCGCGGGTCCAGGACCGCATCGACACCGAGCTGGACCGCTGGGAGGTCGAGCTCGCCGAGGTCGGGCCCGACGTCGCCGACCTCACCGGCCCCGTGCGCACCCTGCTGCAGGGCGGCAAGCGCCTGCGGGCCGGCTTCGCCTACTGGGGCTGGCGCGCCGCCGGCCAGGACGACCACGAGGGCGCGATCTCCCTGGCCGCCGCGATGGAGCTCTTCCAGGCCGCCGCGCTCATCCACGACGACGTCATGGACGACAGCGAGACCCGCCGTGGGCAGCCCGCGATGCACCGGGCGCTCTCCCGCGCCCACGCCGAGCGGCTCTGGCACGGCGAGCCCGACCGCTTCGGCGTCGCCGGCGCGATCCTCGCGGGCAACCTCTGCCTCGGCTGGTGCGACGACCTCTTCGCCGACTCCGGGCTGCCCCCGCAGGCCCTCGAGGCGGCCCGCCCGGTCTTCGAGCGGATGCGCGGCCAGCTCATGGCCGGGCAGTTCCTCGACATCGTCACCTCGATGCGCCCGTGGCACGACCTCGACGACGCCGAGCGGATCGAGCGCTCCCGCCACGTCATCACCTACAAGAGCGCCAAGTACTCGATCGAGCACCCGCTGCTCATCGGCGCCACCGCCGGTGGCGCCTCGCAGCAGGACCTCGACGCCCTCTCCCGCTACGGCGTGGCCCTGGGTGTGGCCTTCCAGCTGCGCGACGACGTGCTCGGCGTCTTCGGCGACCCGGACGTCACGGGCAAGCCCGCAGGTGACGACCTGCGCGAGGGCAAGCGCACCGTCCTCATCGCCCGGACCCTCGCCGGCGCCGACGACGTGGCGAGCACGCAGGTCGACCAGTGGCTCGGCGCACCCGACCTCGGCACCGCGGAGGTCGAGGCCTTCCGCGAGCTCATCATCAGCACGGGTGCGCTCGAGGGCGTCGAGCGCGACATCGCCGAGGGGGCTGCGGCAGCCCGCAGCGCACTCGCCGAGGCGAGCGGCGTGCCCGAGCCGGCGCGCACCGTCCTCGCCGAGCTCATCGACCTGACGACGGCCCGCAGCACCTGACGCGACGCTGTCGCCCCAGCTCCTGACGCGACGCTGTCGCCCCAGCTCCTACAGCGCTGCGCGTGTCGTACTGCAGTTCGTGCACGCGGCGACGAGGAATGGCGGAGCCGTCGGTCTCCCGGCCTGAACTGCAGTACGACACGCCGCTGCACCTGACCCGGCGCTGCCGTCCCGGCCCTGCTGGCAGCTGCGCGCGGTCGTCACGACCGCCAGGGCCACCTGACCCGGCGCTGCCGCCCCGGCCCCTCCGGCAGCTGCGCCCGGTCACCACGACCGTCCACCTGCGCACGTCGGGTCGCCGCCTCGAGCACCCCGGCGGGCACGAGCTCCTCCAGCGGCGGCAGCTCGTTGCCCGGCAGCGGCTGGTCCACGGGCAGACCGAGCCCGGACAGCCGCGCCTCCAGGTCGCGCCACGGCCCGTCGGGTACGACGTCGACGAGGTCGTCCACCTCATCGAGGTCGCCGTCCTCGCCGTCCTCGTCGACCGGGGCCGGCGGCCACGCGAGGTGGCCGTCCACCTCCACGGCCCGCTCGAGCACGTGCCGCACCGACACCCCCGGCCAGCCCCGCAGCGGGCTGCGCTCCTCCTCGGGCAGCAGCCTCGAGACGACCCCGCTCGCGAGCAGCTCGTCCGCCACCCGGTCGACGACCCGGGGCAGTCGGCCCGCGTCCGACGCCAGTGCCTGGTGCGCCCGGGGAGACGACATCACGCCCGCCAGGGCCACGGCCGCCAAGCACTCGCGGCGCTCGACGGCGCGGGTCGTCACGAGCGCGTCCACGGCCACCGAGCCGGTGGTGCCGCTGCCACGCCACAGCGGTGAGGCCATGACCTCCTCGACCGCCGCAGTCGCCACGGTCGGGTCGACGGCCGCCCCGGCGAGAGCGGTGAGTGCTCCCCAAAAACGGGTGGCCCCTGGCGTTGGTTGCTCACGCCGGTCACGCCGAGAGCCGTGCACGGACCACCCCGTCATCACCGCCGTCGACACCTCCGGGTCGTCGGGGCGGGCGCTGGCTGCGGCGTGGAGGGCGGCCGCCTCGAGCGCCGGGTCGTGCCGGGCGATCGCGAGGTAGAGCCCCTCACCGCCGTCGTCCGTGCGCCACCGCGTGGCCGGCCACAGCGAGTAGGCGATCTCGCTGCCGGCAGGTCGTCGGAGCACCTCGCGGAGCCACTGACGCATCGCCGGCTCGACGGCCTCACGGGCCGACGGGCAGCGGACGCCCACCTCGAGCATGCCCGTGAGCCCGTGGCTGGGGTGGGTCGGACGACCCTGCTGGGACCACGGCACGTCGTGCCACGGCAGCACCTCGTGCAGGACGTCGAGGTCGTCCCACAGTCCGGCCAGCAGCATGGCCGCCGTCTGCGCCCGGACTCGGGCGGCGGCCTCGTCCCCGGTCAACGAGGCAGGCTCGACCGGTCCGGCCGAGGGCACGGCGGCGCGTGCCGTCGCGTGCAGCGCCTCCCGCGCCTCGTCCCCGCCGCGGGCCAGCTGCCTCAGGTCGCTCGAGCTCCACGGCAGCACGTCCGGGGTCTCGAGCGCCGCCCGTACCCGGGCCGGCAGGTCCGCGAGACGACCCCGTGGGTCAGCCGCGATCTCCTCGTCCACGCGTCGCACGTGGTCCCCCTCCTGTCGTCACACTGCCACGACCCTGCTAGAGCGCCTCCTCCATCGCCCGGCGGCGCACCTCGGTCTTGAAGCCTGCGCGGATCGCCGCGATCGGGGTCGACCCGCCGGGGAGGGTCTCGTCGGTGGCGAACATCCACTCGACGATCTCGTCGTCGCCGAAGCGCCCGTCAGCGAGGACGGTGAAGGTCCCGGCGAGGTCCGGCAGCGGCCCGTGCTCGTCGACGAAGTCGGCCGGCACGGACAGGGCATTGCGCTCGCCGCGGCGCACGGCGACCAGCTGCCGCTCGTCGATCCAGCGCCGCACGTCGGTGATGCGCACGCCGAGTCGCTCGGCGAGGTCGGGCAGGGTCAGCCAGGTGGTCTCAGGGGTGCTCGTCACGCCGGTCAGTGTGGCAGAGCGGGCGCGCGGGCCCGATCTTCGGTACCGTCGACCGCAACCACATACGTCACACCAGTCACAGGCGCCACATGCGCCACGTCTCTCAGCCCCCGGGCGTTCCCCTGCGCCCCCGACATCGGAGTCCCCCACATGGTCCTTCCGCTCCTCGTCACCGTGCCGGCCACCCCCGTGGCACCGGCGGTCGACCTGACCGCAGAGTCCACGACGACCACGTCCGTCTCCCAGGGCACCCGCCACCACACCGTCCGCGACGGCGAGACCATCTACGACATCGCCGCCCGCTACCGCGTCTCCGCCACCGCGCTGCTCTCGCGCAACCACCTGTCGGTCGACGAGTTCATCCACCCCGGCCAGAAGCTGCGGATCCCCGGACGCTCGGGCGAGTCCTCCCCTTCGTCCTCGTCGTCGAAGAAGAAGCCGGCCCGCTCCGGCTCCACCCGCACCTACGTCGTGCGCAGCGGTGACACGCTCGTCGGCATCGCCGCCCGCCACCACATGAGCGTCGAGCGACTGCGCTCGCTCAACGACCTGAGCGGACGCTTCATCCACCCGGGCGACAAGCTGCGCGTCACCGGCACCGCGGCCAAGCCCGCCAAGCGGGCGACGGCCAGCCGGTCGACCTCCTCGCACAAGGTGCGCAGCGGCGAGACCCTCACCGGCATCGCCGCGCGGTACGACATGAGCGTCGCGCGCCTGGCCAAGCTCAACGACCTGTCGACGCGTGAGTTCATCCACCCCGGCACGACCCTCAAGGTCACCGGGAGCACGACGTCGTCCACGAGCACCAAGGCGGCCACCAAGCCCAAGCGCACGAAGCACAACACCTTCGCCGGGCGCACCTACTCCGACGAGATCGTCGACGCGGCCACGCGCAATCGCCGCATCCTCGCCGGACGCGACGTGCCGAGCCGCGCCGAGACCAAGGCCAAGATCACCCGCATCGCCCGCCAGCACGGGGTCGACCCCTCGATCGCGCTCGCCATCTCCTACCAGGAGTCGGGCTGGAACCAGCGCCAGGTCTCGGTCGCCAACGCGGTCGGCACGATGCAGGTCATCCCGAGCTCCGGCCAGTGGGCCTCCCAGCTGGCCGGGCGCCAGCTCGACCTGCTCGACACCGACGACAACATCACCGCCGGCGTGATCCTGCTCAAGGTCCTCACCCGCGAGGCCGACAGCACCTCCGACGCGATCGCGGGCTACTACCAAGGCCTGGCATCCGTCGAGTCCAACGGCATGTACAGCGACACCAAGCAGTACGTGGCCAACGTCAAGGCGCTCCGACGTCGGATGTGACGGACGGACGAAGGGGGCGAACCTAGACTTTGGGCGTGACCACGGCATCCACGCACCCGCTCGTCGGCGAACTCGTCGACGGCCGGTACCGCGTGCTGCGCCACCTCGCCGACGGCGGGATGGCCACGGTCCTGCTCGCCACCGACACGCGGCTCGACCGCGAGGTGGCCCTCAAGGTCATGCGCCCCGACCTCGCGGCCGACGAGACCTTCGTCGCGCGCTTCCGCCGCGAGGCGCGCTCGGCCGCGCGCCTCAGTCACCCCAACGTCGTCCCCGTGCTCGACCAGGGCGAGGACCGCGGCCGGGTCTGGCTCGCGATGGAGTACGTCGAAGGGAGGACCGCCCGGGCGGTCATCGACGCGGAGGGCGCGTTGACCCCGCGGGCAGCTCTCGACATCCTCGAGCCGGTCCTCACCGGGCTGGCCGTGGCGCACGAGGCCGGGTACATCCACCGCGATGTCAAGCCGGAGAACGTGCTCATCGCCGACCGTGGCCCGGTGAGGGTCGCCGACTTCGGACTGGCCCGAGCGGTGACCTCGCAGACGACGACGGCCGAGGACGGCGTGCTCTTCGGCACCGTCGCCTACCTCTCCCCCGAGCAGGTCGAGCGCGGCATCGCCGACGCCCGCAGTGACGTCTACGCCGCTGGGCTCATCCTCTTCGAGTTGCTCACCGGGCAGCGAGCGGTCGAGGGCGAGTCGCCGATCCACGTCGCCTTCCAGCACGTCCACGGTTCGCTGCCGGTGCCGTCGGAGGTCGTCGAGGACCTGCCCACCGAGCTGGACGACCTCGTCGCGCTGGCCACGCACCGCGACCCCGACGAGCGCCCTCTCGACGCCGGCGCCTACCTCGCCGAGCTGCAGCGCGTGCGCGCCGACCTGACGACCGCTCAGCTCGATCGACGCCCCACCGGTGCACGGGCGAGAGCTGCGACCGGAGCCGAGACGGTCGCCCACCCCCGTCCCCGTCCGACGACCGCCATCACGCGGCCGGCCGCCGTGGCCGGCCTCGCGACGACCGCGGCGGCGGACGACGACCCGACGAGCCCGGCCACTCCCCCTTCGCGCCGACGACGTGGCCTCGGGGCCCTCGTGGCGCTGCTGCTCGCCGGGGCGCTGGCCGCCGGCGGTGGCTGGTGGTGGACCCAGATGGGTCCGGGCAGCAAGGTCCTGGTGCCCGAGCTGGCCGGCCAGCCGCAGCAGGACGTCGAGACCACGCTCGCCCAGTACGAGCTGTCGCTCACCGAGCAGACCGCCTTCGACGAGGCGGTGCCCAAGGGCGAGGCGATCACCTCCAACCCGCCGACCGGCACCGAGCTGGCCAAGGGCAGCGAGGTCACCGTCGTCTTCTCCAAGGGGCCCGAGCGCTACGAGGTCCCCGACCTCGCCGGCCGGACCACGGCGCAGGCCACGTCCGACCTCGAGGCCGAGCACCTCGTCGTCGGGACGACGACCGAGTCCTGGCACGCCGAGGTGCCCGCGGGCCAGATCATCTCCTCGACGCCCGCTGCCGGCACGGAGCTCAAGCGGGACGCGGCCGTCGGCATCGTCGTGTCCAAGGGACCGGAGCCGGTCGCCGTCCCCGTCGTCGCGGGCAAGACCGCTGCCGACGCGACGACCGCGATCGAGGCGGCCGGCCTCAAGGTGGCCCGGGCCGAGGACGCGTGGAGCTCGACCGTGGCCAAGGGCTCGGTCATCAGCCAGAGCCCCTCGACCGGCACCCTGCTGCCCGGCGAGACGGTGACGATGACGGTCTCCAAGGGCCCCGAGATGGTCGCGGTGCCCGATGTCCAGGGCCTCACCCGGGCTGAGGCGACCAAGAAGCTGCAGGACGCCGGGTTCAAGGTGTCGGTGCAGAACTTCCTCGGCGCCCCGCTCGACGAGGTCCGCGCCTCGCGCCCCAGCGGCGGCACCGCCCCCAAGGGCTCGACCGTCACCATCCTGGTGGTCTGAGTGCCCTCGGCGGACGGGATCCTGCGCCGCTGGCTGCTGCCGGCCGCCCTGGCGGCTCTCGTCATCGGGGTGCTCGACGCGCTGTGGATCTCCCTCGTGGCAGGACCGCTCTACGCAGCCGAGCTCGGTGACCAACTGGCCGACCCGGTGGTCGGGTGGGCCGCAGCGATCTTCTACGTCGTCCACGTCGTCAGCGTCACGGTGCTGGCGATCCGACCGGCCCTCGATGCCGACTCACTGCGAGTGGCGGCGGTGCACGGCTTGGTGCTCGGGGTCGGCGCCTACGCGACCTTCGGGTTCACCAACCTCGCCGTCCTCGCCGACTGGACGCTGCTCCTGGCGGTGACGGACACCCTCTGGGGCGGCTTCCTCACCGCCACAGCCGCCGTCATCCCGGTGCGCATCCTGCGCCGCACGCGACACCGCGACTGAACCCGGCGCTTGGGCCCGGCCCCGTGTTGGCAAAGGGGACTCCTGGAACATGTGGTGGCCGATTCAGCCACGAGATGCTCCAGGAGTCCCTTTTGCCAACGGGCGAGGACCCCTGCCGGAAGAAGGGCTGAGGTGGGACCCGTTCCGGACGAAGGGCTGGGGTGGGCCCCGGACGGACGAAGGGGTGAGGTCCGGCGCGACTCAAGGAAAAGCCCGGACTGCTCCCGCGACGCGACGTGCGTGCAAAAGTCGTCCGGGCTTTTCCCCAGCGCCGGGCCTCATCCCTTCGTCCGGAAGGACAAGGCCGAACCTCATCCCTGCGTCCGGAAGGACAAGGACCCAGCCCACAAAACGATCAGGCCCCCGAAAGCATCTCCGCGGTGAGGAACGCCAGCTCCAGGCTCTGCTGGTGGTTCAGCCGCGGGTCGCACACGCTCTCGTAGCGCTTGTTGAGGTCCTCGTCGAGGATCCGCTCGGCGCCACCGAGGCACTCGGTGACGTCGTTGCCGGTGAGCTCGACGTGCAGGCCGCCGGGGACGGTGCCGAGCGAGCGGTGCACCTCGAAGAACCCGCGCACCTCGTCGACGACGTCGTCGAAGTCGCGCGTCTTGAACCCGGAGGCGGACTCGAACGTGTTGCCGTGCATCGGGTCGCAGATCCACGTGACCATCGCGCCGGAGTCGCGGACCTTTTCCACGATGCGCGGCATGGCCTCGCGGATCTTGCCGGCGCCCATCCGGGTGATGAAGGTCAGGCGGCCGGGCTCGCGGTGCGGGTCGAGCAGGTCGATGATCCGCAGCAGCTCGTCGGGGTCGGCCTTGTCGGAGACCTTCATCCCGATGGGGTTGCGGATCCGGCTGACGAAGTCGAGGTGCGCGTGGTCGATCTGGCGGGTGCGCTCCCCGATCCACAGGAAGTGGCCGGAGGTGTCGTAGAGGTCGCCGGTGCGCGAGTCGATGCGCGTCATCGGGCGCTCGTAGTCGAGCAGCAGCGCCTCGTGCGCGGACCAGAACTCGGTGGCGCGCATCGCCTCGAAGTCGACGCCGCACGCGGCCATGAAGCGCATCGCCTTGTCGATCTCGCGGGCCAGGCCCTCATAGCGGCGGTTGGCCGCGTTGGAGACGAAGCCGACATTCCAGTCGTGCACCATGCGCAGGTCGGCGAAGCCACCCTGGGTGAAGGCCCGCACGAGGTTCAGCGTCGCGGCGCTCGTGTGGTACCCGCGCAGCAGGCGCTGCGGGTCGGGGTTGCGCGACTCGGGGGTGAACGCGAAGTCGTTGACCATGTCGCCGCGGTAGGCCGGCAGGGTCACGCCGTCACGGGTCTCGGTGTCCTTGCTGCGCGGCTTGGCGAACTGGCCGGCCATCCGGCCCATCTTCACCACGGGCATGCCCGCGCCGTAGGTGAGCACGGCCGCCATCTGGAGGACCGTCTTGATCCGGTCGCGGATGTTGTCGGCGGTGGCGTGGACGAAGGTCTCGGCGCAGTCGCCGCCCTGGAGCACGAAGGCCTCACCGACCGACGCGGCCGCCATGCGGTCGCGCAGGTTGTCGCACTCGCCGGCGAAGACCAGCGGTGGATAGGTCGCCAGCTGCGCCACGACGTCGTCGAGAGCACCACGGTCGGGCCAGCTCGGCTGCTGGGCCGCCGGGAGGTCACTGGTGATCGTGGCTGGGGACATCTGGGAGGGCACTGCGGTGGTCACGCTCCAAGGATAGGCTGCGCCGCCCTTCGCCCCGTCATGCGTCCAACCACAGGACGAAGGGGGGTCACTCCGGCGCGTCGAGTCCCCGGCTGATCGCGAAGCGGGTCAGCTCCACGCGGTTGTGCAGGTGGAGCTTGCCGAGGATGTTCTGAACGTGGTTCTGCACGGTGCGGTGCGAGATGACGAGGTCGGCCGCGATCTCCTTGGCCGTCATGCCCATCGCGACGTAGCGCAGGATCTCGGTCTCGCGATCGGTGAGCTCGGGGACGGGCGAGGCCGCCTCGGCCGGGGCGGGCTCGGTGCGGGCCCGGGTGCTCATCTCGCGGAACTCGCCCAGCACGAGGCCGGCCAGGCCGGGGGTGAAGACGGCGTCCCCGGCCCCGGTCGCGGTCACCGCGTCGCGGATCTCGCCCGGGGAGGCGGACTTGACGAGGTAGCCGCTCGCGCCGGCCTTGACGGCCGCGAGCACGTCACGCTCCTCGCCGCTGGCGGAGAGGATGAGCACACGGGTGCTGAGGTCGCTGATCGCGGTGCACACCTCGTCGCCGCGCAGCTGCGGCAGGTTGAGGTCGAGGACGAGCACGTCGGGCACGGTGGCGCGGGTGCGGGTCACCGCCGACGGGCCGTCGGCGGCGGTGCCGACGACGTCGAAGCCGGCCTCCTCCAGGTCACGGACGAGGGCGTCCCGCCACAGGGGGTGGTCGTCGGCGACGAGGACCGTCAGGGGCTTCGTGGGCTCGCTCATGGGGTGGAGCCTGCCACGTCCGGCGTCGGGACGGTGAGGGTGACGGTCGTCCCGCCACCGGCGGGTGAGCGCCAGCTGGCGTCACCGCCGAGGTCGAGCATCCGGCCGCGGATCGAGCTGCTCGCGCCGAGACGGCCCTCCTCGACGGCACGTACGAGCCGGTCGCCGTCCATGCCGACCCCGTTGTCCCGGATGACGACCTCGATACCCCGGTCATCGGCGTCGAGGAGCACCCACGCCCGGGCGCCGTCCCCGGCGTGCACCGCGACGTTGTCGAGGGCCGCGGCGACGGCGGCCTCGACCTCACGGGCCGTGTGCTCGGGCAGGCGGACGGGTCCGGCGGGCAGGACCACCTCGACGTCCGCCGAGCGAAGGGCGGCGAGCCCGGCCGCGAGGTCACGCACCTGGTCCTTCGCGGAGATGGCGTCCGCCGCGGGCTCGAAGCGGGTGATGAGGCTGCGCAGCGAGCGCTCCTGGTCGGCGGCGAGGTCGGCGAGGGCCTCCCCTTCGGCCCCGAGCGTGCGACCGCGTCGGTTGATCATCGCGAGCGCCTGCAGCACCCCGTCGTGGACCTGCCGCCCGATGCGCTCGCGCTCCGCGAGACGCTCGCTGACGGCGAGCGCCTGCTCGAGGCGCTTCTGGCTCTCACGGGCCAGCTGGACGGCCAGTCCGACGAGGATGCCGACGATGAAGAGCAGGAAGATGTTGTGCCAGGTCAGCTGCCCGGCCTCCTCCACCTGCACGAGGTTGGCGACGGAGATGACGGCGGCGCAGATGACCCCGCCGGGGATGCCGCTGAGCAAAGCACCGGCCATGACGGGCGAGGCCGCCCACACCCCGGGGACCGTGGAGATCCCGGCGCTGACCTCGGCCGCGGTGTACACCTCGCTCGTCAGCAGGATCCCGACGGAGGCGATGACCAGCTCGACGCCGATCGCCACCTTGGTCGGGCGCGGCAGCAGTGGGGCGATGATCGACCACGCGAGGGCCACCACCCCCCAGACCAGGATCGGCCACCAGTGGATGACGTGCTCGCGGTGGGTCCAGATGAGGATGCCGGCGTAGGTCAGCGAGACGAAGCGGTACAACGCCAGACCCCGGCCGCCGGCGCTGTCGATGAGCGGCGACGGGTTGTACTGGCGCCGCAGCGAGACCTCCCCCGGGTCGGGCAGCACGGTCTACAACCCGTCCTTGGACTCCTCGGACCACGGGTCGGCCGGACGCTCCCCCGCGGCGGGGCTGCGGCCGTCACCCTCGAGGGCCTGCTCGAGCTCGGGCACGGCGCGACCGGGACGGGCGGCCTCCTGCAGCTCGCGGGCACGGCGCTTGGCCTTGGTGAGCAGCTTCTCCTTCATCGACGTGGCGTACATGTCGACGTACTCCTGGTCGGACAACTGCATCAGCTCGTACATCAGCTCGTCGGTGATCGAGCGCAGGACGAATCGGTCGCCCTCCATCCCCTCGTACCGGGAGAAGTCGAGCGGTGTGCCGATCTTGATCCCGATTTGCCGGATGTTGGGGATCTTCTGCCCCGTCGGCTGGGCCTTGTCGGTGTCGATCATCGCGACGGGGATGACGGGCACACCCGCGGTCAGCGCCATCCGGGCGACACCGGTGCGGCCGCGGTAGAGGCGCGAGTCGGGCGAGCGGGTCCCCTCCGGGTACAGACCGAGCAGGTCGCCCTGGGCGAGCACCTTGAGACCGGCGTTGAGCGCCGCCTCGCTCGCCTTGCCGCCACTGCGGTCGATGGGCAGCTGGCCCACGCCCCGCATGAACGTCGCGGTCAGCCAGCCCTTGAACCCCGGGCCGGTGAAGTAGTCCGACTTCGCGAGGAAGGTGACCCGCCGCTCGAGGGCGAGCGGCAGGAAGATCGAGTCGGAGAAGGACAGGTGGTTGCTGGCGAGGATCGCCGCGCCCTCCTCGGGGATGTTCTCCAGGCCCTCGACACGGGGTCGGAAGAGCACATTGAGCAGGGGCCCCAGGGCAACCCTCTTGAGAAACCAGTACAGCACCGTCGCCTCACCTCCAGATCGCAAGCGAACTCTACGGTAAGGACGCCCGGCTCAGGGCATGGGAGGATGTCCATGAGGCGACGGCGACGACGAGGACGGGCGGAGCACCGATGGTCGAGCGACAGCACCCGGACGACCGGGACGTCGACGCTGCCTTCGAGTCGATCATCGCCCGCTGGGACGACGACGTGCCGGAGGCGGAGCAGCCCGAGCACGACCGCCTCCCCGGCCCACTCGACACTCCGCCACGCGCTCCCCGGCAGAGCACCGGCGACGTGCGCGCCGCCCTGCCCCGCCCCCGCGAGGACGACCAGCGCGACCACGGCGTGCCGTGGCGGGTGGACCCGACCAACTCCGTCGCCGACGCTCTCATGGGCCAGGGCGAGACCCCCGGGTCAGCCGACGACGACGAGGGCTGGTCGCCGCCGGCGCCCGCCCCCCTTCCCCCGACGACCGATCACCTCTTCTGGGGCGCCCTGCTCGGCCTGGGGTTGGGCATCCTCGGCATGCTGTGGCTCGCGCTCGCCCGCCCGGCCGTCGGCAGCTGGGTGACCTTCCTCGTCGGCGCCTCGATCATCGGCGGCTTCGTCTGTCTCGTGGTGCGACAGCCGCGCGACCGCGACGACGACCCCACCAACGGCGCCCGGGTCTGACCCCCTTCGCTCACTCCCCCGAGCGCGGCACGGAGGGGTCGGGCAGGGGCTGGGTCTCGATGTCGACCCACACGGGCCGGTGGTCGGTCGCGGCCTTGAGGTCCTCCCACACCCACGGCACCTCCCGGTGCGGCAGCACCGTGACGTCGGGCGTGGCGAAGACGACGTCGAGCACCCGGTCCGGCTTCGCCGACGGATAGGTGGGCTCGAGCGGGCTCACCGGCTGCATCGACGCGCCGAAGAACTGCCAGGCGGCGCCGTCGGACTGCTCGTTGAGGTCGCCCGCGAGCACCGCGGGCCCGGGCTGGGCGGAGAGCCGGTCCATGATCGAGCGGGCGTGGACGAGGCGTTCGTCCGCGTCGAGGCTCAGGTGCACGCTCGCCACCGACACGGGAGCATGGCCGAAGGGGGCCACCCGGGTGACCGCGAAGCCGCGCCGGTCGCGCCACGTGCGCGCCGGGAGGCGGTGGTGGGTCACCGACAGCACGTTGGTGCGCAGGTTGGTCAGCACGCTCGTCTGCCCGGCCCTCTGGCTGCGACCGGACCACACCAGACCGCACCGGTCGGCGAAGTCGGCGATGCGGTGGTTGACCGGACCGATCCAGGGCACCTCCTGCAGGCACAGCACGTCCGGGTCGATGACGCGGACCGTGCGGGCCAGCGCCGCGACGTCGTCCTGCAGGGCCCGCAGGTTGTACGAGGCGACCCGCAGGCTCACATCTGCTCCTCGGCCCCCAGCGCGGCGGCTCCGATGAGGCCGGCGTCGGGACCGAAGCGGGCGGCGACGATCGTCGCGGCCGGGCGGTAGCCGCGGCCGGTGAGCTGTCGGGCGAAGGTGTCGCGGGCCGGGCCGAGGAGGAGGTCACCCGCGGCGCTCACGCCGCCGCCGATGACGAAGACCTCCGGGTCGAGGGCAGCAGCGAGGTTGGCGATGCCCACGCCCAGCCAGTGCCCGATCTCGGCGAGCAGCTCGGTGGCGGTGGCGTCGCCCTGCCGCGCGGCCTCGGTGATCATCGGGCCGGTGAGGGAGGCGGGGTCTCCCCCGACGTGCGCGAGCAGGTCGGTCGCCATCGGCGAGTTGGCCATCGCCAGTCCGCGGGCCTCGCGCACGAGCGCGTTGCCGGAGGAGTACTGCTCCCAGCACCCGCGGTTGCCGCACTCGCAGCGCTGCCCACCGGGCACGACCTGCATGTGGCCGAACTCGCCGGCGATGCCGTAACGCCCGCGCACGAGCTGGTTGCCGACGAGGATGGCGCCCCCGATGCCCGTGCCGAGGGTGATCATCACGGCGTGGCTGGCGCCGCGCGCGGCGCCGAAGCGGTGCTCCGCCCACAGCGCGGCGTTGGCGTCGTTGTCGATCGAGATCGGCAGGTCGACGCGCTTGCCGAGGGCCTCGCGCAGGGGCTCGTTGCGCCAGGACAGGTGCGGGGCGAAGACGACGGTGGAGCGGTCCGCGGCGACGAAGCCGGCGGCACCGACCCCGACGGTCGCGGGTCGTTCGACACCGGCGTCACGGGCGAGGACGAGCAGCTCCTCGATGACGGCGACGATGGTGTCCTCGACGACCCGGGGCGCGTTGGACCGGTCCGGGGTGTCGCAGCGGGTGCGCACGAGGATGCGTCCGTCCTCGTCGAGCACGCCTCCCGAGACCTTGGTGCCGCCGATGTCGATGCCGATGCTCGTGCTCATGCTCCGCCCTCCCGGGCCAGGGTGGCGGCGCCGACGATCCCTGCGTCGTTGCCGAGGGTGGCGCGGACGATCTCGGGCGAAGGGCGGTGCCCCCGGCCGATGAGCCGCTTGGCGAAGGCGGCCCGGGTGGGCTCGACGAGCAGGTCGCCGGCGGCGGCGACGCCACCACCGATGGCGATCCGGCCCGGGTCGAGGACGGCGCACACGGAGGCGATGCCGTGGCCCAGATGCGTGCCGAGCTCCTCGAGGAGCTCGACGGCGGCCCCGTCACCCTCCTGGGCCAGCTCGGTGACGTCCTGACCGCTCAGGCGGTCGGCGTCGCCGCCGCAGCGGGCGCGCAGTGCCTCGCCGAGGGGCGAGGCGGACTCCACGAGCTCGCGGGCGTTGCGCACGAGGGCGGTGCCGGAGGCGAAGACCTCGAGGCAGCCGAAGTTGCCGCAGCCGCAGCGCGGACCGCTCGGGTCGAGGACGATGTGGCCGATCTCGCCCCCGATGCCGAAGGCACCGCGCACGAGTCGGTCGTCGTTGATGCAGCCGCCACCCACGCCGGTCCCGACGGTCACGAGCAGCATGTCGTCGCAGTCACTGCCGGCGCCGAAGCGATACTCGCCCCAGGCGGCGGCATTGGCGTCGTTCTCGATGAGGACGTCTCGACCGACGCGCTCGGTGACCGCGGCTGCCAGGTCCAGGTCGCGCCACGGGAGGTTGGGTGCGAACCACACGTGGCCGGCGCGGGCGTCGAGGAAGGCGGCGCAGGCGATGCCCACGCCCGCGACCTCGTCGCCGGCGGCGTCCTCGAGGGTGGTGACGAGGCGCGCGGTGGCCTCGATGATCGCGTCGGTGTCGTCCGCCGGGGTCTCCACCCGCTCGCGGTGGGTGATCCGTCCCTCGGCGTCGACGAGGGCACCGGCGATCTTGGTGCCGCCGATGTCGATGCCGATCGCCGGACCGTCGTGCTGCTGTCCCATCAGGCCTCGCTCGCGATGTCGGTGTCGGTGGCCGCTGCCGCGGCCTCGTCGTCGTGGATCCGGATGCGCTGACCGCGCTCGCGGTGCGGCACGTGCTCGCTCGGCTCGTCGAGCTCGACGCCCAGGGCGTCGGCGAGCGTCGTCGACGCGAAGGTCGCCCGGGTGAGTGCCTCGGCGAGGAGGCTGGCCCCGGTCATGGCGCGTCGGGTGGTGGCGGTGTCGACGCGTCGCAGGTCGTCGCCGAGGGTCTCGATGTCGACCTCGGACAGCACGCGCAGCAGCTGCACGACGATGTCCTCGGGCCGGGGGTCGGTGTGCTCAGCCACGGGGCCACACCGCCGGGTCGGGCGTCATCGTCAGGGTGAGCACCCCACCGGCGATCCCGGCGCGCTCGACCTCGCAGCGTCGCAGGACCGAAGGGAGCAGCACCCGCCGCGTCCGCCCCGCGCACCCGAGGACGATCTCGTCGTCGTGGCGCACGAGCTCGAGGTCGGCGGCACGCACTCCGGGCACGTCGATGCGCAGCAGCCACTGCTCACCCGTGCGCTCCACGCGCGGCCCGGACTCCGGTGCCGGTGACGGCAGGTGCTCCACCCCGGAGCCCCCGACCGGGTGCACCGCGGTGAGGGTGCGGCCCATGAGGGCGAGCAGCACCTCGGCGTCGGCCCGGCGCGCCGCACCGACGGGCCCGGCCGGGGCCGCGAGGTGGATGCTCGTCATGGTCGGGTCGGCGAGGGCGCGGTCGAGGTCCTCGAGCAGCTCGGCACCCTCACGCAGGGCGGTGAGCACCGGCTGCTCGGGCGCGGGCAGGGCGCCGATGCCCTCGGGGGCCACGAGCACCTCCCAGCGGGCCACGACGGGGACGAAGGCGGCGAAGGCGCGGGCCACCCGCTGCGGGACGTCGAGGAGCCGGGCGACCTCGAGGTCGACGTCGACGACGAGCTCGTGGCCGTCGGCACGTGCCCGGGCCAGGGCGCGGGCGAGGTGCAGCAGGTCGGGCAGGTCCCGGGGCAGGATGGTGGCGATGAGGTCGGCCACGACGGGGGCGGGGAGGTCGAGGGCTGCGAGGATCCGGTCGAGCTGTGACTCGATCGCGACGACGACGGGGTCGGCCGGTGCCGCGCGGTGCGGGGGACGCACGACGGGGGTGCCGGGACCCAGCGCGGCCACCACGCGGGCGGTGACGGCATCGCTGTGGTCGCCTCCGCCGACGACGAGGTGCGCTCCCACGGTCCTCAGGCTTCGGCGTGCTTCTTGAGGTCGCGCAGCGCCGTGTCGACGATGACCTTCTCGGCCTTGCGCTTGAGCATGCCGAGCATCGGCACCTTGACGTCGACGGTCAGCTCGTACGTCACCTCGGTGCCCTCCCCCGCGGCCACGAGCGTGTAGGAGCCGTCCATCGCCTTGAGCATCGTGGCGCTGACGAGCGTCCACGAGGCGACCCCGACACCGTCCTCGTCGACGTCCCACGCGTAGTCGAGGGTGTAGGTGTCCTTGATCGCGCCGGCATCGAGGGTGAAGACTGCCTGGTCGGGCCAGCCGTCGCCGTCCTCGGAGAGGATCTCGACCTGCTTGATCTCCTTGGCCCACTCCGGGTAGGCCTCTAGGTCGGCGATGATGTCGAGCACCTCGCCGGGCGAGGCGTCCACGACGATGCTGGAGCGGGTGCTGTCGGCCATGCCCGGGAGACTATCGCGAACGACCCTCGAGACGATCCTTGATCTCGTTCAGCCCCTGCTTCCAGCGCCGACGGTGCTCCCGGGCCCAGCGCTGCGGCGCCCGCGGACCGGTGCCGTGGACGAAGTGGTGGACGATCGTGCCGCCTCCCGACGGCTCCAACCAGATCTCCATCCGCCCTTCGACCTGCCCCGTGCAGCGCCAGCGGACCCCCTTCGCCCCACGGTCCTGCACGACCTCCCGCTCCAGGCCGGGCCACAGCCCCTCGAGCAGCCCGGGCGCGTCGAGCGCCTCGCGCACGACCTGGGGGGCCGCACGCACATATGTCTCGTCGACGACGTCGACGACGGCACGGGGGCAGCGCAGGAGCACGGTGGGCCTCTCGGTCGGGGCGGCGCGGATCAGGGGCAAGAGTATGGCCACGGTCACGGAGCGACTCCGAAATCGTCGGCCACGACCACGGGTACTCTCGTCGCGAGCCAGCGTCCGGTCTGCTGGCACGGCGAACGAAGGAGATCCCGTGAACGACAGCGTCATGCCTCGACTTTTCGAGGGCGACCCCTCCGACTCCCTGGCCGACCTGCCAGGGCGCAATGCGGAGAAGAACCCCCAACGGGTGGCCTTCACGGTCAAGGAGGCCGGCGCCTGGCGGGACGTCACCGCGGCCCAGTTCAACCACGACGTGCGCGCCCTCGCCAAGGGCCTGATCGCCCAGGGCCTGCAGGCCGGCGACCGGCTGGCGATCATGGCCCGCACCCGGTACGAGTGGACCCTGCTCGACTTCGCCACCTGGGCGGCCGGCGGCGTGCCCGTCCCGATCTACGAGACCAGCTCGGCCGAGCAGGTGGAGTGGATCGTCAAGGACTCCGCTACCCGATTCCTCGTCGTCGAGACCACTCGCCACGAGGCCGTCGCCGAGGAGGCGCGCGGCAACCTCAGCGGTCTCGAGCAGATCCTCGTCATCGACAACGGTGACCTCGACACGCTCACCGCCGGCGGCTCGCAGGTCGGCGACGAGCAGCTCGACGAGCGCATCGCCTCCCAGGAGCGCAGCTCGCTCGCCACGATCATCTACACCTCGGGCACGACCGGTCGCCCCAAGGGCTGCGAGCTCACCCACGACAACTTCCTCGGTCTGGCGGAAAACGCGACGGCCAAGCTCGGCGACGTCGTCCAGCGTGAGGACGCATCGACGCTGCTCTTCCTCCCGCTCGCGCACGTCTTCGCCCGCTTCATCGAGGTGCTCGCGGTCAGCGCCGAGGCGCGCATGGGCCACAGCGCCGACATCGCCAACATCCTCGACGACTTCCAGTCGTTCAAGCCGACCTTCATCCTCGCGGTGCCCCGCGTCTTCGAGAAGATCTTCAACAAGGCCAACGAGACGGCGACAGCCGACGGCAAGGGCAAGATTTTCGCCAAGGCCGCCGAGACCGCCATCGCGTGGTCCGAGGGCAAGGACTCCGGCTCGATCCCGCTCAAGGTCAAGGTCCAGCACGCCGTCTTCGACAAGCTCGTCTACAGCAAGCTGCGGGCCAAGATGGGCAACCAGGTCGAGTACGCGGTCTCCGGCGGCGCGCCGCTGGGCACCCGTCTGGGTCACTTCTTCCGCGGCATCGGCGTGACGATCCTCGAGGGCTACGGCCTGACCGAGACCACCGCGCCCGCGACGGTCAACCTCCCCGACAAGGTGAAGATCGGCACCGTCGGCCCCGCCCTCCCCGGCGTGTCCCTGCGCATCGCCGACGACGGCGAGGTCCTCATCAAGGGGATCAACGTCCTGCGCGGCTACCACGACAACGAGCAGGCCACCCTCGACGCGCTGCAGGACGGCTGGTTCCGCACCGGTGACCTGGGCGAGCTCGACGAGGACGGCTACCTGAAGATCACCGGCCGCAAGAAGGAGATCCTCGTGACGGCCGGCGGCAAGAACGTCGCCCCCGGTGTCCTGGAGGACCGGCTGCGCGCGCACCCGCTGATCAGCCAGTGCCTCGTCGTCGGCGACGGCAAGCCCTTCATCGCCGCGCTCGTCACCCTCGACGAGGAGATGCTGCCGGGCTGGGCGGCCAACAACGGCCTCGGCTCCCTGACCGTGGAGCAGGCCCGGACCAACGAGACCGTCCTCACCGAGATCCAGGGCGCGGTCGACGAGGCCAACAAGGCGGTCTCCAAGGCGGAGTCGATCCGCAAGTTCTCCGTCCTCGCGGAGGACTTCACCGAGGACAACGGCACGCTCACCCCGTCGATGAAGCTCAAGCGCAATGTCATCATGCGCGACTTCGAGGACGAGGTGGAGGGCCTCTACGGCAGCTGACCACCGGCCAGCCGGCGCGCGGGTCAGACCGCGTGCCGGCGCAGGTCCTCGTAGTCCGAACGAGGCTCGTGCACCGCACGGGCCTCGTTCGCCGTCTGCGCACTCACCAGGCCTGCGGCGATGAGCCGGGAGATCACCTCCCGCTCGCGGCGGTCGAGCGGCAGCTGCGGTGGCAGGTCGGGGTCGGCGAGCATGGTGGGCGACTCCAGCGCGGTCACCATGCAGTCGGCACAGCCGACGTGCTGGACCGGGCAGGTGCCGCAGTCGATCGTCAGGGGCGCTGCGGGTCGACGGGTCATGTCCGTCACCTCCTCGTCGTCACCGGGTCCGTCCCGGCACCGACAACGCTAGGAGCCACCCCCGACAGCCCTCCCGTCAGCACATGCTCAGGTGCCGTCCGTGCCCGTGCGTCCACCCCAGGCCGCGCCCGTCGAGGCCCAGGCAGAAGTCCGCGGACGAGACCGGCGGGCAGCCCGCTCCAGCGGTGACCGACGGCAGCACGCCGGCACCCTCGTTGCTCACCCAGTGCGCCGCTCCCCCGTCGGCGCGCACCCGCTCGAGGGCCGAGGTGACGACCTGCGGCCAGCGGGTGCGGCCCCCTTCGTCGAGGTAGGCGATGACCGCGGAGTGGAGGACGACGACCGTCGCGCCGGGCGCGGCCTCCCGGGCCCGGTCCACCGCCGCGTCCAGACCGGTGAGCAGGTCCCCCCGCTCGAGAACGACCGGCTCCTCGGCGACCCGGGCGATGGCCGCGGCGAGCCGCGCACGACGGTCCTCGTGCTCGGGCCACACGAGCGTCTCGAGCCAGTCGGCGGTGTCGGGGTCCGACGGGTCGAGCGGGTTGAGGTCGATGCCACCGCGGTGGACGACCTGCGGGAGCGAAGGGGGGATCCGCACCGGCCCTCGCACGGTGCAGTCGAGCAGGACCGGTGACGGGCCGTCCTGCGGGTCGAGTCGCGCGACCTCCTCACCGCTCCCATCGAGGTACCGGTAGGACCACCGGTCCGGGTGGAGACACAGCCCGGCGCTCGCACCGACCTCGACGAGCGCCAGCGGGCCCGGCAGCGACGCCAGGACCGGCAGCAGGGTCGCGCAGCGACCGACCTCGTTGGTCTGGGTGGCCTTGGACAGGACGGTCTCGCGCACCTGCGTCCAGCGCGTCGTGAGGACCTCGCGCAGCACCGGGTACGACGACGGGGTCCGTGCCCCGTGCCGCCGGGCCGCCGCGAAGACGTGGTTGGGCTGGCGCTTGCCCACCGGGAGGCCGGCAACGAGGTCGACGACCTCGCGGTCCGCGGCGAGGCCGCGCGCCCAGCTCTCGAACGTGACGGACTCCCCCTTCGCCTCGTGCTCGGCGAAGTGCTCGTAGAACCGCGCGACATCGGCCAGCTCGTCCATGGCCCGCATGTCCCCACACTGCCGCGGGCCCCGCCTCCCGGACGTTGTCGGTGGCCGCACCTACGGTCGTCGCCATGGAGGTCGTCCAGGACAGGCTCGGTGATCTCGGCACCCCGCTGGCCGAGGTCACCTTCGTCGTCGTCGACCTCGAGACGACGGGCGGCTCGCCGCGCGACTGCGGCATCACCGAGATCGGCGCGGTCAAGGTGCGCGGCGGCGAGGTCCTCGGTGAGCTGCAGACCTTCGTCAACCCCGGCGAGCCGATCCCCGCCTTCATCCAGTCCCTCACCGGCATCACCGACGCGATGGTCCGCGACGCGCCCCGCACCGGTGCGGCGGTGACCAGCTTCCTCGAGTTCGCGAAGGGGGCGGTGCTCGTCGCCCACAACGCGGGTTTCGACATCGGCTTCCTCAAGGCGGCGTGCGCAGCCCACGACCTGCGCTGGCAGGGCCCCACCGTCCTCGACACCGTGCGGTTGGCCCGCCAGGTCGTCTCCCGCGACGAGGTCCCCAACCACAAGCTGGCGACCCTCGCCCGGGTCTTCGGGGCCACGACCACGCCCGACCACAGAGCGCTCCACGACGCCCGGGCGACCGTCGACGTGCTGCACGGGCTCATCGCCCGGCTCGGGTCCGTCGGGGTCCACACCCTCGAGGAGCTGAGCTCCTACACCTCCCGGGTGAGCGACGAGCTGCGCCGCAAGCGCCACCTCGCCGACGGGCTGCCGTCCGCGCCGGGGGTCTACGTCTTCAAGGACGAGCGCGGCGAGGCCCTCTACGTCGGCACCTCGGTCGACATCCGGGCCCGCGCCCGCAACTACTTCACGGCCTCCGAGCAGCGCCGCCGCATGGGCGAGATGGTCCGCTTGGCCACCGAGATCACCCCGATCGTGTGCGCGACGACCCTCGAGGCGCAGGTGCGCGAGCTGCGACTCATCGCCGAGCACCAGCCGCGCTACAACCGGCGCTCACGCCGCCCCGACAAGGTGTGGTGGCTCAAGCTGACCGACGAGGCCTTCCCGCGGCTGTCGATCGTGCGCTCCATCGGGCCCGACGACCTGGCCTGGGCCGGCCCCTTCGGCACCCGCCGCACGGCCGAGGACGCCGCAGCTGCCCTCCACGACGCCGTCCCGCTGCGGCAGTGCCTGACCCGCCTGTCCCCGACCCGACCGACGTCCGCCTGCGCCCTGGCCGACATGGGGCGCTGCGCGGCGCCCTGCACGGGTGCGATCGGCGTCGACGAGTACGCGCTGACCGTCGCCGACGCCGCCCGGGTCCTCGTCGGCGACTCGCGGGAGGCGGTGGCCGCCGTGCGCGAGCGGATGCGCACCCTCTCCGAGGGCGAGCGCTTCGAGGAGGCCGCGGCACTGCGCGACCGGCTCGGGGCGCTCGTGCGGGCGACCTCGCGCAGCCAGCGCGCCACGCCCGTGCGAGAGGCCGCCGAGATCGTCGCGGCCCGGCGCACCCCGCGGGGTGGGTGGGACCTGGTCTGCGTGCGCCACGGGCGCCTCGCCGGCAGCTCGCACTCCCCCGTCGGGGCCGACCCGATGCCCTACGTCGCCGCTCTGCGCGCCAGCGCCGAGGTCGTCGCACCACCGACCGGACCGGGCACGAGCGCCCTGCCCGAGGAGACCGAGCTCGTCCTGCGCTGGCTCGAGGCCGAGGGCACCCGACTGGTCGACATCGAGGGCGAGTGGACCTGTCCGGTGGGGGGTGCGGCCGCCGCCCACGGCGAGCTGGCGCCTGCTCTAGGGTGGGCCTCGTGATCACCGCCATCGTCCTCATCCACGCCGAGACCGCCCGCATCCCCGAGGTCGCCGAGGCCGTCGCCGGCATCGACGGGGTGAGCGAGGTCTACTCCGTCGCCGGAGACGCCGACCTGATCGCCATGGTGCGCGTCCACCAGCACGAGCAGCTCGACGACGTGATCGCCGGCCGGCTCAACAAGGTCGAGGGCATCGTCGACACCTCGACCCAGATCGCCTTCCGCGCCTACAGCCGCCACGACCTCGACGCGGCCTTCAGCATCGGCCTGGAGTAACCGCCTCGCGGGCCGTCGTCAGGACGCGGCGAGCCGTGCCCCCGGGACACGGCTGCCTCTGCCCGGGACGTGCCGTGCTGCTCAGGACGTGGCTGGAGCCTGCCGGGTCGCCTCGACCCAGCGCTGCAGCTGCTCGGCTGCCCGACCGGAGTCCAGGACCGCCTCGACGGTGTCCATCCCGGCACGCACCGCCGCGACCGGGTCAGCCGGCATCTCGGAGCCCGACTGCGACAGGGCCACGGCCGCGCCCGCATTGAGCACGACGGCGTCGCGCACCGGTCCCGCCTCCCCGGCGAAGAGTCGCCGGGCGACGTCGGCGTTGAAGTCCGCGTCCCCGCCGCGCAGCGCGTCGATCGGGCTGCGTGGCAGGCCGAGTGCCTCGGGCGAGAGCGTGAGCTCGGTGACCTGACCGTCGGCGACCCACCACACGCGTGAGGTCCCCGCGACGGTCAGCTCGTCGAGCCCGTCGTCGCCGCGGAAGACCAGCGCGTCGGTCCCCCGGTCGGCGAAGACCCCCGCCATGAGGGGGGCCACCCGCTCGTCGGCGACGCCGACGACCGAGTAGGTTGGTCGGCTCGGGTTGGTCATGGGCCCGAGCACGTTGAGTGCCGTGCCCACACCGAGGTCACGACGCGGTGCCGCGGTGTGGCGGAACGACGGGTGGAAGGTCTGCGCGAAGCAGAAGGTGATCCCTGCGCACTCGGCCACCGCGGCGACTTCGTCGGCAGGAAGGGAGAGGGAGACCCCCAGCGACTCGAGGACGTCGGCGGAGCCGGACTTGGACGACGAGGCGCGGTTGCCGTGCTTGACCACGCGCACGCCCGTCGCCGCGATGCAGATGGCCGACATCGTCGAGATGTTGACCGTGCCGGCCATGTCGCCCCCGGTCCCGACGATGTCCAGCGTCGGACCCGCCACCTCGATCGGCACGGCGTGGTCGAGCATGACGTCGGCCAGCGCCCGCAGCTCGGTGACGGTCTCCCCCTTCGCCCGGAGCGCGACGAGGAACCCGGCGATCTGTGCGGGGGCGGCGTCGCCGGACATCATCTCGCGCATCGCCCACGACGTCTCGTCGCTCGTCAGGTCGGTCCCCGCGAGGAGGGAGGTGAGGATGCGGGGCCAGGTGTGCGTGCCCGCAGTGGTCATCGGGCGGCCACGCCCCGGGCCAGGTCGGCCACTGCGTCGGCCAGGGCGATCGGGTCGACGGGGTGCGGCACCGCCGCGTCGGCCATCGACCACGTGGCGAGCCAGCCGTCCTGCGGGCGGCCCGTGAGGACGAGGACCGGGGGACACTCGTGGATCTCGGACTTCAGCTGACGGCACAGGCCCATGCCCCCGAGCTTGGCGGACTCACCGTCGAGGACGAGCAGATCGATCCCGCCGGCCTCGACCGCCTCGATGACCGCGTCCGGCGTGGCGCACTCACGCCACCCGGCGATCTCGACGTCCTTGGCGGGGCGTCGCCCCACAGCCGCACGCACCGCGTCGCGGGTCGTGATGTTGTCGCTCTGCAGGAGCACCTGCACGGAGATGACGTCTCCCCCACCCGCGACGAGGGCGTCGGACGCGGGGGCGGAGGGGGTCTGCTGGGGGCTGGCGGTCATGCCCAGATCGTAGCGGTGAGGGGCCTCACGAGACTCGCGGAGGGGGGTGGCGCACAGAGCGCTCCGGATATAGACATAATGGGTCCGTGGCCACTGCAACTTCTCTGCCTTCCAACGCGTCCGGGCACATCGCCGCAGACCCCTCCATGGGTCCGGTCAGCCGCCCCAACATGGTGTCCGTCGGCACCATCGTCTGGCTGTCCAGCGAGCTGATGTTCTTCGCCGGTCTCTTCGCGATCTTCTTCACGGTCCGGTCGATGCGACCCGACCTGTGGGAGTACAACTACGAGCTGCTCAACGTGCCGTTCGCGGCCGCCAACACCCTGATCCTCGTGGTCTCGTCGGTGTGGTGCCAGCTCGGTGTGCTCAAGGCGGAGCACGGGCAGAAGAAGCGCACCGGGTCGCTGCTCAACGTCGCCGGCTGGGGCATGCGCGAGTGGTACATCCTCACGTACATCTTCGGCGCGGTCTTCGTCGCCGGCCAGGTCTTCGAGTACGCCACGCTCGTCACCGAGGGCGTCACGGTCTCGGCCGACGCCTGGGCCTCGATCTTCTACCTCACCACGGGTCTGCACGGCATCCACGTCACCGGTGGGCTCATCGCCTTCCTGCTGATCATCGGCCGCACCTACACCACCCGTGACTACAGCCACGCCCAGCAGACCGGTGCCGTCGTCACCTCGTACTACTGGCACTTCGTCGACGTCGTGTGGATCGCCCTCTTCGCGGCGATCTACCTCCTCGGGTGATCCCGATGCGTCTCCCCCTGCCCCGTTCCACCCGCCCCAAGAGGACAGGACTGCACATGCCCACCCTCTCTCGTCGCCACCCCGCGGCGATCGCCCTGCTGCTGCTGCTCGGGCTGCTCGTGACCGGCACCGCCTACTCCGCGGTCGCCCCCAAGGAGGCCCAGGCCTCGGTCGCCGCGTCGGACAGCGTCGCCAACGGCAAGAAGCTCTTCGTCGCCAACTGCGCGACCTGCCACGGAGCCAACGGCCTGGGCATCGACGAGGTCGGTCCCAGCCTCGCCGGTGTGGGCGCGGCGTCGGTCGACTTCCAGATGGGCACCGGCCGTATGCCGATGACCGAGCCGGGCGTCCAGGCCAAGGACGACGGTCAGGTGAAGTTCTCCGACGAGGAGATCTCCGACATCGCGGCCTACGTCGCCTCGCTCGGCGCCGGCCCGGCCATCCCCGAAGAGGAGTACACCGACGGCTCGCAGGGCGACCCGGGCAAGGGTGGCCAGATCTTCCGCGTCAACTGCGCCATGTGCCACAACAGCGCCGGTGCCGGTGGCGCCCTGACCCGCGGCAAGGACGCCCCGCCCGTCACGGGCGTCTCGGGCAAGCACATCTACGAGGCGATGCAGACCGGTCCGCAGAGCATGCCGGTCTTCAACGACCAGAACCTCTCCCCCGAGAGCAAGCGCGACGTCATCGCCTACATCGAGGCACAGCAGGAGGCCGGCAACCCCGGTGGCAACCCGCTGGGCAGCCTGGGCCCCGTGCCCGAGGGCCTCTTCATCTGGACGATCGGCCTGGGGCTCCTCGTGGGCTTCGCCGTCTGGCTCGGCCAGAAGTCCGCTTGATCAACTGAACCATCGCCACACAGACAGGACCGACGACAGATGAGTGAGCACACCCCGACAGGGGCACAGCCGGAGGAGCCCACGGGCTCCGAGCCGGTGCGCCTCGACCAGGGCCACGTGCAGGGCTCCGGTGGTATCCCGGAGCGGTTCGAGAACCCCGGGCTGCCGCCCCACGTGCTGCGCAACGCCGACCTCGACGACAAGGCGGCCAAGCGTGCTGAGCGCCAGGTCGCGACCCTCTTCCTCCTGTCGATCCTCGGCACGGTGCTCTTCCTCGTGGCCTACTTCATGGTGGACATCGACACCCAGGTCTGGGTGCCCTTCACCAACGAGATGAGCCTGTCCAACCTCCTGCTCGGCCTCGGACTGGCCTTCAGCCTCCTCGGCATCGGCGTGGGCGCGGTCCACTGGGCCAAGACGCTCATGCCCGACACCGAGGTCGTCGAGATGCGGCACCCGATGCGCTCGAGCGACGAGGACCGCCAGGGCTTCGTCGACACGATGCTCGAGGGTGGCGAGAGCTCCCAGCTGACCCGACGCCCCCTGATCAAGATGACCTTCGGCGCGGCGATGGGTCTGTTCGCCCTGCCGCTGCTCGTCCAGATCGGCGGCTCCCTCGGCCCGCTCCCCCGCAACGACCTGGCGGTCACCTTCTGGAACGGCGAGAAGGGCGAGGACGGGACCTACACCCCGAAGAAGCGTCGCCTCCACCGCGACCCCGAGGACACACCGATCAAGCCCGGCGACGTGACCATCGGGTCCGTCTTCCACATCCAGCCCGAGGGTCTGCTCGAGCTGCATGACGACATCCTCAACGAGATGAGCAAGTCCTCCGTCCTGCTCATGCGTCTGAACCCGGACGACTTCCAGGACACCGACAAGGGCCGCAAGGCCCGCGAGTGGGGCTACCAGGGCATCGTCGCCTACTCCAAGGTGTGCACCCACGTCGGCTGCCCCGTCGGCCTCTACGAGCAGACCACGCACCACCTGCTCTGCCCGTGCCACCAGTCCACCTTCGACGTGACCAATGACTGCGAGGTCATCTTCGGTCCCGCCGGTCGCCCGCTGCCGCAGCTGAAGATCACCGTTGACAGCGAGGGTTACCTCATCGCCGACCAGCCCTTCCAGGAACCGGTCGGCCCGAGCTACTGGGAGCGTGGTTGATCGTGACCGCCAATGCCCGTCCCGCCGACGCACTGCGTGCCGATGACGCACCGGTGACGGCCCCCGCCTCCCCCGGCATGAAGAAGGTCGGCGGTGTCGCCGGCTGGATCGACGACCGCACCGGTGCCGCCAAGGGCGTCGGGTACCTCATGCGCAAGGTCTTCCCGGACCACTGGTCCTTCATGCTCGGTGAGATCGCCATGTACTCGATGATCGTGTGCATGCTCACCGGGGTCTTCCTGACCTTCTGGTTCGACCCGTCGATGGCGCACACGACCTACCAGGGCAGCTACGCGCCGCTGCAGGGCGTGGAGATGTCGCGGGCCTACGCCTCGACGCTCGACATCTCGTTCGACGTCAAGGGCGGCCTGCTGATCCGCCAGATCCACCACTGGTCGGCGCTGCTGTTCATCGTCGCCCTGTCGGTGCACATGCTCCGCGTGTTCTTCACCGGCGCCTTCCGCAAGCCGCGTGAGCTCAACTGGGTCATCGGCTGCGTCCTGTCGCTGCTGGCTCTCGTCGAGGGATTCGCCGGCTACTCCCTCCCGGACGACCTGCTCTCCGGTACGGGTCTGCGTGCCGCGCAGGGCTTCATGGTCGCCGCGCCGGTCATCGGCAGCTACCTCAGCTACGGCCTCTTCGGTGGCACCTTCCCCGGCGACGACATCATCCCGCGCCTGTACTCGGTGCACATCCTGCTGCTGCCGGCTCTGCTCATCGCGCTGTTCACGGTCCACATCGTGCTCGTCGCGCTGCAGAAGCACACCCAGTACCCCGGCCCGGGCAAGACCAACGACAACGTCGTCGGCTTCCCCGTCATGCCGGTGTACGCGGCCAAGGCCGGCGGCTTCTTCTTCATCGTCTTCGGTGGCATCGCGCTCATCTCGGCCCTGGTCCAGATCAACGCGGTCTGGGTGCACGGCCCCTACGAGCCCAACGCCACGACCGCCGGCGCCCAGCCCGACTGGTACATGGGCTTCCCCGACGGTGCGCTGCGACTGCTCCCGGGCTGGATGGAGTTCGAGACCTTCGGCTTCACCTGGGCTTGGCCGGTCATCATCGGTGCCCTCTTGGTCATCCCCGCCTTCTACGGCGGCATGATCGCCTACCCGTTCATCGAGGCCTGGGTCACGGGTGACAAGCGCGAGCACCACCTGCTCGACC
The DNA here is from genome assembly GCF_001570945.1 of Janibacter anophelis NBRC 107843. GTDB lineage: Bacteria > Actinomycetota > Actinomycetes > Actinomycetales > Dermatophilaceae > Janibacter > Janibacter anophelis. The sequence goes on from NZ_BCSQ01000027.1 coordinate 30,859, forward strand.
GCCCGCGCAATGCCCCGACCCGCACCGGGCTCGGCATGGCCGCGCTGACGCTCTACGGCGTGCTCATGTTCGCCGCGAGCAACGACATCATCGCGATCAAGTTCGGCATGTCGATCAACGACATCACCCTGATCCTGCGGGTGCTCACCTTCGTCGGACCGGTCATCGCCTTCTGGGCGACCAAGCGGATCTGTCTGAGCCTGCAGCGGCACGACCGCGACCTGGTGCTCCACGGTCGCGAGACCGGTCGCATCGAGCGCGGTCCGGATGGCGACTTCCACGAGATCCACGAGCCCCTCGACGCGCACACCCGCTGGAACCTCGTCCAGCACGAGGCGGTCGCTCCCCTGGAGCTCGCCCCGGCCGTGGACGCCAACGGTGTGGAGGACAAGAAGCAGGCCCGCAAGAACAAGCTGCGTGCCAAGCTGCACTCCTTCTACTTCGACGGGGCCGTCCAGCCGGTCACGCCGGCCGAGCTCGAGGCGGCCCACCACGACCACGGTCACGAGGCGATCGAGTCCGGCGACAAGGACAAGATCTCCACGCACTGACCGCACGGTCACCTGACGAGGGCCCCGGAGGACCATCCTCCGGGGCCCTCGTCATGCCCCGACGGGCTCGGTGCGAGGATGTCCCGGAGATGATCCGCCGCCCTTCGCCCCCTTCGCTCGCCACCGCGCCGCTCGCCGTCACGACGGTGCTGCTCGCGCTGCTCGGCATGTTCGGGCCCTTCTCGATCGACACGCCCTTCCCGGCCTTCCGGGACATGGGCGAGCAGTTCGGTGCCTCGGAGGCCTCGATGCAGCTCGTCGTGAGTGCCTACCTCGGGGCGTTCGCGGTGATGAGCATCTTCCACGGGCCGCTGAGCGACGCCGTCGGCCGCAAGCCGGTCATGGTGACGGGCGCCGCGGTCTACGCCCTCGCGTCGATCGGGTGTGCCCTCTCCCCCTCGCTGCCCGTGCTGCTGGCCTTCCGTGTCCTCCAGGGGGTGTCCGCGGGCGCTGGCACGATCGTCTCGCGCACCGTTGTCCGCGACCTCTTCGAGGGCGCTCGGGCACAGCGACTGATGAGCACCGTCGCGATGATCTTCGGGATCGGCCCGGCGATCGCGCCGATCATCGGCGGTTGGCTCCTGCTCGCCGGGCCGTGGCCGCTCGTCTTCTGGTTCCTCTGCTGCTTCGGTGGCATCATCGCCGTCGCGGTGCTCGTCCTGCTCCCCGAGAGCCACCCACCGCACCGGCGCACCCCCTTCGACGTCCGCTCGATCGTCGGCGGCGTGGTCACGGTGGCCCGGATGCGGCGCTTCCAGGTGCTCTCCGCCGCGGCCGCCTTCTCCTTCGCCGGGCAGTTCCTCTACATCGGTGCTGCGCCGATCTTCGTCGTGACGCTCCTGGGCAAGGGCGCCCAGGACTTCTGGATGTTCTTCGTCCCCATGGTCGTCGGGATGGTGCTCGGTTCCTTCACCAACACCCGGCTCGCCGAGCGGGCGACCGGGGACGTGCTGATCATGGGCGGACAGGCCGTCGCCCTGAGCGGCGCCGTGGCCGGGCTCGTCCTGGCCATGGTCCCGGCCACTGCGGCCCTGCCCTGGGCGGTCGTGGGTCCCACGGCCATCGCCTTCGGCACCGGCATCTCGCTGCCCATCTACCAGCTGGCCCTGCTCGACGCCGTCCCCCACGCACGCGGCACCGCGGCGTCGGTCTCGACCTTCGCCATGCTGCTGCTCAACGCCACCCTGACGGCCGTCGTCGTCCCGATCGCGGCAACCTCGCTGTCCCGGCTCGCCGCCACGAGCCTGGCGCTGCTCGTGCTGGGGATCGGCCTGTTCCACCTGCACCGTCGGGTGACCCGCCCACCAGGTGCGGTACCCGTCCAGCCACTCACCCCGGAGGTGACCTGACCGTGGTCGAGATCGGCGCGGAGGAGTTCGAGCAGGCGGTGAGCGAGGCACTCGACGAGGTGCCGCAGGAGCTGCTGGCCATGCTCGACAACGTCGCCTTCTTCGTCGAGGACGAGCCCGGGCCGGAGCACGCCGACCCTCAGCTGTCACCGCAGGACAATGCCGAGCTGCTGGGCATCTACCTCGGCACTCCCCTCACCGAACGAGACGGCGGATGGGCCGGGTCCCTGCCGGACCGGATCGTCCTCTTCCGCGGACCCCTGACCCGCATGTGCGAGGACCTGGACGACCTGCGCGAGGAGATCGCCGTGACGATCGTCCACGAGGCGGGTCACCACGTGGGCATCGACGAGGACCGGCTGCACGAGCTCGGCTGGGGCTGACCCGCCACTGAACGCGCATTTCCCCGGGGAGATGCGCGCAAGGGGTGACCTGAATCCGCATTTCCCCGGGGAGATGCGCGCTAGAGGGGTGCTTTGGGGGGGGCTGAGGGGAAGGTGGGGTGAGGGAGCGGGTCAGGTCAGACCAGCGCGCTCTGCTGCTGCCACTGCGCGTAGTCGTACTGCCAGACGCCGATGCCCTCGGTGGGCTTGAACTCTCGTGAGGACCCCTTGAAGTCGACGGGGTCACCCGGCAGGGAGTTGTCGTAGAACCATTCGGCGCCGGCGGGCGCGACGTTGACGCAGCCGTGCGAGACGTTGGTGCTGCCCTGGGCGCCGACCGACCACGGGGCCGAGTGCACGAACTCACCGGTCCAGGTCACCCGGACGTTGAAGTCGGTGTCGACCTTGTAGTAGCCGGGCTCCCCCTCGTCGATCCCCACGGTGGCCGAGTCCATCGTCATCTCTCGTTGCTTGCCGATGACGACCTTCATCCCAGAGCGGGTCTCGGTCTCCTTGCCGGGCTTGCCGCTGCTGACGGGGAAGCTCTTGATCTGCTGGCCACCACGGTTGACCGTCATCCGGTGGTCGTCGATGTCGACCGTGGTCATCTGCTGACGACCGATGGTCATCGAGCCCGACAGGTCGTTGGCCACCCACTTGTCCTTGCCGGTCTGGAAGCCGGTGAGGGGTGCGTCGATGGTCACCTGCGTGCCGGGCACCCAGAACTCCTTGGGGCGCCACATCAGCTGCCGGTTGTCCAGCCAGCCCCACGACCCCTCCGTCTTGGGGCTCGTCGTCACCGAGACGGCCTGCTCGATCTGCTTGCGGTAGGCCTCGTCCGTGACCTCGGAGTCGAACTGGATGCTCGCCGGCATGGCGACGCCGACGGTCTGCTGGTCGTAGACGATGCCGTAGGTGGCGGTCACCTGCGGGTCATGGGTGGTGAAGGTGCTCGTCTGGGTGCTCTCGCCCCCTTCGGGTCCCTCCGCGGTGACCGCGACGATGTACGTGGTGTCCGGGCGCATGCGGGAGGTCGAGGACCACGCCTCGCCCTCGACCTTGCCCTCGAGCTCGTGTGCCTGCTCCCCCTCGGCGGTCACCGCGACGTCCGTCAGGTGGCCGCGCATGACCTGCACGTGGATGACGGAGTCGGGCATGACGCCCTCGGTGCCCGTGGCGGGATTGACCTTGACCTCCGCCTCGGGCAGCTCGGGGCTCGTCTCGCTCTGCGTCGCGGTCGAGTCCTGGCCGGAGTCACTCGGGCTCGCGTCCTGGCCTCCGCCTGCGCAGGCGGCGACGAGGAGTGCGAGCACGAGAGCCAGCGCGAGGAACCTCGCGCGACGCAGGAAGACCACCACAGGAATGCAACCCCCAAACAGACGGCATGGCGCGCCAAGCGGGCCAACTGCCCGGGACACGCTGAAGGGGCCCGGACCGTGGTCCGTGGCCCCTTCAGCCCAGTGTACGCGCCCGATCAGTGGGCGTGCTCACCCGAGTAGTACTCGAAGACCCAGCCGCACAGCGCCCAGACGCCGAGGATCGCGCCCAAGGCGGCGATCCACATCGCCACGGCCACGCCGAGGAAGATGAGCGAGGCGGACAGGGCCAGCCACAGCGGCCACCAGGAGAAGGGGGAGAACGCACCGTAGGCGCCGGCGATCTGGTCGATCTCGCCGTCCTCGTCGTCATCCGGCCGGAGGGGCAACTTGCGCGCCGTGTTCCAGAGGAAGAAGGCGATCATGAACCCGAGCCCGGCACACAGGCTGAGCGCGACCCAACCCACGGGCTCGACCCATCCGGTCCAGAAGCCGTACAGCGCAGCGACGGCGGCGAAGAAGACGCCGATGACCGCGAAGAACTGGATTTCGACCTTCATCGGGTGCCCTCACCATCAGTCGAGGCGGCGACGACCTTGTCCTGCGTGAAGCGGGAACGGATCGCGGCCGGTGCGTACTCGGGGTGGTTCATGTCGAAGACCGGACGCTCGGAGCGGATCGGCGGGATCGACGTGAAGTTGTGCCGCGGGGGCGGGCAGGAGGTCGCCCACTCGAGGCTGCCGCCATAGCCCCACGGGTCGTCAACCTCGACCTTGGGCGCGCTGACCTGCGTCTTCCACACGTTGTAGAAGAAGGGCAGGAAGCTGGCCGCGAGGATGAGCGAGCCGACCGTGGAGATCTGGTTGGCGAGCTGGAAGTTGTCCTCCGGCATGTAGTCCGCGTAGCGGCGCGGCATGCCCTCGACGCCCAGCCAGTGCTGGATGAGGAAGGTCATGTGGAAGCCGACGAACAGCAGCCAGAAGTGCAGCTTGCCCAGGCCCTCGTCGAGCATCTTGCCGGTGAGCTTCGGCCACCAGAAGTACAGACCGCCGAAGAACGAGAAGACGATCGTGCCGAAGAGCACGTAGTGGAAGTGCGCGACGATGAAGTAGGTGTCGGTGATGTGGAAGTCCAGCGCGGGGCTGGCCATGATCACGCCGGTCAGACCACCGAAGAGGAAGGTCACGAGGAAGCCGATCGCCCAGACCAGCGGCGTGGCGAAGACGAGCTTGCCGCCCCACATCGTGCCGATCCAGTTGAAGAACTTCACGCCCGTCGGGACCGAGATGGCCATCGTCATGATCGCGAAGAACGGCAGGAAGACCTGACCGGTGCCGTACATGTGGTGGGCCCACACGGAGACCGACAGGGCGGCGATCGCGATCGTCGCGAAGACCAGCGTCTTGTAGCCGAAGATCGGCTTGCGGGAGAAGACCGGCAGGATCTCGGAGATCACGCCGAAGAACGGCAGCGCGAGGATGTAGACCTCTGGGTGGCCGAAGAACCAGAACAGGTGCTGCCACAAGAGGGCGCCACCACTGGCCGAGTCGAAGATCTGGCCGCCGAACCTGCGGTCGACGCCGAGGCCGATGAGCGCGGCGGCGAGGACCGGGAAGGCCATGAGGACGAGGACCGAGGTGATCAGGATGCCCCAGGTAAAGATCGGCATCCGGAACATCGTCATACCCGGTGCGCGCATGCAGATGATCGTGGTGATGAAGTTGACCGCACCGAGGATGGTGCCGAAACCGCTGAGCGCCAGGCCCCAGACCCACAGGTCGCCACCGATGCCGGGGCTGTAGGTCGGGTCGGACAGTGGGGTGTAGGCGGTCCAGCCGAAGGAGGCCGCGCCACCGGGGGTCAGCAGGCCCGCGGCCGCGATGATGCCGCCGAAGAGGTAGAGCCAGTAGGCGAACATGTTCAGTCGCGGGAAGGCGACGTCCGGCGCGCCGATCTGCAGGGGCATCAGCGCGTTGGCGAAGGCCGCGAAGGCCGGCGTCGCGAAGAGCAACAGCATGATCGTGCCGTGCATGGTGAACATCTCGTTGAACTGCTCGGGGTTGTCCACCACCTGCAGGCCGGGGGCCCACAGCTCGAGCCGGATGACCAGCGCCATGAGTCCTCCGAGGAGGAACCAGACGAAGCTGGTGATCATGTAGAGGTTGCCGATGACCTTGTGGTCGGTCGTCGTGATGTAGCGGAAGAACTGCGTGCCCGCCTTTTCACGCCGGGCGATGGTCCGCTCCGAGACCTCGGTCTCGGTCGTGTTCCTGGCGAGTGCGCCGGATGCGGTCGACATCAGTTCTCCTCGGAGGTGCGCGCGGCGTCGTCCTCGTCGAGGAGGTCGTGGTCACGCGGGTTGATCTTCTCGCGGTTGAGCCCGTTGTCGAGCTGACCGGTCTGGCCCTTCTCCCGCAGCTCGGCCATGTGCGCGTCGAACTCCTCGCGCTCGACGACCTTGACGTTGAAGAGCATCTGGGAGTGGTAGGCGCCGCACAACTCGGCGCACTTGCCCTGGAAGGTGCCCGTCTGGTTGGGGGTCACCTGGAAGCGGTTGACGATGCCCGGGTTGACGTCCATCTTCTCGAGGAAGGCGGGAACCCAGAAGGAGTGGATGACGTCGCGGGAGGTGAGCACGAACTCGACGCGCTCCCCCTTCGGCAGGTAGAGGGTCGGCAGCTTTTCCTCAGCGCCCTCCTTGCCGTCGAGCTCGGCCATCAGGCCGGCCTCGTACACGTCCTCGTCGACGTAGTTGAAGTCCCAGCTCCACTGCTTGCCGACGATGTTGATCGTCTGGTCGGGCTCCTGGGAGACGTCGAGCAGTCGGCTCTGCGCGTCCTCGGTGTAGTAGAAGAGGGCGCCGACCATGAGCATCGGCACGACCGTGTAGAGGATCTCCAGCGGGACGTTGTACTGCAGCTGCACGGGCAGCGTCCCGTCATCGTCCTTGCGCCGGCGGTAGGCCGCCATGCACCACAGGATCAGGCCCCAGACGAGGATGCCGACGGCGAGGGCCGCGACCCACGCCCAGATCCACAGGTTCTCGACGATCTGGGCCTCTTCGGTGACGCCCTCGGGCAGGTACCCGTTCTTGGGGTCGGTGTGGACACCGACCGCACTGCAGGCCGACAGAGCCACGACGGCGATGACGAGTCCGATGGCACCGACTCCGCGGCGCGTGCGCCGAGAGGATGGGCTCGAAGACACAGGCAAGGGGCACCTACTACTGGTCCGAAGTTCTTACACAGGGCATGGGCCACGTTACCGCAGCACCCGACCACTTCCGACGAAGGGGGGCATTAGCCTCGACACGTGGCGCGAGAGCGAGATTCGTCCCCTGCGGACCCCCGTGACGACGGCCCCGACACGCCTCCCGACAGGGGTGCGGTGACCGGGCCCTCCGGCCTGCTCGACGCCACCCCCGGACCGGTCCTCCCGCAGGCCCTGGAGACCCTGGCCGCGGCCCATTCCCTGGCCTGGGCCGACCCCACGGCCCGGCATGCCGCGGGGCGGCGCAGCCGGGCCCTGCTCGACCGCGCCCGCGAGGTCGTCGCGGCCGGTCTCGCCGTGCGCCCCGACGAGGTCACCTTCCACGCGAGCGGCGACCAGGCCGCCCGCAGCGCCCTCGAGGCACTCGCCCGTGGTCGACGCCGCCTGGGTGGCCCGGTGGTCGCCTCGGCTGTCGAGCACTCCTCGATCCTGCGCTGGCTCCGGGCAGGTGAGCGCCCCCCTTCGCTCGTCGCGGTCTCCCCCACCGGGGCCGTGGACCTGGCGGCGTGGGCGGAGGCGGTGGACGCGCAGACCCCCTTCGCCGTGCTGCAGTCCGCCAACCAGGAGGTCGGCACCCGGCAGCCCCTCGCGGAGGCGCGCGCGGTGACGCGGGCTGCCGGCGTCCCCCTGCTCGTCGATGCCCGGGCGGGGCTGGGCCGGGACGCGGTCCCGACCGACTTCGACGTGCTCGTCGGCGACGCGACGTCCTGGGGCGGTCCCCGCCTCGGCGTCCTCGTCGTGCGCACCGGCACGCGGGTCGCCCCGCACCACCCGCCGAGCCCGCACGAGGGCGGCTTCGCCCTGGACCCGGTCGAGGTGCCGACCGCCCTCGCGGCCGCGGAGGCGTGGCAGCAGGTCACCGCCCACCAGCAGGACGAAGGGGGGCGCGCCCGCGCCCTCGTCGATCGCATCCGCTCGGCGGCCGCAGACCTCGAGGACGTCGACGTCGTCGGCGACCCGCAGGACCGACTGCCGCACGTGTGCACGTTTTCGGTCCTCTACGTCGACGGCGAGACGATCGTCGACGAGCTGGCCCGGCGGGGCCTGGCGGTGGCCTCCGGCTCGGCCTGCACCGCCGACACCCTCGAGCCGAGCCACGTGCTCGCCGCGATGGGCGCCCTGACGCAGGGCAATGTGCGCATCACCCTCCCGCTCGACGCGGTCGTCCCGGACCGCGAGGCCGCGGTCGAGCGGCTCGTCGCGGAGCTCGGCGACGTCGTCAGGCAGTGCCGGGAGCGGATCGCAGCGGGTCACTGACCGCCGCCACCGACCGCAGGTCGAGCGCCGGGGCCTGCAGCGCGGCCGCCAGGCGAGCGAGGTACTCGCGCCGATGGATCTCCTCGATCCCGAGCGTGCCCAGGTGCGGGGTGCGCCACTGGACGTCGATGATCCGGCGCGGGTCCCCGTCGGCGCCGACGATCCGGTCGAGGGCGACGACCGCCGCCTTGGAGGCGTCGGTGGCGTGGTGGAACATCGACTCCCCGGCGAAGAGCCCACCCACGGCGAGCCCGTAGAGGCCGCCGACGAGCGTGCTGTCCTCGTCGCGCACCTCGACGCTGTGCGCCCAGCCGAGCTCGTGCAGCTGCGTGTAGGCGGCGGCCACGTCGTCGGTGATCCACCGGCCGTCACGCCCCGGGTCGGCGCACGCTGCGACGACACCGGCGAAGTCCTCGTCGACGGTCACCGTGAACCGCCGCAGGGAGCGCCGCAGGGACCGACTGATGTGCACGTGACCCGGGCGCAGGACTCCGCGCCACGTCGGGCTCCACCACCCCATCGGCGGGGTGCCCCCTTCGCCCAGGCCCATGGGGAAGGCCCCGAGGCGGTAGGCGGTGACGACGGAGGCCGGGTCGAGGCGTCCGCCGATGCCGACGACGTCACCGATGTCCCCCGGTGCGGTCTCCGCGGCCTCGAGGCCGGCGCGCAGGTAGCCGGCCCACAGGGCGCTCCCCCCGGCGGGTTCGACGGGCGGGAAGGGGGCCGGGCTCACGTCGACCGGTGGGACCGGGTCAGGGGCGCGGGCAGGTGATGTGCCCGGCGATCAGGTCGGCGCTCTCCTGCCCGTAGGCCTCGGCGAGGCGCTCGAGGAAGCGTGCCGTGCCCAGCTCGTACTCCTGGGTGCCGACGGTCTCGATGACGTAGGTCGCGAGCATCGAGCCGAGTTCGGCGGACTCGCGCAGCGGCAGCCCCTCGGCCACGCCGGTGAGGAACCCGGCGCGGAAGGCGTCGCCGACACCCGTCGGGTCGGCCTTGCTCACCTCGCGGGCGACGCCGACGACGATGTCCTCGTCGAGCTCGCCACCGCTGATGCGCACCCCGTCCTTGCCGAGGGTGGTGACGCGGTACCGGACGCGGGAGTTGATCTCGTCCTGGCTCCAGCCGGTCTTCTGCTCCGTCAGGTGCGACTCGTACTCGTTGGTGATGAGGTACTCCGCGCCGTCGACGAGCTCGCGGATCAGCTCGCCGTCGCTGAAGGCCAGCTGCTGGCTCGGGTCGGCGACGAAGGGGATGCCCCGGGTGCGGCACTCGCGGGTGTGCCGGCGCATCGCCTCCGGGTCGTCGGGACCGACGAGCACGAGGTCGAGGCCGCCGACGCGCGCGGCGATCGGCGCCAGCTCGATCTCACGGGCCTCGCTCATCGCCCCCGCGTAGAAGGTCGCGATCTGGGCCATGTCGTCGTCGGTCGTGCAGACGAAGCGCGCGGTGTGCTGCGTCTCGGACACGCGCACCGACTCGCAGTCGACGCCGTGGCGCTCGAGCCAGCTGCGGTAGTCGGCGAAGTCCTCACCGACCGAGCCGACGAGCACGGGGCGCTGGCCGAGGTTGGCCATGCCGAAGGAGATGTTGGCGGCCACTCCCCCGCGCCGGATCTCCAGCTTGTGGGCCAGGAAGCTCACGGAGATCTTGTCGAGCTGCTCGACGACGAGCGAGTCGGCGAAGCGACCCGAGAAGGTCATCAGGTGGTCGGTGGCGATGGATCCGGCAATGGCGATGGGCACCGGGCCACCCTACAGACGACGAAGCGGCCCCCACCGGATCGGTGGGGGCCGCATCGTGTGCGGGGCGGCTCAGCTGAAGCTGTCGCCGCAGGCGCAGGAGCTGCCCGCGTTGGGGTTGTCGATGGTGAAGCCCTGCTTCTCGATCGTGTCGGCGAAGTCGATCGTCGCGCCGCCGAGGTAGGGGGCACTCATGCGGTCGACGACGACCTCGACACCGTCGAAGTCGCGCACGAGGTCACCGTCGAGGGAGCGCTCGTCGAAGTACAGCTGGTAGATCAGGCCGGAGCAGCCGCCCGGCTGGACGCCGATGCGCAGGCGCAGGTCGTCACGACCCTCCTGCTCGAGGAGCGACTTGACCTTGCCGGCGGCGACGTCGGTGAGGATGACGCCGTGGGTCTCGGTGGTCTCGGGGGTGGTGGCCTGGGTGTCCTGGACGCTCATGCGATGTCCTCACGGCTCGGGGTACTGGGAGTGGCGGAGTCCGCCACGACGGGGTCAACACGCGCGGTGCCCGGGTTGTTCCCGTCCTCCCACCATACGTCAGGGACGAACGGGGGTCACCCACGTGGTGACCACGTCGCCGCGACCCGTGCGGCCCGGGCGCGCAGCGTGCCGACGGGGTCGGACATGGCCACCTCGACCTGGTCCGGCCGCTCGGCGACCGCATAGGTGCCACTCAGGCCCAGGGCCATCGCCTCGCGGCGGCCGATGAGGACCTGACCGGCGAGCGCGACGGCGGGGGTCGCGTGGGCGACGGCCAGCTCGGCGACCCCGGCGACGACCTTGCCCTGCAGGCTCTGCCAGTCCAGGCAGCCCTCGCCCGTGAGCACGAGGTCGGCGGCGGCGACGAGGCGGGACATGCCGACCGCCTCGAGCACCATCTCCACGCCGCTGGCGCGTCGGGCCCCGAGGAGCATCAGGCCGTAGCCGACCCCACCGGCGGCCCCGGCTCCCGGCTCGCGGTCGAGTCGGCGCTCACGGCCGGTGAGCAGGTCGGTCCCGGGGGGCAGGACGCGACGGACCTGGTCGGCGAAGTGACCGAGGGCTGCCTCGAGGACCTGCGACTGCTCCGGGCTCGCCCCCTTCTGCTCCGAGAAGACGGCACTGGCTCCCTGCAGCCCGAGCAGCGGGGACGCGACGTCGGTCGCCGCGACGAGCTCGACCCCGGCGAGGCGCTCGCGGGTGGCGGCCAGCCCGGCGAGGTCCCCCTCGCGGGTGGCGATGAGGCCCGATCCCCCGCCGGCGAGCACCTCCCGCGGGCCGGCGCCGAGCGCGGCGAGCATGCCGGCGCCCGCGTCATTGGTCGACGAGCCGCCGAGCCCGACGACGATGCGGTCGACGCCCTGCGCGAGGGCCGCGTCGAGCAGCTCGCCGAGTCCCCAGGTGCTCGTGCGGCCCGGGTCGCGCTCGGGGACCTCGAGCAGGTGCAGGCCGATCGCCTGGGCCGACTCCACCCAGGCGGTGCGTCGACCCCCTTCGTCGGTGGTGATGTGCAGTGCGGCGGGAGTGCTGCGGCCGCGGGGGCCGGTGACGGTGACGATCGAGGACTCGCCGGGCACGCTCGCGGTGAGCACGTCGAGGAACCCGGGGCCGCCGTCCGACAACGGGACCACGGTCAGCAGGTCGTCGGGCGCGCGCTCGCGCCAGCCGGCCGCCATCGCCTCGGCCGCCTGGGTCGCGGTGAGGGTGCCGGTGAAACAGTCCGGCGCGATGATCACGTGCACCCGTGGACTCTACCGAGGTCGTCGAGGCTGCTGTGGGATCATGCCTGCCGTGAGCGCCACGACGCAGTCCTCGCCCAAGCCCCTCTCCCTGCTCGTCCTCGGGCAGGGCAACGACCCGCACTCCGAGCGCGGCGTCGAGTGTCCCGGCGACCTGCCGGCGCCCTCCGACCCCGACCTCGTCGCCCGCGCCCGCGCTGCCAAGGAGGCGCTCGGTGACCGGGTCTTCGTCCTCGGGCACCACTACCAGCGCGACGAGGTCATCGAGTTCGCCGACACGACCGGCGACTCCTTCAAGCTGGCCAAGGAGGCCGCGGCCCGGCCGGACGCGCCGTACATCGTCTTCTGCGGCGTGCACTTCATGGCCGAGTCCGCCGACATCCTCACCAGCGACGAGCAGACCGTCGTGCTGCCCGACCTCGCCGCCGGTTGCTCGATGGCCGACATGGCCGCCCTGCACCAGGTCGAGGACTGCTGGGACGAGCTCGTCGAGGCCGGTGTCGCCGAGTCGACGATCCCGGTGACGTACATGAACTCCTCCGCGGCGATCAAGGCCTTCACCGGTCGGCACGGCGGGACCATCTGCACCTCGTCCAACGCGAAGACGGCGCTCACCTGGGCCTTCGACCAGACGGGCGGCGTCGAGGGCGAGGGCAAGGTCCTCTTCCTCCCCGACCAGCACCTCGGTCGCAACACGTGGGCGCGGGATCTGGGCCGTGACCTCGACGACTGCGTCGTGTGGGACCCGCACCAGCCGATGGGCGGCCTCACGCCCGAGCAGATCCGCGACGCCCGGATGATCCTCTGGCGCGGACACTGCTCCGTGCACGGCCGGTTCACCGTCGACGCGGTCGAGACGGCCCGAAGGGAGATCCCCGGCGTGCGCGTCATCGTCCACCCCGAGTGCCGGCACGAGGTCGTCGAGCTCGCCGACGAGGTCGGCTCGACGGAGAAGATCATCCAGACCGTCGCCGCCGCTCCGGCCGGCACGAAGTGGGTCGTCGGCACCGAGCTCAACCTGGTGCAGCGCCTCGGGCAGATGTTCCCCGAGCAGCAGATCAGCTTCCTCGAGAAGAACGTCTGCTACTGCTCGACGATGAACCGCATCGACCTGCCCCACCTCGTCTGGGCGCTGGAGTCACTCGTCGAGGGGCGCGTGGTCAACCCCATCGTCGTCGACCCCGACGTCGCCCACTGGGCCAAGGTCGCCCTCGACCAGATGCTCGCCCTGCCCGGGGAGACCTCGAAGGACTGAGGAAAGCGCTCCCCTCCCTCTCCGCTGCCCCCTCCCCCTTCGCCGGGTGGAGGTATACGCGCCGACGATTCATCGGCGAGTCGGCGTCCACCCCAGGGCCCCCTCCGCCGGGTGGAGGTATACGCGCCGACGCTCTACCGGCGAGTCGGCATCCACCCTCGGGCGAAGGGGGGCCATCCCCATCTCCCCCGCGCCTCACGTCCTCGTCCACAGGAGTGGCCGGGCCCTCCCTTCGCGCTCGTCCCGGCCGTGGGATGGGGCCATGGACGCACGCATCCTGGGGATCCACGACCGAGCGCATGCGGCCGCCGCGGCCCGAGGCGGCGTCATCAGCCGCCGCCTCCTGCGGGGTCTGGGCATCGACCGCGACGACGTACGCCTCCAGCTGCGGCACCGCAGGTGGGCGGCGCACGGACACTGGACCATCGCGACGCACACGGGCGAGCTCAGCGATCTGGCCCAGCGTTGGCGTGCCGTGTGGGAGGTCGGCGAACGCATTGCTGCGCTCGATGGCACCTCGGCCCTGCAGCACGCGGGGCTCGAGAGGTGGCGCGACGACCAGATCCACGTCTCCGTGCCGCACACGGCGAACACCAAGGGCGTCCCCGGGGTGGTCGTGCACAAGGTGCGCTCCCGACCATCCGCGCTCCTCGCGCCGGGCGAGCTCCCGGTCGTCAGACCCGCCCCCGCCGCCGTCCGGGCTGCCCACTGGGCCGTCTCCGACCGACAAGCCGCTCTGGTCCTCGTCATGCCGGTCCAGCAGCGCCTCTGCACCGGTGAGCAGCTCCTGGAGGCCACCGGGGTTGTGCGCGGCCGCACCCGCAGGGCGCTCATCGCCGGCGTCGCCGCTGACGTCGCCTTGGGAGCGCAGGCGCTCGGAGAGCTGGACTTCGCAGATCGTTGCCGCCGCCATGGTCTGCCGGAGCCGAGTCGGCAGGTCGTGCGCAACGGGCCTCGTGGCCGGGTCTATCTCGATGTGCGCTGGGACTGCGGTCTCGTCGTGGAGATCGACGGCGCCGGCCACCGCTGGGGTCTGGCGGTCACGGACGACAACCTCCGGCAGAACGCGGTCGCGCTGCAGGGCGACACCGTCCTGCGGATCGACGTCCTCGGACTGCGGATCGCCGAGGAGCAGTTCATGCAACAGGTGCTGGCCGCATACCGGCATCTGTCAGGTCTGCAGGCCGCGGGGTGACAGCAGACGCGCGGGCGAAGCACCCGCGCGTACACCTCCACCCGGATCAGGCGGCCAGACGCTGCCGAACCGTCGCGGCACCCTCTCCAGAGATGCGGTCGAGGTAGGCCGGCCGCCCCGACATGACCATCGCGAGCGCCTCCGCACTCCCGGTGACTGCGCTCCCCTCACCGTGCGACCACTCGACATCCGTCGCTTCCCACCGCAACCCGTCGAGCAGGCCCTCGTGTGGCACGAAGGACTCGCGTCCCCGCGGCGAGACGATGATGTCCAGAGCCTCACGCCAGTCCTCGAGGGGCGCTGACACGTCGAGTCCCTGCGGTTCGGCGAGGTCCCGTAGGTGGATGCATGAGTCGGTGAACGGTCCCGCGTGGCCGATGTACCACGGCTTCGATCCGTCGCTCGCGTGCTGCCGCAGCTCGGCCGCCGTCTCGGCGAGTGGCCGGTCCCCCAGCCGAGCGGCGTGGAGGTCACAGGCACGCGCCATCGATCGCTGCATGGCCGCGGTGATCAGGAAGCGCCACGACGGCACGTGGACCGGCTGCAGCTGGTGACCGGCGAGCGTGCGCACGTCCCACCCTTCGCACAGGGTCGCGTCGTGGGCATGGGCCTCACCGAGTCGGTCGAGCACATCGGCGAAGAGGCGCCGGTTGGAGGCGGTGCGGGCGATGAGCGTCGCGTCGTCCATGCCACCACCCTGCCAAACGCTGGAGGTCCGGGTGGATGCCGACGCGCTGATGATTCGTCCGCGCGGATACCTCGACCGGGTGGGTGGGTGGGGAGGAGAGAGCCT